>NZ_CP028942.1:1200000-1500000 GCF_013307225.1 Polynucleobacter tropicus | reverse complement strand
CTTGATAGCGGTCAGTAACTAGGCGGTAGGCAAGCTTGGCTTTAGTTGGCAGGCTTTGGGTGCGATTGAACCAAACGGCTGTTAGTGGTTTTGCTGTGGCTGGGTTTGAGTCTGCACCTAATGGCTTTACTAGCAAACGTAGATGTTTTTCTTTCATCAGACTCTGCTGGGTGATTTCAAAGTCGCCATAGAAAATGGGCTGTGGAAATCCTTGGCCCCAGATTTCATCGGCAAGAAGATCACCAATTTCAGGGGTGAATTCTGAAGTTTGTAGAACACCATCATGAATATGTTGTCGCTCTAGTAACTCATCGGTCAGCAAGCTATTAGCAACTTCCTGAAAGCAGGCATCGAAGCGATCAAAGTCATCTTTGCGAATAGTTAAGCCTGCGGCCATCGCATGGCCACCAAACTTCAAGATCAAGCCAGGTTCTTTTTTCGAAACAATGTCTAAAGCATCGCGCAAATGAAATCCCGTTAAAGATCTACCCGAACCCCTTAGTTCTTCCCCAGTATTGCCATCGGGAGCAAAGATAATCGCAGGGCGATTAAAACGTTCTTTTAGGCGTGATGCCACAATGCCAACAACACCTTGGTGCCATTCGGAATTCCACAGGCAAATGCTAGAGCGTTGTGACAGCGTGCCTGCGAGTTGCTCTTCAGAAAGGTGGGCAAGAGCGGTTTCTTGCATGCCTGCCTCGATCACACGTCGCTCACGATTAATGCGATCTAGCTCTTGGGCAAGACTCAAGGCTTCATCCGTACTGTCAGTTAATAGTAGTCGTATGCCTAGCGTCATATCCGCAAGACGCCCAGCGGCATTGAGCCTTGGTCCAATGGCAAAACCAAGATCAAAGGTATTGGCTTTGCGGGGATCTCGAGCCGCCACTTGGAAGAGTGCTTGCATTCCAGGTTGAGATATACCTGCACGAATCCGTTTTAAACCATTGGAAACCAAGATTCGGTTATTGCGATCTAGTTGCGCAACGTCCGCGACAGTGCCAAGTGCTACTAAATCTAATAGATTTTCTAGTTTAGGTTGTGTTTCATTGGTAAATTTGCCACGCTTACGTAATTCCGCACGAAGCGCAACCAACACATAAAACATTACTCCAACACCAGCCAATGCCTTGCTTGGAAATGCACAATTTGGTTGGTTGGGATTTACGATGGCAGCGGCCTTGGGTAATTTGTCGCCGGGCAAGTGATGGTCAGTCACAATCACGGACATGCCAAGTTCATTGGCACGCTCAACCCCCGATTCACTAGCTATGCCGTTATCAACAGTAATTAAATATTTTGGTTTAGGGATTTGTTGGGCTGCTAGCTCAACGACATCAGGCGTTAAGCCGTAACCCATCGTAAAACGATTGGGCACTAAAAACTGAATAGGAGTATCTGCGCCACCAAGCATCCGTAAGCCGCGCAGGCCAACGGCGCAGGCTGTTGCACCATCGCAGTCATAGTCCGCAACGATCAGCATGGGCTCTTTTTTTTCTAAAATATCAGCGAGCAAAGATGCAGTACTAATGCAGTTTTTGAGATCATTTGGAGAGAGTAGATTTTTTAGCTCAAGAGAAAGTTCCTCGGGAGATTCCACGCCTCGAGCTGCATATAGTCTGGCTAATAATGGATGCAAGCCGCTTTGCTCTAGCCAAGTAGCAGCTCTTTCTGAAAAAGATCGTTTAGAAAATTGACTCACGATTGAATTAAATCATTCAAAGCAAGAACTTCTGGTTTTTTCCAGAACATCCAAGATTTCTTTTGAATATCAGGCAAGGTCAATATCCGCTCGCGAGTTTTTCCCTCAGGAAAATCAATAATCATCACTTCATCAAGCTGTTTATTCAGTAATTGACTTGCCAATTGAGGCCAAAGCATTTCCGGATTATCTGGCCAAGCAAAAGCACCAACAAGATTTTCATTGGCGACTGAGGCGCTGACTGGAATGCCGCAGAATTTTGCTAGTCCTGATAGTAGAGAGTGTTTCCCATATATCTTGCTTGCGCGCGCCAATGCTGACGGTACTTTGACATCATTTAGCTTGCCAATGCCGCTAATCCAGATGGAGTTGATGCTAGGCAAACCTCTTGCTTGCCGTTCTTCATTAACTGAATCGATGTGCCAAAGCATTTGAATTTCATTTTGTAATTTACGCCAACGCTTAGCGACGCCTTGCTCATGAGTATCGTGAGGCATCCACCAATCAATATTGCGACCTTGTGCTTGATCAACGCTATAGCTGGCTAATTTACTAAATGGTCCAGCTGGAATAAACCAGTGGTATGGATTATGAAATAGCAACTGATGATCAAAGTCCTCTTTAAGGAGGGGCAGTGCCGCATCTAGTAATTTATTTGATTCAGTTTCTGTGAGATCAATTTGATTCTGACCCATCAAAATCAGATGGTCGCGAGTGGCGTGCAGATGAACTGGTTGTAAGCATGCGATTTCGAGATTGGGATCAAAGCCGATTGTGGATTGTCCCAAAAGAAGAATTGGCGCAAGAGGAACCTTATCTCCAAGCAGATAGCGTTCATGTGGCAATCCTTGGCGAGCCTGATTGTCGCCTTGTTCATCCAAGGCATCCTCCCCCGTTAGCATCAGGGTAAGGCGTCTAGGCTGACCTTGGGTATTTTGGGTTTGAGCTGAATTCTGAGTCATTCCCTCAATTTTAGGTGGCATTTGGAGTTTCCATCAGTATGCGCTCGCAATTGTCTAAACTGTGGCTATGTTGAGATTTCCAATTGACCTAGAAATTGGCTTGCGCTATACCCGCTCCAAGCGCCGAAAGGCCGTTGGTAAGTGTGACGGCTTTCTTTCCTTTATTTCAGGAATTTCTACTGCCGGAATCGCATTGGGGGTCGCTTCCTTAATTGTGGTTCTGTCGGTGATGAATGGCTTTCAGAAAGAGGTGCGCGATCGCATGCTGTCCGTGCTTTCCCATGTAGAAATTACTGCGCCTGATGGTTTGAGCAATTGGGAGTCGCTTGCCGAGAAGCTGGCTAACGAGCCACATGTAATAGGAGTTGCTCCTATGGTGAGCTCACAAGGATTGCTAACTCGCAATAGTGTTATGCGTGGCGTTGCTATTCGCGGAATTGCTCCAGGCGAAGAGGGAAAGGTTTCTGATCTTCCGAAACAATTTATCGCTGGAAATATTAACGATCTTCAGTCTGGCAGCTTTGGTGTTGCATTAGGTGCTCAATTAGCCTCTATCGTTGGCGCACGTATTGGCGATCGAATTAATTTAATTGTCCCTGAGAGTGATTTAACTCCAGCAGGTGCAATGCCAAGAATGCGCACCCTTCAAGTAATGGGTATTGTGGATAGCGGTCATTATGAATACGATAGTTCTCTAGCGATCATGCATTGGAAGGATGCCGCCGCCTTATTACGCTTACGCGACCCATCTGGTTTGCGCATCAAAGTGGATGATATGCAGCGTGCTCCTGAAGTTGCAGCTGAGCTTGCGTCTGTTGTTCCGCAGGCCTTGTGGGTTACAGACTGGTCTCGATCTAACCGCAATTGGTTTGCAGCAGTGCAAACCGAAAAGAAAATGATGTTCATCATCTTGACACTCATTATTGCTGTAGCTGCGTTTAATTTGGTCTCTACATTGGTAATGACAGTGAATGAGAAGCAAGCTGATATTGCAATCTTAAGAACAATGGGCGCAAGCCCAGGGCTGATACAGAGAATATTTTTAGTTCAAGGATTGGCAATTGGTTTAATGGGATCATTGGCTGGTGTTGGTCTTGGATTATTAATTGCATGCAATATTGATGTTATTGTTCCAGCAATTGAAGCCATCTTCCGCGTGCGATTCTTGCCACGCGATGTCTATTTCATTAGTGAGTTGCCATCGGATGTGCGTATGGGCGATGTGGTCACAGTGGGATTAATGGCTTTTGGATTATCAGTCTTGGCAACTCTATATCCAAGTCGGCGTGCATCTAAAGTTCAACCTGCTGAGGCACTCCGATATGAATAATGCAATGATTCAAGAGGGCCTCAATTCTGTGTTGGTTGCTCGTAACCTCAGTAAAACTTATGGCAAGGGAGTTAACGCGGTTGAGGTCTTAAAGGGCATTAATTTGGATGTTGACCCCGCAGAGAAAGTCGCGATTGTGGGCTCTTCAGGATCTGGTAAGAGTACTTTGCTTCATTTGTTGGGTGGCCTTGATACCCCCAGCGCTGGTTCAGTTACGCTATCAGGTTTAATCCTTTCGCAACTTTCAATTAAGCAGTTGGATTTACTACGCAATGAGAATTTAGGATTTATTTATCAATTTCATCACTTATTGGATGAGTTCACAGCTTTAGAAAATGTTGCATTGCCCCTTCGTATTAGGGGGCTTGATCGCATAGAGAGTGAGCGTAGAGCTGCAAAGATGTTGGAGTCTGTCAGTTTGGCTAATCGCATCGAACATACACCCGCAGAGTTATCAGGTGGGGAGCGCCAGCGAGTTGCTGTGGCTAGAGCCTTGGTTGGTAACCCAAGTTGTGTTTTGGCGGATGAGCCTACTGGAAACTTAGATGCTGAAACTGCTGATGGCGTATTTGATTTGATGTTGGATATAGCACGCGACCAAGGCACTGCCTTTGTAATTGTGACGCATGATCCAGTTCGCGCTCAACGTTGCGATCGCATTTTGCATTTAGAGCGCGGAGTACTCAAAACCTTTGCGCAGTAACGCTCCCATGTGGATTGATACGCACTGTCATTTAGATGCACCAGAGTTCTCATCATCTCTGACGGAAATCATTGCTTCAGCTAGAGAAATGAGTGTGAACGCAATTCTGTTGCCTGCAGTGAAGGTGGCGGATACACAAAATGTGCAATCCCTTGTTTCACAATACAGCAATGAAATTCCAGGATTAGTTTATACATTGGGTATTCATCCCTTGTATACCAATCAAGCGCATGAAAGCGATCTCAATTTATTAGAGGAGCAAATAAACAAAGCTCTTTCTGACCCAAGGTTTGTTGGTATTGGAGAAATTGGCTTAGATTATTTTGTTGAGGACTTAGATCCGCATAAGCAAGAACATTTCTTTCATGCGCAATTAGATTTGGCGGAGCAATTTAAGTTGCCTGTCATATTGCATGTGCGTCGTTCGCAAGACTCCATATTAAAAGCTTTGCGTCGACGCAAAGTACCGGGAGGCATTGCGCATGCATTTAATGGTAGCTTTCAGCAGGCAGAGCAATTTATTGAATTTGGCTTCAAGTTAGGGTTTGGCGGTGCTGCAACTTATGAGCGTGCTCTTCAAATTCGTAGACTCATCAAGGAATTGCCTCTTGAGAGTATTGTTACGGAAACTGATGCGCCTGATATCCCGCCGGCTTGGTTGAAAGCAGAAAATTTAACATTCAATGAACCTGCATTCTTGTCTAGAATTGCTAAGGAGCTAGCGATCATTCGTGGCGTGAGTGATTCAGAGTTTGCTTCCGCAGTATGGCGCAATGCCATGCAGGTTTTGCCTCGTTGGTCGGCGCTTTATGCCGGCAATCTAAATTTAAACTTAGCCTCTTAAATTTTTGCGCTTAGCAATTACGGCATTTATTGCCGGGGGATCGTTCCTTTTTCTTTTGCCGAAGGTGCCATCTCAATGGCATTGGTTTTCTATTGGGACCGGCTTGATGTGCGCGTTGCTGATATATCTGTTTCAACGGACTGGGTGGGTGCGTCAATTTTCGATCTGCGCGTTGTTATTTATTCTAGGTTTTGCGTGGAATGCAAACTACGCTGATAGTCGTTTGCAAAATATTCTTGCTCAGGAATTGGAGGGGGAAGAATTAAGTATTGAGGGCAGAGTGATTGGTTTGCCTCAGGGTGGTGAGTCTGGCGTAAAGTTTGCATTTGAAATCACACAGATGATTCTTTGGGGGGAAGACAAGACCCAATTCCCGCATCAAATTTATCTTAGTTGGCAGCCTGCCTGGAGAAGTCATCAAATCATTCCAGAAATTATTCCTGGCCAACGCTGGAATTTGAAGGTGAAACTTAAGAGGCCTTATGGGTCCTTAAATCTTCATACGTTTGATTTTGAGCGCTGGTCTTTCCATCAAAACTTTGGCGCTAGTGGATCAGTTAAATCAGGCGAATTATTGCGAGCGAATGACATTGGCATTTTCGAGTTTGCATTGCAAATGGAGTTAGCGCGCTACAAACTACGAAGAAAAATTAAAACTGCACTATCACCAGATGCGCGATATGCGGGTGTGATTATTGCTCTTGTAATAGGTGATCAAAATGCAATCCATCAAGATGATTGGGGTGTATTTAATGCAACTGGTATTGGTCATTTGATTTCAATATCGGGCTTGCATGTCACGATGTTGGCAGGTGCTGGAGCAGCTTTGGCCGCATTTTGTTGGAGGCGTAGATCTTTGCCACTACTCCTTCCTGTTGGGAGGGTTGAGGCATTGTCAGGTTTCTTGACTGCGTTTGTTTATGCATGGCTAGCTGGATTTCAGATACCGGCTCAAAGAACCATGTACATGGTTGGGGTAGTTGCTTTCGCCCTTTGGACTGGCAGAAATCCAAGGTCCTTTGACATTTGGTGGTGGGCGCTTGCGTTTGTTTTATTGATTGACCCGATGGCGCCTTACACACCAGGGTTTTGGTTATCGTTTGGCGCTGTGGCTGCCATCTTATATGCGATGAAAGATTCATCTGGGTTGTTAGGTGTTCCGACGGGCAGGGAGTTAGAGGCGCCATTGATATCGCGGTTGATGCAAGCATGTCGCGAGGCTTGTCGAGTGCAGGCTGTTGTGACAATTGCGCTCTTACCTATAACGTTATTTTGGTTTTATCAGGTATCAATAGTTTCCCCACTAGCTAATGCTTTTGCTATTCCTGTGGTGAGTTACATCGTTACTCCTTTGGCCATAGCTGGATCATTGTTACCAGAATTTTTTGGTAAGTGGCTTCTAATACCAGCCCACACAGTTATGGAGTACTTAGCAATTTTATTAGAGTGGATGGCAAGTTGGAATTGGGCAGTAGCTTGGTCAAGTCAACCCCTTTGGTGGCTTTTAGTTCCATCAATCATTGGAATGATTTATGCCATTCAGCCTGGTGAGTTGTCGGTATCTTGGCGATCGAGGTTAGGCGCGCTAATACCAACTGCAATACTCTTTATGCCTTTGCCTCATTTCATGGGTAAGACCTTAAGATCGGGCGAATTTAAGGCGACCGTACTGGATATTGGTCAAGGTACCGCAGTATTAGTTGAAACTGCAAACAGGCGCTTACTGTATGACACGGGACCTATACAGGGCAAAGGGGACGATGCTGGACAGCGAACCATATTGCCATATTTGCGTGGCAGAGGAATTGCTCAAATTGATCGCATGGTGATTAGTCATAGTGATAGCGATCATGTGGGTGGCGCGGCTTCATTGCTAAAGCAAATTACATTTAACGGGATGATGGGTTCTTTACCAAGCGATAACCCATTATTAATGAATCTGAGCGCCAGAAACATTCCTAGTATTCCTTGTCGTTATGGTCAGCGCTGGATATGGGATCAGGTGGAATTTGTGATTTGGCATCCCCATGAATTCACTAATTTTCAAAAACAATATCCCATGAAGCCTAATGAAATGAGTTGTGTTCTTGAGGTGCGGAATAAAAATTATTCATTTTGGTTGACGGGTGATGTAGAGCGTCAAGGCGAAGCAGAAATTACTGAGCGCTTAGACGCGATGATGTTGAATGAGATTGGCGATCGACAAATCATTTTTATGGCGCCACACCATGGCAGCAAAACATCTTCATCGATTGAGCTGTTAAAAGCTTTAGAGCCAGACATCGCTTTTGCTCAAAATGGTTATCGCAACCGCTACGGGCACCCACATCCCACGGTTATAGCTAGATATAAGAGCCTAGGCATCCCGTTTTATCAAACCCCAGAAACAGGTGCTCAAGTTTGGACCTTCGGAATTGGTTCGTCTGGCGCATCAAGTCGTTTTCTGCGTTGGGATAGTGGGCGTCTATGGCATCGACATGATTAGATTGCTCTAAAAAGCAAAAAGCCCTTAAAAATTAAGGGCTTAGTGTGTAAATCTTGGTTGCGGGGGCAGGATTTGAACCTACGACCTTCGGGTTATGAGCCCGACGAGCTGCCAGACTGCTCCACCCCGCGTCTGAGTCAGAGATTCTACCATTTTTTGCACTGCAATGTCGACCATTTCTACAAAATATGCTTAAAAAATGCGGTTTTGGGTTGCCTAATGTCATTTGGGGAGGTCTAGTTTAGGGAGTAATATATTGCCACGCAACAAGAGCCAAAGGCCTGCAATGTCAATTAGCAATCCAGAGTTTTCCAGTTCAACACTATTAAACCCGGTCAATTTGCATGAAGACCCTAACAGCCATAAAAAGGGTAGCTTGGGAGCGGTAATGCTCGCTGCCATCGGTGTTGTGTTTGGTGATATTGGAACAAGCCCGCTATATGCACTTAAAGAATGCTTTGATCCAGAGCATGGCATTGCATTTTCTCCAGAGGCTTTGTTCGGCGTAATTGCCATGATGATCTGGTCGCTGATTTTGGTGGTGACTTTTAAATATGTATTGTTTGTGATGCGTGCTGACAATAAGGGCGAAGGCGGCGTTCTCTCTTTGATGGCTCTTGCTCTGCGATCTTATAAGAGTGACTCAAAAACGTATTTCTGCTTGATGATTTTAGGCATGCTTGGTGCATGCATGCTCTTGGGCGAGTCGGTTATTACTCCAGCTATTTCTGTTCTTTCTGCGGTTGAGGGTATCGAAATCGCAACACCGAGTTTGCATAAATTCATCATTCCAATATCGTTAACCATTTTGATTGCGCTGTTTTTAATTCAGAAATTTGGAACCGCTGCCGTAGGAAAACTGTTTGGTCCGATTACTCTAGCTTGGTTTATTGTGCTCGCAATTCTGGGGGCGATTAATATCGGAGCCGCACCGCAAATTATTGGTGCGATTAATCCAATGCATGCAGTTCATTTTGTGTCTCTGCATCCTACTACTGCTTATATTGTGATGGGCGCAGTGGTATTGGTCGTAACTGGAGTAGAGGCTTTGTATTTGGATATGGGGCATTTTGGTCGGAATCCAGTTCGTTATGCGTGGTTATTTGTGGTTTTACCAAGTTTGTTGATTAATTACTTAGGTCAAGGTGCGCTGCTACTTTCTAATCCAGATGCTGCATCTAATCCGTTTTATTTGATGGTCCCTGAATGGGCTCTGTGGCCAGTAGTTGGTTTGGCTACTGCAGCCACTGTAATTGCTTCCCAAGCGGTTATTTCTGGCGCTTATTCTCTAGTGAGTCAGGCAATATTGCTCGGCTTTATGCCGCGTATGACCATCATGCACACCTCTGACTCTGAGCAAGGACAGATTTATGTGCCAGTGGTTAACTGGGCCTTATTGTTTATGGTTGTGATTACCATTATTGAGTTTAGGGCGTCTGTTAATTTAGCGGCTGCGTATGGTATTTCCGTGACATCGACAATGATGATTACTGCGGTATTGCTTGCGGTTGTGATGTATCGCGAATGGAAGATGAATTTAATTCTGGTGATTGCGCTTACTTCTTTATTTTTCACTTTAGATTTTTCTTTCTGGAGCGCAAATCTCATCAAAATTAAAGATGGTGGTTGGTACCCATTATTTTTGGGGCTCTTAATTTTTACCTGCCTAATTACCTGGTATCGGGGCCGCAAACTTTTGCGCGCAAAAATGGTTGAAGGCTCCATTCCATTGCAGGCTTTCGTCGAAGGTTTATTGGCTCACCCGCCGCATCGAGTTGAGGGCACCGCAATCTTTTTGACGGCACATGTTGACTACGTTCCAGTAGCTATGTTGCACAATTTAAAGCATAACCGTGTCATGCATGAGCGGATCTTTTTTGTTAAGTTGAGTACTTGGGATGTGCCTTATGTGAATGATGATCAGCGCATTACGATGAAAGACTTTGGTGGGGGCGTGTATTTGGTGAGAGCGGTTCATGGGTTCAAAGAGACGCCCGACATTAATAATGTGCTTAAATTGATCGAGAAGCATGAAGGTATTCACTTTGACGTCATGGATACCTCTTTCTTTATTTCACGAGACACTATTGTTCCGTCTTCATCTCCCGGTATGGCATTGTGGAGAGAAAAGCTTTTCAGTTGGATGATGCAGAATGCTGCAAAGCCGTCTGATTTTTTTAGAATTCCAGCCAATCGCTTAGTTGAGTTAGGCGCTAAGGTAGAAATTTGAGAATATTTCTTCCCTTGAAATCTAAGTTCTTCACCGTCTTTTTTCTACTGGTTAGCGCCATTAGTGGGGTGACGCTTGCCACGCCGGCTGAAGAGCTTGAATTGGAGCAGTTAGATAGAATTGAGCGGGACCTAGAGTTGCAACGTGATTGGGCTAAGTATCGCTGGGGCAAAGCACAGACTGATTGCTATCAAAATTACTGGGTAGATTACTGTTTGCGGAGCGCGCGAGCCCAGTATCGAAAGGAAATTGATCCTATCGGCGAGCAAGAGCGCGCGTTACATGAAGTGCAGCGAACTTTGCGTAAGAGTATTAAAGATCAGAAGGATCAGAAGCGTGCTGCCGAACGCGTATCTCCAGAAAAATCTGCCGAGCGTGCTGATAACCAACGTGATTTTGAACAAAAGCAAAAAGCTTCAGCTGCTAGAGCGGCAGATCTAGAGCAACGTCGTAAAGATGCGCCTAAGCGCGCTCAAGAAAATAAAGCTGGTACACAACTCGATTAACAATTCAATTTGGTATTGCTGGATATCTCTTGGCTAAAGTAAAAACGGTTTATATCTGTCAGTCTTGTGGCGGCACTTCGGCGAAGTGGCAAGGACAATGCCCATCTTGTCAGTCTTGGAACACGATGGAAGAGGGTTTGCCAGAGACGACATCCAACTCTCGGTTTCAGGGTCTAGCGCAATCTTTGCCTAGACAAAAGCTCTCGACGATTACCGCTGAAGATTTGCCAAGATTTAGTACTGGTGTAGAAGAGTTTGACCGCGTATTGGGCGGTGGATTGGTGCCTGGTGGTGTTGTGTTGCTTGGTGGTGATCCCGGCATTGGTAAATCCACTCTGCTATTGCAGGCGCTTGCTGAGATGAGTGCTGCTGGAATGAATGTTCTCTATAGCAGTGGTGAGGAATCAGCCGCTCAAATTGCTTTGCGTGCGAAGCGAATTGCATTGGATGCACCACAATTAGAAGTTTTGGCAGAAATTCAGTTGGAGAAGCTGATTTCTATTATGGACACTGTTAAGCCACAAGTCTTGGTTGTGGACTCCATTCAAACTTTGTACTCTGAAGTATTAAGCTCCGCCCCTGGCTCAGTTGCGCAGGTGAGAGAGTGCGCTGCTCAATTAACCAGAGCGGCTAAAGCCAGCGGCATTTGTGTATTGATGGTGGGCCATGTCACAAAAGATGGCCATTTGGCGGGCCCAAGGGTGTTGGAGCACATTGTTGATACCGTGTTGTACTTTGAAGGCGATACACACTCCTCGTTTCGTTTAATTCGTTCTATTAAGAATCGTTTTGGCGCAGTCAATGAGCTAGGTGTATTTGCAATGACTGAAAAAGGTTTGCGGGGTGTTACAAACCCATCAGCAATTTTCTTGTCGCAACATGAGCAAATGGTTCCCGGCGCATGTGTGTTGGTTACGCAAGAGGGTAGTAGACCTCTCTTAGTTGAGATTCAAGCGCTTGTTGATACTGCCCATGTGCCTAATCCTCGCCGCTTAGCCGTTGGTTTGGAGCAGGCACGTTTAGCTATGTTGTTAGCGGTCTTGCACCGTCATGCTGGAGTAGCCTGTTTTGATCAGGATGTGTTCTTGAATGCCGTTGGCGGCGTGAAGATTTCAGAGCCAGCTGCTGACTTGGCAGTGTTACTTGCGATTCAATCATCTATTCGTAATCGCGCATTACCAAAAGAGTTAATTGTGTTTGGTGAAGTGGGCTTAGCGGGAGAGATTCGTCCATGCCCACGCGGTCAAGAGCGTCTTAAGGAGGCGGCAAAGCTGGGTTTCACAGTCGCCATTATTCCTAAGGCAAATATGCCAAAGACGAAAATCCCCGGATTAAGAGTGATTCCTGTAGAGCGAATTGATCAGGCGATAGCTGCAGCGGCCGAGTTAAGCTAAATAGATTGTCTAAGTAAACTGAGTTAGCGCAGATCTTCAGCTTGAATGAGTAGCACTTGTTCTTCTCCGGCTGAAACTTCCATCCAAATAGCAGGTATTTGGGGAAATGCTTTTTTGAAGTTCTCATACTCATTGCCGATTTCAAGCAGAATCGCACCACGCTCAGAGAGGTAGTCGGGCGCGTTGGCAATAATTCTTCTGATGAGATCCATCCCATCATCACCGCCAGCGAGCGCTAATGCAGGCTCAGCTTGGTATTCAGCTGGCAAGGCATTCATGGAGTCTGCATTTACGTAAGGTGGATTGCAAATAATCAAGTCGAATAGATTGTCTTCATTTGGTTCTGGCAAGGCTTCCCATAGATCACCCTCTAATAGTTCAACTTGAGAGTTAAGTCCATGGCGATCGACGTTGCGAGCTGCGACTGATAGTGCTGGCAAACTAATGTCACATGCGCTGACGTGAATATCTGGGCACGAAAGCGCCAGTAAGACCGCCAGTGACCCATTGCCGGTACAAAGATCCAAAACTTTTCCATCAGCTGGAAGCCAGGGTTCTAGTGAGCCATCAACGATGAGCTCTGCAATCCAAGAACGCGGAACAATACTTTGTTCGCTGCAGAAAAATGGAACACCCATCAACCAAGCTTCACCAAGAATATAGGCGAGTGGCTTACGAGAGGTGATGCGTTCATCAGTAACAGCTAATGCTTGTTGATGCTGCTCACTGGTGAGTATTTGATCTAAATGATCAAGTGCATCAGCAGGACTCAGCCCTAATTGCTTACTAACAATCCAAAGGGCTTCACTTTGCGCATCAATGGCACCATGCCCGTAATGCAAGTTTGCGGCTTCTAATTTATGGGTAATGAGCTCAATCGATTGATTGACTGAAAGGGCTTGTGAAGGCTCAGGGTCCATGATGGATAAAGGTGTTATTAAAGAAGCGAAATTGCAAACTTAAGCAATGAGCTGCTCAAGTGTTTTGCGATAGATATTTTTAAGAGGCTCAACATCATCGACGTTTACGCACTCATCAATTTTGTGGCTAGTGGCATTTAGGGGGCCAAATTCCACAACTTCTTTGCAGATTTTGGCAATAAAGCGACCGTCGCTGGTGCCGCCGGTTGTAGAGAGCTCAGTATCCACTTGGGTTTCAGATTTAATTGCCTTGCGCAATGCACCTGCTAAGTCACCATCGCCGGTAATAAACGGACTGCCACCAAGAACCCATTCAATCTCGAAATCTAGGTCGGCATCATGCAAGATTTTTTCTAGACGCTCACGCAATCGCTCGGGCTTACTCTCTGTGGAGAAGCGGAAATTAAAGTCAACCACTAGTTCACCAGGAATAACATTGTTTGCTCCGGTGCCAGCATGCACATTAGAGATCTGAAAGCTAGTTGGCTGGAAATATTCATTCCCCTTATCCCACTCGGTTTCAACTAAAGTGGTAATTGCTGGTGTTGATAAATGAATTGGATTTTTACCAAGGTGGGGATAAGCAATATGAGCTTGAACACCCTTTATTTTTAATTTGCCAGATAGTGATCCACGGCGGCCATTTTTAATCATGTCGCCCAATTGATCTACTGAAGTAGGTTCGCCGATCACGCAGTAATCTAGACGCTGACCATGTTTTTGGAGGCGTTCACACATGATCACTGTGCCATCGTTGGCGGGACCCTCTTCATCGCTGGTAATCAGAAAGGCAATCGAACCTTGGTGATCTGGATGGGAAATAACAAACTCTTCAGCGGCAACAACAAAGCCAGCGAGAGAAGTTTTCATATCAGCAGCGCCGCGGCCGTATAGCTTGCCATCACGAATACTTGGCGTGAATGGATCGCTAGTCCATTTTTCTAGTGGACCAGTTGGGACAACGTCGGTGTGGCCAGCAAACATGAGTACCTTGCCTTGATCGCCAGCTTTACCCTTTTTAATTGCCCATAAGTTTGTTACCTGAAAATTATCAGGACCACTAACAACGCTTTCAGTATGAAAGCCAATGGCTTGCAAGCGTTTAGCAATTAAATCTTGGCAACCGCCATCTGCTGGAGTGACGGAACGACATGCAATGAGAGCTTCAGTTAACTCAAGGGCGGCGCTCATAAGTAATTGTCGAAAGTTGAGAAAGTTAAATTAGTCGCGAAGCAATTCGTTGATGGCTGTTTTTGCTCGGGTTTGCGCATCTACTTTTTTCACAATCACGGCTGCATAGAGGCTGTACTTGCCACATGCGGAAGGAAGCGAGCCAGGAACTACTACCGAGCCTGCTGGAACGCGACCGTAGTGAACTTCACCAGTCTCGCGATCGTAAATCTTGGTGCTTTGTCCAATGTAGACGCCCATGGAGAGAACAGCGTTCTCTTCAATCACTACGCCTTCCACTACTTCAGAGCGAGCGCCAATAAAGCAGTTATCTTCAATAATTACTGGGCCAGCTTGAATTGGCTCCAGGACACCACCGATTCCTACGCCGCCAGAAAGGTGAACATTTTTGCCAATTTGGGCGCAAGAGCCAACGGTTGCCCATGTATCAACCATGGTACCCTCGCCAACATAAGCGCCAATATTGACATAGGAGGGCATCAATACTGCATTTTTGCCAATAAAGGATCCACGACGAGCAACGGCTGGCGGAACTACGCGGAAACCGCCTGCAGCAAAGTCAGCGGCTGTATAGCCCTCAAACTTGCTTGGAACCTTGTCATAGAACTGGGTGTAACCCCCGGCGCTCATTGGAGTATTGTCTTCTAGGCGGAAAGAAAGCAGCACAGCCTTCTTAACCCATTGATTTACCTCCCACTTACCCACATCACGGCGCTCGGCAACTCGAATACTGCCATTATTTAGGCCTTCCAAGACCGCATTTACGGCGCTACGGACATCTCCAGGAACACTGTTTGGTGAGAGGTTTGCGCGGTTTTCCCAGGCTTGTTCAATGATGTTTTGTGGTGATTGGCTCATGCTTTTTGGTTAACTATCAGATTGTTAAGGGATTTTGTCCCTGAAGGTAGATTTATCATTATATCGATGGGGCAAAAACCCGTCTAAGTAGCCCTAAGCTTGCTATCATCTTCCCACTTTAGATGTAATTTTTAGTCCTTTATTTAGAACCCCTTTTTCCCTGCAAAGTACGCCGTGCAACTGAAATCCATCAAACTTTCCGGCTTTAAGTCTTTCGTTGACCCAACCCATTTTGAAATGCCTGGCCAATTAATTGGTGTTGTAGGGCCAAACGGTTGTGGAAAGTCCAACATTATTGATGCTGTTCGCTGGGTTTTGGGTGAATCCCGCGCCAGTGAATTGCGTGGCGAGTCCATGCAGGACGTTATTTTTAATGGCTCTGGTTTACGTAAACCATCAGGTCGCGCCAGCGTTGAGTTGATTTTTGATAATTCTGAGGGTCGTGCGCAAGGTCAGTGGAGCGCATTTACTGAATTGGCTATTAAGCGTGTATTAACGCGTGACGGGAATTCTAGTTATTACGTGAATAATCAAGTGGTACGCCGTAAAGACATTCAAGATATTTTCTTGGGTACTGGTATGGGTCCAAGAGGTTACGCGATTATTGGTCAGGGAACAATCAATCGCATTTTGGAAGCGAAACCAGAGGAGTTGCGTGTATTCCTTGAGGAAGCAGCTGGCGTTTCTAAATATAAGGAGCGCCGCAAAGAAACTGCAGCTCGCCTTGAAGATACTGTAGAAAATTTAACGCGTGTTGAAGATATTCTGCGCGAGCTCGATCAACAACTGACTCGTCTAGAAAAGCAAGCAACGGTCGCAGAGCGTCACGCTGAGCTTTCTGCGCAAATGAAATCACAGCAACAGCTCTTGTGGTTTGTCCGCCAGACTGAGGCTGGTAAAGAGCAAGAGCGCCATGCCAACGGCATTCGCGATACTCAGGTCAACCTAGAAGAGCAAACCGCCAAACTACGCCACTCCGAGGCTGAACTTGAGACAATGCGCACTCAACAATATGCATTGCAAGACAAGGTGTCCGAAGCGCAAGGCGAGTTGTATCAAACCAATGCTGATGTAAGTCAGGTTGAGTCACAAATACATTACGTTCAAGAAGCGCGCCAACGCTTGCAGCAACAAACTCAAGATCTACAAGCGCAGTTACAGCGTTGGACTGTTCAAGAGACTGATGCCGCACAGGCACAACGCACAACTGAACATGAGCTCACATTGGCGAGCGAAAAAGAGCAAATATTATTAACAGAATTAAACGGTTTGCAAGACCAGATGCCAGGTCGCGATGAGGCTTACCAAAGTGCTTCCCGCGATTTGAATAATGCACGCGAAGCTTTGGCAACAATCGAGCAACGTCTCGCGAGTTTAGGTGAGCGCATTCGCTCGATGTCTGCGCAGGCTGATGAGCTTAAAGGGCGTGAGACGCGTTTAACCAGCGAACTCGATGGGATGCGTCGTCCTGATGCTGAAGCGTTGCAAATGGCGATTGATCGTCATGCGATGGCGCAACGTAAGGTTGAAGAAGCAAGAGCACGCGCTGGTGAAACCCAGCAACGTGTTCCAGCGGCTGATGAAGCTCGTAATGCCGCTCAGCAAAAAATACAAACTGCTAATCAGGACCTGGCCCAAACAGAAGCTAGGTTAACTGCGTTAACAGCTTTGCAAGCAAGCGTTCAAGCGCAGGGTAAGATTGGTCCATGGCTAGAAAGTAAGGGGCTTAAAGAAAGTAAGCGTCTCTGGCAAGAGTTAAAAGTGGAGAGTGGTTGGGAAGCTGCTCTTGAGTCTGTATTGCGTGAGCGTTTAGCTGCGGTTACCGCAAAAAGTGTTCAAGAAACATTGGCATTGGCGAATGATGCGCCTCCAAGCCGTTTGGCAATTTTGCTTACAGAAGAAATTAGTCCTGCGCATACATCTGCTCCAGCGGATTTCACGCCTTTACTCAGTCGTGTTCAAAGCGCTGGCGCTGCTAGATTGACTTCGGTATTGCAAGAGTGGTTAGACAATATTTATATTGCTTCTAGCCTCGAAGATGCTTTACATCGTCGTGAAAAGCTTCCAGCTGGCGGCGCATTTGTTACCCAGCAGGGCCATTTAGTTAGTCGTGTTGGTGTTCAGCTTTATGCAGCTGACTCTGAGCAAGCTGGTATGTTGGCCCGTGCTCAAGAAATGGAAAGCCTTGAGAAGCAGTTGCGCGCCCAAAAATTAATGCAAAGTGAATTGCAGGGTGAGCTTGAGCAGTGTGTAGCGAACTATCAGGCTGCTCATCAGGCTGCTGAGCAAGCGCGCATTAATGCTGAGCAATCTGTGCAAGAGGCCCATGGCTTTGAAGTGGAAAGAATGCAGTTGACTCAAGCTGAAGAGCAATACAGTCAACGCGCTACTCAAATTCAGAATGAGATGAGTGAGCTACGTCAGCAAATGGAGCAGTTGAGCTTGACACATGAGCAAGCAACTACAGAGCAAACTCAATCAGAGGATTCTAGACAAGGACATCAAGAGGCGTTGGCTCAAGCTCAGCAAAAATTGGAGCTCACTACGCAAGAACGCGATCAATTGCGGGAGTCATTGCGTGTTGCCGAGATGGCCGCTCAAGAAGCAGCATTTGCTACTCGCTCATTACAACAACGTATTGCTGATTTGCAGCGTGACCAAAGTACTGCGCGCACTCAGATCATGGAGATTCAGGATAAGCATGATCTAGCTACCCAAGAGCTTGAGTCGCTGAATGATGAGGAGGCGCAAGAGAAGTTACAGGGTCTGCTATTGGCTCGTAGCGCTCGCGAAGCTGCTCTGGCAAACGCGCGTACGGAGCAGGATGCTCTGTTGCACCAATTGCGCGAGGTTGATGAAGTCCGTATGCAAATTGAACGTAGTTTGCAACCAATGCGTGATAAGGTCGTAGATCTGCAGTTGCGTGAACAAGCTGCTCGTTTGAACTATGAACAGTTTGCGACATTGCTGGCAGATGCAGAGGCCGACCTCAGCGCATTAGAGGCAAACTTTAGTCCTGATCTGAAGATTGGCGCGCTACAAAGCGAAGTGAATCGTCTCAATACTGAAATTCAGTCTTTGGGCCCAGTCAATATGGCTGCGCTGGATGAGCTCGCAAGCTCACGTGAGCGTAAGCAGTTCTTGGATGCTCAATCTGCTGACTTGAATGAAGCAATGCAAACCTTGACAGATGCGATTGCCAAGATCGATGCTGAGACTCGCGATTTATTACAGGGTACCTTTAATCAAGTTAATACACACTTTGGAAAACTCTTTCCAGAATTATTCGGTGGTGGACACGCTGAATTAGTTATGACTGGTGAAGAGATTTTGGACTCTGGCGTTCAGGTTATGGCGCAGCCCCCAGGCAAGAAAAATAGCAGCATTCATTTGCTCTCTGGTGGTGAAAAGGCCTTGACTGCGATTGCCTTGGTTTTCTCATTGTTCTTATTGAACCCAGCCCCATTCTGCTTGCTCGATGAGGTGGATGCGCCACTGGATGATGCGAACACCTTGCGTTACGCGCAGATGGTTGCCAAAATGTCTGAAAAAACCCAGTTTGTATTCATCTCGCATAACAAGATCACCATGGAAATTGCCCATCAATTGATTGGTGTGACGATGCAGGAGCAGGGTGTATCTCGCATTGTTGCAGTGGATATCTCTTCAGCCGTTTCAATGGTGGAGGCTGCTTAAGTGTTTATAGAACAAATCATGACGATGTTAGGCTTGTCTGATTTGCAGTTTGCATTGATCGTTATCGGCTTGCTGATATTAATATTGGTGGCCGTTCTTAATTGGAAATACTCTCGCGCTCGTCATGAAGTTAATGATCGGGGTGAAAATGCATTTGATGAGCAGGCTACTCGCAAACCTTCTGTGGCAAGAGGTTTTGCTGACCCAGATATTGTGGATCGTGTTGAGCCTAGTTTTACTAGTGCGCCTCATTTAGCTATTTCTAAATTACAAAAATTTGCAATTGATCCCCGCATTGACTGTGTCATTACGCTTCGTTTCGATGAGGCAATTTCTGGAGCGGAAGTTCTCGATGAGATAAATTCATGGGCAGATTTGCGTTCTAGTACGTCTCCGCGATGGAGTTATGAAGGTCTCAATGTCGATCAAGGCACATTGGTAAGATGGGAAGATCTTAGAGCAGAGGCTTTTTATTCTGACGTGCAATTAGCGATTCAATTAGCTAGTCGACGAGGTCCAATTAGCGTCCTTGAGTTATCAGACTTTTGTTCTCGAGTCCAGGCCTTAGCAAATACCTTGGGGGCTCAAATTGATATGCCAAGTGTCAGCGCGATGCTCGAAAGTGCGAAAGAATTAGACGCAATGGCAGCCGAGAGCGATATTCAACTGAGTATTAATGTTTTATTTGATGAGCCCTATCCTTGGGGAAATTTCGACGCCCTTATGAGAAGGCGTGGTTTCAAATTGGCTCGCAATGGACGTAGTTATGAGTTTTTTAGTAATGACACTTTAATCTTTAATAGTGCTGATCTAGATCCAAATGTACCTGTCACACAATTAACTCTATTACTTGAAATTCCTTCTGTTGCTCAAGATCAACGGGCGTTTGAAAGAATGTTAGGCGAAGGTGTCGAAATTGCTCAAGTGGCGCACGGTCGCTTGGTGGATGATAGTGGTATTAATCTCAGTGAGGCTGCTGTGATTAGTATCCGTCAGCACCTTGATATGCTCTATTCCAACCTGGAGAGGTCTGGCATCGCAGCAGGCTCCTCGGTAGCTGGTCGACTATTTAGCTAGGAACCCCCTTGTCGTCTAATAGTCCGACAAACTTAGCGGAGCGTTACTCATTTCTACAAATGGAATTGGCTCGCTTAGAGCATGCCTACTATGTTCTTGATAATCCATTATTGCCAGATATCGAATATGACAAGCTCTATCGCGAGTTATTAGAAATTGAAGCAGCTCATCCTGAATGGGTCACCCCTGAATCCTTATCTCAGCGTGTTGGGGGTGTTGCATTAAAAGAGTTTGACTCGGTAACGCATGAAGTACCAATGCTATCTCTCAATAATGCATTTGAAGAAGCAGAATTAGTTGCATTTGATCGTCGCTGTCGTGAGGGTTTGCATACTGATCACGTTGCTTATGCTGGCGAGCTAAAATTTGATGGCCTTGCAATTTCTTTGCGTTATGAGAATGGCTCTTTGGTACGTGCCGCCACTCGTGGGGATGGTGCTAGCGGTGAGGATGTCACTGCCAATATCAAAACGATTCGTGCTATTCCATTGAGATTAGCTGGCAAAGACATTCCTAAAGTCTTAGAGATTCGTGGTGAGGTCTTTATGTACCTCAAAGATTTTCAAAAAATGAATCAACAGGCTGCTGCTTTGGGGGAAAAAGAATTTGCAAATCCTCGTAATGCAGCTGCAGGTAGTTTGCGCCAGTTGGATTCCAAGATCACGGCTAAACGTCCACTTTCTTTCTTTGCATATGGCCTAGGTGCACTTGAGCCCCAATCATGGCTTCCCAAGACGCATGAAGAATTACTAAATAAATATGTTGAATTGGGATTGCCTGTTTGCTCTGAGCGCAAAGTATTGCACTCCGTTCAGGAGATCCTAGATTTCTACAATGCCATTGGGGCTAAGCGGGATGCATTGCCATATGACATTGACGGCGTTGTCTATAAGGTGAATTCATTTGCCGAGCAAGCCAAGTTGGGCTATGTCTCCAGAGCCCCTCGATTTGCATTAGCACATAAATATCCTGCCCAAGAGGCTCTCACAACGGTTTTGGGAATAGATGTTCAAGTGGGGCGCACAGGCGCGATTACTCCAGTAGCACGCCTAGCTCCCGTTGAAGTAGGTGGCGTCACCGTGACTAATGCCACGCTTCACAATGAAGATGAGGTTAGACGTAAGGATGTTCGGATTGGCGATACGGTTTCTGTAAGACGGGCGGGCGATGTAATTCCTGAAGTGGTATCGGTTATTAAAGACCGTCGCCCTAGTGATACCAAAGAGTTTCAAATGCCAACCCGCTGTCCAGTATGTGATTCTCATATTGAGCGTTTGGCGGATGAAGCTGTTGCGCGTTGTAGCGGCGGCTTATTTTGCGGCGCTCAGCGCAAACAAGCTCTGATTCACTTTGCCCACAGAAGGGCTATGGATATCGAAGGCTTGGGCGAAAAGATTGTAGATCAATTGGTTGATCAAAATTTGGTGAGAACGCCAGCAGATCTCTATCGTTTGGGTTTTACCGCTTTAGCAAATCTTGAGCGCATGGGTGAAAAGTCTGCCGACAATCTCATACAGGCAATTAATCAGTCTCGAAATACAACTCTAGCGAGATTTATCTTCGCCTTGGGTATTCGTCATGTTGGTGAAACTACAGCTAAAGATTTGGCGAATCATTTCCAATCAATGCATGCATTAATGGATGCGAATATGGAAGAGTTGCTCAGCGTTAAAGACGTTGGCCCTGTAGTCGCTGACTCCATTCTGAGCTTCATGGAAGAGGCCCACAATCGTGAAGTAATTGAGCAGCTTTTGGCTTCAGGCATGCAGCTTGCGGTAGAAGAAAAAGTGATCAGCGCCGCTGTGGCTGGAAAGACCTTTGTTCTAACGGGTACATTCCCCACCATGACTCGTGATGAAGCAAAAGATCTGCTTGAGAAAGCGGGCGCAAAAGTTGCTGGATCAGTGTCAAAGAAAACAGATTATGTAGTTGCAGGCGCGGATGCTGGAAGCAAACTCACTAAAGCAGAAGAATTAGGCGTGCCCGTCATTGATGAGGCGGGCATGCTGGAATTGCTGAAGTAAGAACTTTCTTACGCTGTTTTAAGGTAGTGGCATTGTTAAATTCAATCTATGCTTAGCTCATGAGAATGAATCTTCTAGAAAAAATTACCCCATTGGTTCGTCAATCTAATTATGCAGAGCAAGCAAGCGTAATTCTCGCTTCTTCATCGCCTTGTTCACGATTGACCAATGAAGGGCATATTACCGCCAGTGGATTGGTGATTCAGGGCGATAGAGTGTTGCTGATACTTCACCCCTATATTAAGAAGTGGTTTCAACCAGGCGGTCATATTGATGAAGGGGAGTCGCCTATTGAGGCTGCAATTCGTGAGGTTTACGAAGAGACTGGCTTAGTTTGTATAAGTGCCATTGAGAATCCCGAACCGATTGATATTGATGTTCATGAGATCCCAGCCAATCCAAATAAAAATGAAGGCGCTCATCTGCACATTGATCTCCTTTATCAATTAAAAGTACTGCGTGAAGAAGTGCCTCTGGAGAATATTACTTTGGGTTGGTTCTCTTTCGATCAGATTGAGAGCCTACGTATTCAGAGGGCGATTAGTCGTTTAAGTGCTTAAAGCCTCTAGCAACTCTGTTTCTAACTGAATCTGCAGCTTTGGATTTTTTCCGAGGTTGGCAGCATCCAATAGCAATACGTCCTCAACACGCTCACCAAGGGTATTAATTCTGGCAGAGTGAATAGAAACCTGGTGCTTTGCTAAGACTCTAGAAATTGTGTAAAGCAAGCCTGTGCGGTCGCTAGCAGATAGCGCAAGGGTGTAATAGCGTCCACGATCATCTGGCATCATATGAACGCGCGGTTGAATTGGAAAGATGCGCGATTGTCTAGATAGACGTCCCATGCTGGGGTTTGGCAAAGGATCCGCTTTAGAGAGTGCAGCAGTCAGCTCGAATTCAACTAGCTGAATGAGATCTCGATAGCTACCACCTTCATCCACAAGATTACTTCCTGAGATTTGGAAGCTATCAAGGGCGTAGCCATGATGCGTTGTATGAATGCGTGCATCCCAAATAGAAAAGCCATGTCTTTCAAAGTAAGCGCAAATCCGAGCAAATAGATCCTCTTGGTCTTTTACATAGATCGCTACTTGCAAACCTTCGCCAACGGGAGAAAGTCTTGCTCTGACGATCGGTTGATCTGTATTGACTTTGTTATATAGGTGGCGTGTTAGCCACGCGATATCAGATGAATCTTGTCTTAGAAAGAATGCAACATCCAATTGTTTCCAAAGATCCTCATAGGAGGCATCACTAATTCCATAAAGCCGAAGTTTGGCTCGGGATTCTTCTTGGTGCAGCGCCAGCTCTGATGAAGCATCAGGTTTTGCACCACCCAATACTCTCAAGGTGGCGCGATACAGATCTTCAAGTAGTTTTCCTTTCCAAGCATTCCATACTTTAGGGCTTGTTCCACGGACATCGGCTACGGTCAAGAGATATAGAGCAGTGAGGTGTCGTTCATCACCCATCTTCTTGGCAAATGCTTTCACAACATCGGGATCGGTAATGTCTTGTTTTTGAGCAACCTGACTCATATTGAGGTGCTCTGCAACTAACCACACTAAAAGCTCAGTATCTTTTTTGTCTAGGCCATGCTCTTTTGCGAATTTGCGCATGTCCGCTTTGCCAAGTTGCGAATGATCACCACCGCGACCTTTTGCAATATCGTGAAAGAGCGCTGCAATGACGAGTAGCCAAGGTTTCTCGAAACGAGCAATTAAGCTACTGCAAAATGGAAATTCATGGGTGTACTCCAGCACCATGAAACGACGCACATTACGTAGCACCATCAAGATATGCTGATCAACGGTATATACATGAAATAAGTCATGCTGCATCTGACCAACAATCTTTCTGAAAGCAGGCAAGTATCTTCCGAGCACGCTGCTGCGATTCATGAGGTGGAAAGCTCGACTGACACCCTCGGGTTGCTTCAGGATTTCAATAAACAGGGCTCGATTGATGGGGTTAGCTCGCCATTTGCTGTCCATCTTTGTGCGAGCGTTATAGAGTGCTCTAAAAATATTGGCAGAAAGACTCTTTACGCTGGAGGTCTGCGCAAACACTAAGAAGGTTCGCAGAATTTGTTCTGGATGTTTTTGAAAGAGTTGTGGGTCCGTGATATCTAGAACGCCTTGACGCTCAATGAAGAACTCATTTCCTTCGCCGGGGATAGGGTGGGTAGTTTTTGATTCTTGCGGAAATAGAAGCGCTTCAATGTTTTGCAGTAGTACATCATTTAATTGGGTTACAGCTTTGGCAGCCCAGTAATAGCGACGCATAATGGCTTCGCTTGCGCGGCGCGAAGACTCTTCTTCAATGCCCATGGCGTGAGCGAGAGGGGATTGCAGATCAAATGCAATGACATCTTGCCTACGTCCTGCTATGAGATGCAGATTGGCGCGCAAGGTTTCCAATAGTCGTTGATTGCGATTGAGTTCCGTGAGCTCTCGATTGGTGATCAAGCCAGCTTCATGCAAATCTTTGAAGGTGTTCCCAAGTAGGGCTGCTTTACTAACCCATGAGATCACTTGCAGATCGCGTAGACCACCAGGACTCTCTTTGCAGTTTGGCTCTAGTGAATAAGGTGTGTCTTGATATTTATAGTGACGTTGGATTTGTTCGGCTAATTTCGCTTGGAAAAATGAGCGTGGATCCATTGCGCCTTCATAGGCTTTGGCAAACTCTTTAAATAAAGATCTTTGCCCACAGAGATAGCGTGCCTCGAGTAAAGAGGTTCGAACCGTGATGTCTTGCTCTGATTCAGAGATGCATTCCGCAACGGTTCTTACTGAAGAACCAATTTCCAGGCCAGTATCCCAGCAGCTAGCAACAAATCGCTCAACTTGTTTTGAGAGCGTTCTAGCCTTTTCTTCGTCAGCCGGCAGCAAAATCAGAATATCTATATCTGAGTATGGAAATAATGCGCCTCTGCCATAGCCACCAACAGCAACTAGCGTCGCTTCATTGTTTAAATCGCAAGCACTCCATAGTTGAGCGAGTAGTTGATCGGTAAGTTTGCTGAGTTGTTTAGTAAGCTTACCTACAGCCTGAGTTTTCTTGAATTCGGTGTATGCAACTTCACGAGCAGATCGAAGGCTTGCTGCATCCGTGATTTTGTTTGTCGTTACCGACGAATTCATATGATTAGGCGCTAGCAGTGGATGGTCTAAATGAAAGACCTTTTACACAATCAGGAGGAGGGTTGCTTCCATCTGACCAGGTGAGTACTTCAACACCAGTATTGGTTACTAGAAGCGTGTGCTCCCATTGCGCTGACAAGCTACGATCTTTTGTTTTAACAGTCCATTGATCGGGCATAGTGCGAATATCACGTTTACCTGCGTTGATCATTGGCTCAATGGTGAAAGTCATGCCTGCTTGCAATTTTTCACCAGTGCCAGGTTTGCCGTAATGAAGAATTTGTGGGTCTTGATGAAACACTTTGCCAATACCATGCCCGCAGTATTCGCGTACTACTGAGTAACCTGCTTTTTCTGCATGCGTCTGAATTACGTGACCGATGTCGCCTAGTGATGCGCCTGGTTTGACTTGAGCGATGCCAAGCCACATGCATTCAAAAGTAATTTGTGTGAGACGTTTTGCCATGACTGAAACTTCGCCGACCATAAACATACGGCTCGTATCTCCGAAGTAACCATCGGGAGTAATCACGGTGATATCTAAATTAACAACATCACCATTTTTTAAAACTTTGTCACCGGGGATGCCGTGACAAATCACATCATTTACTGAGGTGCAGATCGATGCCGGAAAAGGAGGGTAGCCAGGCGGCTGATAGTTCAATGGAGCAGGAATGGTTTTTTGGACATCACGCATATATTCATGGCAAATCCGATCCAATTCGCCTGTGGTGACACCCGCTTTTACATGGGGGGCTACATGATCGAGAACTTCGCTGGCTAGTCGGCCGGCTTCACGCATCCCCTGGATGTCATTTTCTGCGGTAAATACACTATTCATGCCTTGATTATCAACGACTTGAGAGGATTTTTCTGGTCAAAAATGCTTAAAAATTAGGCAAGATTCACTTTTTTAGGGCATTTGAGGCAGTAAACGCTCCCATCAGTTCTAGATGGGGGTGGGCTCAACCTAGCTAGATCATTGATATTTAAGCTATAATTTTTTGCTCAGGTCTGTTTTGGACTTGAAATCGCGAGTTGAGCCTTCCAGGGTGGCGTTGTTTAGCGCAGCTAGGACTCAACTTTAGAACCAACCCTTAGGAGAAGTTATGTCAGTAACAATGCGTCAAATGCTGGAAGCTGGTTGCCATTTTGGTCACCAAACACGTTTCTGGTCCCCAAAGATGGCCCCTTTCATTTTCGGCCATCGCAACAAAATCCACATCATCAACTTGGAAAAAACATTGCCAATGTTTCAGGACGCCCTGAAATTTGCAAAACAAGTTGCTGCTAATCGTGGCACGATTTTATTTGTAGGTACAAAACGTCAATCACGCGAAATCATTGCTGAAGAAGCAACTCGCGCTGGTATGCCTTATATCGATAGCCGTTGGTTGGGTGGCACACTCACTAACTTCAAAACTGTTAAGGGTTCCCTCAAGCGTTTGAAGGACATGGAAGTTGCTAAAGAAGCTGGCGACTGGGAAAAGCTTTCTAAGAAAGAGGCTTTAACAAACGATCGCGAACTCGACAAATTGCAAAAAGCACTTGGCGGTATCAAAGATTTGAATGGCGTTCCTGATGCGATTTTCGTTGTGGACGTTGGTTATCACAAGATTGCTATTACAGAAGCTAACAAACTTGGTATTCCAGTAATCGCTGTTGTTGATACTAACCACTCACCAGAGGGTGTTGATTACGTTATTCCTGGTAACGACGATTCAAGCAAGGCAGTAACTCTTTATGCGCGTGGCATTGCTGATGCAATTTTGGAAGGCCGTGCAAATGCAGTTCAAGAAGTATTGACTGCAGTTAAAGAAGGCGAAGAAGAGTTTGTTGAAGAAGGGAAAGCTGAATAATGGCCGCTATTACCGCTGCAATGGTTGGCGAACTCCGCGCCAAAACCGATGCTCCAATGATGGAGTGTAAAAAGGCATTGACTGAGGCTGATGGTGATATGGCCCGCGCAGAAGAAATTCTGCGTGTAAAGCTTGGTAGCAAAGCAGGTAAGGCAGCTTCTCGCGTTACTGCTGAAGGTATCGTTGCATCTTCAATCAATGGCACAACGGGTGCTTTGTTGGAAGTGAACTGCGAAACCGATTTCGTATCTAAGAATGATGATTTCTTAGCTTTCGCAAATGATTGCGTGAAGTTGGTGGCGGAAAAGAATCCTGCTGACGTAGCCGCTTTATTGGCGCTGCCTTTGAACGGCTCTACTGTTGACGAAGTACGTAGCGCTTTGATCGGTAAGATTGGTGAGAACATCATGCCGCGTCGCTTCAAGCGTTTTGCTGGTGGCAACAAGTTAGTTTCTTATCTCCACGGTACTCGTATTGGTGTAATGGTTGAGTTTGATGGCGATGAAGTTGCTGCAAAAGATGTGGCAATGCACGTTGCTGCCATGAAGCCGGTTGCTTTGTCTACTGCAGATGTGCCAGCTGAGTCCATCGCAATTGAGCGTAGCGTAGCTGTTCAAAAGGCTGCTGAATCTGGCAAACCACCAGAGATCGTTGAGAAGATGGTTGAAGGTTCTATTCAGAAGTACCTCAAAGAGGTGTCTCTCTTGAACCAAACTTTCGTTAAAAACGATAAGCAAACTGTTGAGCAAATGCTCAAAGCCGCCAATACCAGCGTGAAGGGATTCACGATGTTTGTTGTGGGTGAAGGCATTGAGAAGCGTCAAGACGACTTTGCTGCTGAAGTGGCTGCCCAAGTAGCTGCCGCCTCTAAAGCGACTGCTTAATTAGCCCTTTTCGGGCTTGTCCCGATCGGCCTAGCCTCATGGGCACAGAAACCTTGGTTTCTGTGCCCTTTTCTTTGGCTACCTCTAAGCCATTTATAATTCAGGGCAGGTATCAAAAGTGCTTAAAGATCAATAAGCTAAGTATGAAAATTACTTGGCAAATTACGGAAAATATATATGCCAGGCTACAAACGCGTCCTCCTAAAATTATCTGGTGAAGCCCTGATGGGGGATGATGCTTTCGGCATTAATCCGGTCACCATCGATGCCATGGTTTCTGAAATTGCTCAAGTAGTAAATAGCGGGGTTGAGCTTGCGATTGTGATCGGCGGAGGAAATATTTTCCGCGGGGTTGCGGGTGGGGCAGCTGGCATGGATCGAGCAACTGCTGATTACATGGGTATGTTAGCAACCATGATGAACTCACTTGCTTTGCAAGATGCATTGCGTCAAAAGGGCGTTGAGGCTCGTGTTCAATCTGCACTAAGAATGGATCAAGTGGTTGAGCCGTATATTCGTCCTCGCGCAATTCGGGCAATGAGCGAGGGTAAGGTTGTTATTTTTGCCGCAGGTACTGGAAACCCATTCTTTACCACTGATACAGCAGCAGCCTTGCGCGGCGCTGAAATGGGCGTAGAGGTCATGTTGAAGGCAACCAAGGTAGATGGTATCTACAGCGCTGATCCGGTGAAGGATCCTACGGCAACTCTCTACAAAACCATTACCTTCGATGAAGCATTAATTAAAAACTTACAAGTTATGGATGCCACTGCTTTTGCATTGTGTCGTGACAGAAAATTACCAATCAAAGTATTTTCGATACTCAAGCCGGGCGCGTTAATGCGCGTAGTACAGGGTGAGCCTGAAGGTACTTTGGTGCACGTTTAATAGGAGGCCAGATGTCTGCAGTAGAAATTAAAACCAATACCGATCAAAAGATGCAAAAGTCACTTGAATCTTTGAAGACCAGTCTTGCAAAGATTCGTTCAGGGCGTGCCAATCCTGGAATTTTGGAACATATCCAAGTTGAGTATTACGGTAACCCCACTCCATTGAGTCAGGTTGCGAGTTTAGGTTTGGCTGATGCCCGCACGATCAACGTTCAGCCTTTTGAAAAGACAATGGTTGCTGTTGTAGAAAAAGCCATTCGTGATTCCGACTTGGGTCTGAATCCAGCTTCACAAGGAACTGTAATCCGTGTGCCAATGCCAGCATTAACAGAAGAGCGCCGTCGTGAGCTTACTAAAGTCGTGAAGAGCGAAGGTGAAGATGCAAAAATCGCTGTGCGTAATTTGCGCCGTGATGCAAATGAGCATTTAAAGCGCCTGACTAAAGATAAAGAAATTTCTGAAGATGAAGAGCGTCGCGCCACTGATGAAATCCAGAAGATGACCGATAAAGCTGTTGTTGAAATAGACAAAATCATCTCTGAAAAAGAAAAAGAGATCATGACGGTTTAACCGTAGTGAGTTTTACTCTTTATGACTCAGCACCTTAGTTCAACCCAGGCAATACCAGAAGTTAGCTCCATTCCTCGCCATGTGGCGATCATTATGGACGGCAATGGGCGTTGGGCTAGTAAGCGCATGATGCCCAGGGTTGCTGGGCACTCTGAAGGCTTAGGCGCTGTTCGAAAGATTGTTCAAGAATGTCGCCGTATTGGCGTTGAGTATTTGACCGTATTTGCATTTAGTTCAGAGAACTGGCGTCGCCCACCAGAAGAGGTGGGCTTTTTAATGAAGTTATTTCTGAAATCCCTCAAGGGTGAAGTATCACGCCTCGCTGAAAACGATATCTGTCTGCGACTGATTGGGGATTTAAGTCGTTTTGATAATGCAATTCAGGAGATGGTTGAATTTTCTGAAGCAAAGACGGCGGGTTGTAAAGCGCTGACATTTACGATTGCTGCAAATTACGGCGGGCGTTGGGATATCTTGCAGGCAATGCAGCGCTGTGTTGCAGCGAATCCCCACTTAAAACCTGAAGATATTAGCGAAGAGCTATTGCAGTCACATCTCTCTATGGCTTATGCGCCTGAGCCTGATTTATTTATTCGTACGGGTGGTGAGCAACGCGTTAGTAACTTTTTGCTTTGGCAATTGGCCTATACAGAGTTGTATTTCACAGATGTACTTTGGCCAGATTTCGACGAAACCGAATTACACAAGGCGATCAACTGGTTTAGTCAGCGTGAGCGTCGCTTTGGGCGAACTAGTGCTCAACTTGCATCGCAAGTAATGAGCGATGCCGTCTAATTTCAGAGTCCACTTTTCATGTTGAAGACCCGAATTATTACTGCCTTTGTTCTATTGGCGGTCTTATTACCAATTCTATTTTTCCTGCCTCCTGTATTTATCGGCGCCTTTTTTCTTGTGGCGGTGTTGGCAGGCGCCTGGGAGTGGAGTCGCTTATTAAATCCTGATGCACCTCGTGCAGCTTGGCTTTATGCCACATTTTGTTTGGTAATCATTTTTGTTTTGCTGGCCTTGCAAAATGTGGCCTGGCAATTTTCTTTGCTTTTGCTAGCAGTCATCTTTTGGTTTTTTATTGCCCCATTCATTTTGGCAAAAGGGATGAATATATCTTTGCAAAAATTACGTCCTTTTTATGTTGTGCTTGGTCTAATACTGTTACCAGCAACTTGGTTTGCAATTGTTTTCTTGCGAGAGTTAGGCTTAGTCTTTCTGCTTTCCGCAATGGCCTTAGTTTGGGTGGCGGACATCGGCGCTTATTTTGTTGGTAAAGCTTTTGGCAAGCGTAAGCTTGCTGTGCAAATTAGCCCGGGTAAGTCGGTTGAAGGTGCGGTGGGTGGTCTTGTACTTTGTTATGCGTACGCTCTAGCGTGCGTATTCTTCTTGCCATTTGAGTCCACTATATTTGGCGCTTGGGCTATTCGTTTTGGATGGGTGCCGATGCTATTGATGGTGACTTTATTAACGGCATTTAGTATTTTTGGCGATCTTTTTGAATCCCAGTTAAAGCGCTTGGCAGGTGTCAAAGATAGTAGTCAGTTATTACCAGGCCATGGCGGTGTGCTTGATCGTGTGGATGCATTAATTCCAACAATGCCCATTGCGGCTATCCTTGCGGGTCTCGTGTGATGGCAAGGTACATTGCCATTCTGGGCTCTACTGGATCGATTGGCGTTAATACATTAGATGTTATTCGCGCTCATCCAGATCGCTTCAAGGTGGTTGCGCTTACTGCGGGTAAGCAGATCGATCGGTTGGCAGAGCAGTGCATGGAGTTTAAGCCTGCGATTGCAGTGGTATCTGAGGCTGATGATGCTAAGCGTCTCGAAACGCTATTGCGCCAAAAGAATATCTCGACCCAGGTGATGTATGGCCCAGCATCGCTGGTGACGGCTGTGACTGATTCCGGCTGCGATACGGTAATGGCGGCAATTGTGGGGGCGGCAGGCTTAGTCCCTGCGCTGGCAGCTGCTAAAGCAGGCAAAAGAGTTTTGTTGGCCAATAAAGAAGCCTTGGTCATGTCTGGTAATTTATTTATGCAGGCTATTAGCGCTGGTGGCGGCGAATTATTGCCGATTGATAGTGAACATAATGCGATTTTTCAATGCTTGCCAAATAATTTCACTCAAGATTCCTCATTGCAAAATGCTTATTTAGGCGTTGAAGAATTGTGGCTAACGGCATCTGGCGGCCCATTCCGAAATACTCCGCTAGATCAGCTTGCTAGCATTACTCCAGAACAGGCATGCGCTCATCCAAACTGGGTGATGGGTAAAAAAATCTCGGTGGATTCGGCAACCATGATGAACAAGGGGTTAGAGGTGATTGAGGCCTTTTGGTTGTTTGGTCTTCCGCTGGAAAAAATAAAAGTACTGATACATCCGCAAAGCGTTGTGCATTCGATGGTTCGCTATCGTGATGGCTCTGTGTTGGCGCAGTTGGGTCAACCGGATATGCGTACCCCTATTGCTTATGGATTGGCATGGCCAGACAGAATCGCTGCGGGAGTTGCGCCACTGAGTTTGACTCAGTTAACTAACCTCAGTTTTTCAGAGCCCGATTTATCACGTTTTCCATGTTTATCATTGGCGTTTGCCGCAGCGAGGTCTGGCGGTACAGCGCCCACTGTATTAAATGCTGCGAATGAAATTGCTGTTGCTGCGTTTTTGGACGAAGGTCTACCGTATTTGCAAATACCTGTGGTTGTTGAGAAAGTGTTAAACGCAATTACAGAAAGCAACGCCGATTCTCTGGACGCTATTTTGCAGGTTGATGCACAAGCCAGAGCCGAAGCGCGGGATTTGATTCGAGCTCTGTAGGGTGGATGTTTAAGGTAATGATTTCATGCAAGCGTTAATTACTCTTGGAGCATTTTTATTGACCTTAGGGGTCTTGGTCAGTTTCCATGAGTTTGGCCATTTCTTAGCAGCACGAGCATGCGGCGTTCGAGTATTGCGGTTCGCTATTGGCTTTGGAAAACCGTTGTTTACATATCGAGCACCCAATCAAACCGAGTGGGTATTGGCTTCCATTCCTTTGGGTGGCTACGTGAAGCTCTTGGATGGTCGCGATCGGAATCAAGTTATTTGCCAAAATGATCGAAAGGATGCCTTTGATCACAAACCACTTTGGCAACGTTCTTTAATTGTGGCAGCCGGACCATTTGCCAACTTCTTTTTAGCAATCCTTCTTTTTTCTGTGATTTATATTTCTGGCGCACCTCAATTGCCAGCGGTTTTGCAAACCCCGCCAGAAAATTCAATCGCTTCTCAGTTGGGCATTGCTCAAGGTGATCGAGTGCTAAGTTGGCAAAAATTAAGTTCCGGTGGGCCGCCTATCGCCGGAGAATTTGAGGCTGTACGGAGTTGGAATTCCTTGCGCTGGAATTTGATGGATGCCTTAACTGGCAATACTGGATTTGCTTTGGAGATTGAAGATTCCGAGGGCGGTCACCTCATAAAGTCGTTTAAGGCTGAGGGTCTTCCAAGAATGAGGCCGGATGGAGATCCGATGAAAGAGCTTGGTCTCTTGCCGATAGCTACCCCCTTAAATCAGTGGAAAGAGCTGAAATTGAGGCCCTTGGATGCTTCAGTGGTTGCCGCCCAAAGGGTTTGGTTGATTACCAAGGTCTCAGCAAGGTTGATGCTGGGGATGTTGACTGGCCAGGCTTCTCTAAAGCAGCTTGGGGGGCCTTTAAGCATTGCCGATATGGCTGGAAAGTCCGTCCAGGTTGGCTGGCAAGCCTTTTTAGCATTTTTGGCACTAATTAGTATCAGCATTGGGATGCTCAATCTCCTTCCTTTTCCCATGCTAGATGGGGGTCAGCTCCTGTATGATGCATGGGAGTTAGTTGCTGGAAAGCGGGTTTCGGTTTCGGTGCAAGAGCAGCTCCAAAAAGTGGGCTTTTTATTGCTGATTTCCCTTTCGCTTTTGGCATTGTTTAACGATTTACAACGCTATTTTTTGCCTTGAATTTTCTGAACCTATCCTCCTTCGGCCTTATGCGATTTTTAGCAAGACTCATTCTGCTTTTATCTATTGGATTGAGTTTGCATGTTCATGCAGCAGATTCTTTCGTTGTTAAAGATATCCGAGTAGAGGGTTTGCAGCGGGTAGAGCCTGGAACCGTATTCAGTTATTTGTCTGTGCAGGTTGGCGACACATTTACAGAAGAAAAGGGTGCTGAAGCAATTAAAGCTCTTTACAGCACAGGATTCTTTAGGGATGTGCAAATTCAAGCGCAGGGTGATGTCCTTATTGTGATTGTTGATGAGCGTCCCACCATCTCGCGGATGGAGTTTACGGGTATGAAAGAATTTCAGCCCGAAAGCATTCGAAAATCGTTGCAAGTTGTTGGCGTTGCTGAAGCTCGTTTTTATGATAAAGCCTTAATAGACAAGGCTGAGCAAGAATTGAAGCGTGCCTACGTTGGAAAAGGTATGTTTGCTGCCGAGGTAGTGGCTACAGTAACTCCGGTTGAGCGTAATCAAGTGGCCGTCTATTTCAATGTTGATGAAGGCCCTGTTGCCAAAATTGAAGAAATTAACTTTATTGGTAATGCAGCTTTTAGTGAGGGCACTCTTAGAAGTGAGATGCAGCTTAAAACTGGCGGTTGGCTGTCTTGGTATAGCAAAGATAATTTGTATTCGAAGCAAAAATTGATGGCAGATCTGGAGGCTATCCGCTCATACTATTTGAATCGTGGTTACTTGGAATTTACTTATGAAGCCACTCAAGTTTCGATTACTCCTGATAAGAAGGCAATTTACTTAACCATTAGTATCAATGAGGGTAAAAAATTTACCGTCAGAGATGTTCGTTTGGCTGGCGAGTTATTAGGTAAAGAATCTGAGCTTAAGGAATTAATCGTATTGAAGTCTGGCGACACCTATTCATCTGCTCTATTAACGCAGAGTACAAAAGCGATTGCTGATGTTCTAGGTGCCTATGGGTATGCATTTGCCACTATCAATCCACAGCCAGATATTCGTCGCGACCTATCCGAGGTCGATGTCACTTTAGTGATTGATCCAGGTCGTCGTGTATATGTGCGAAAGGTTGAGATCTCGGGAAATGCGAAGACGCGTGACATGGTGATTCGCCGCGAAATGCGTCAGTTCGAGAGCTCTTGGTTTGATAGTGAAAAAATTGATTTATCTAAAAAACGACTTGGCCGTCTAGGGTACTTCACTGAAACAGACATTACAACTGAAGATGTGCCTGGTTCCCCGGATCAGGTGGACGTCAATGTGAAAGTAACTGAAAAACCTACCGGGGCAGTGACGGTTGGCGCTGGATTCTCTTCTACTGAAAAATTAATATTATCTGCCGGCGTCAATCAGGATAATGCTTTTGGTACTGGAACTTCAGTTGGTCTTAATGCCTCATTGGGAAAAATAAATCAAAACTTAACCCTCTCTAATTACGATCCCTATTTTACTGAAGAGGGAATTAGTCGCTATACCGATTTGTACTATCGATCATCAAAGCCTTTGTATTACGTCGGCGATCCTGATTACCAAATTAAATCCGTTGGTACAAACATTAAATTTGGAGTGCCATACACTGAAGTTGACCGAGTATTTTTCGGATCGGGTGTTGAGGCTTTCCAAATTCAGACTACGGAAAATACTCCGCAGCCTTATCTAAATTATGCAATGAGCTATGGAATTGCATCTCCTGGATACCCTGGTACCTTGACAACCTATAACGTCCCCTTAACAGTTGGGTGGGCGCGCGATGGTCGTGATAGCGCGCTAATTCCGTCGGATGGTTCTTTGCAGCAATTGTCAGCAGAAGCTGGAACGCCTGTTGGGAATATGACCTTTTATCGTTTATTTGGTCAGTATCAGAAATATCACTCTTTCTCTAAGGGAAACATCCTCTCATTTAACGGAGAGGTTGGTTATGGTCAGGCTTATGGAAATAACCCTTATCCAATCACTAAAAACTACTATGTGGGTGGTATCGGGTCTGTGCGAGGATACTCGCCTGGGTCCCTTGGGCCACAGTACTACAACACGATTATCGGAGCTTGGCAGCCTACTGGTGGTCAGTCAAAAATCGTAACTAATTTAGAGTACACGGTTCCAGTTCCTGGGTCTGGGGTCGATAAAACCTTGCGAGTTTTTGGTTTTGCGGATGGCGGTAATGCTTTTGGGCAAAATATTAATTTGGTTCTTAGATACTCTTATGGTTTGGGTTTATCATGGATATCACCGCTTGGGCCTCTAAAGTTTAGCTATGGTATTCCGTACAAGGCTCAGCCTACGGATAATATTCAACGTTTGCAGTTCCAGGTTGGTACGGCGTTTTAAATGTTTAAGGAAAGTATTTATGAAGTTTGTTAAATCACCTAAATCACTTCAATGGATTTTGACTGTTATTACTCTCGCAATTTCAGTCCCGCAGGTTTTTGCGCAAGATGCTGGTACGCGAGTTGCTGTCGTAAATTCTGAAAAGGTATTTAACGAATCGAATCTTGCTAAGGCAATGCAGACTCGTTTGCAGAATGAATTTACCAAGCGCCAGAATGATTTGCGTGACAGCGCGCAAAAAATTCAGACTGCAGCCGAGAAGTTAGATCGCGATGCAGCGGTAATAAGTGAGGCGGATCGTGTTCGTCGTCAGCGTGATTTAGCAGACCAAGATCGTGAATTACAACGCAAGCAGCGCGAGTTCACTGAGGATCTCAATCAGCGTACTTTTGAAGAGCGCGCAAAGATTGCAGAAAAGGCAAATGCGGTTTTGCGTCAGATTGCGGAACAACGCAAATTGGACATCATTGTTCAGGAAGCGGCCTTTGCAAGTCCAAAAGCCGATATTACTGATGATGTCATCAAGGCATTAAATAGCCAGAAGTAATCTATGCCTACCGCCATCGAGCTGGCCAATCAGTTTCAAGCAAGCTTGGTGGGGGAGGCTTCCAGCCCCTTTGTTGGCTTAGCCCCTTTAGAGCGGGCAGCACAAAACCAAATCTCGTTTTTATCGAATCCCCTATATCGTCAGCAGGCTGCTGATAGTAGCGCGGGAGCGCTCATTGTAAGTAAATCCGATTTTGAATTTTTGCAAGCCAACCCTGGCCAGCATTTCGCGAAACGCGTTTATTTTATTGCGCAGAACCCTTATGCAACTTTTGCCAGAATGGCGCAGCATTTTGCAAAACAAAACACTCCGACTCATGCTCCGGGTATTCATGCAAGCGCGGTAATTGATTCTTCGGCAGTTATTCCCGCCTCATGCCATATTGGCCCATTTGTGCAAATCGGGCCAAATGTAAAGTTGGGTGAGCGGGTTGTGATTCTGGGCAATACGTCTATTGCAAGAGATAGTGTAATTGCGAGTGATTCCCTGATCTATCCATCTGCATCTCTTTACTCTGGTACGCGGATTGGTGAGCGTTGCATTATTCATAGTGGCGCAGTCATTGGGTCAGACGGATTTGGATTTGCTCCAGACTTTTCTGCGACAGGTGGTGAGTGGGTCAAAATACCCCAAACTGGTAATGTGGTGATCGGTGACGATGTTGAGATTGGCGCATCAACCACAATTGATCGTGGTGCTATGAGCGATACTGTAGTTGGCTCGGGAACTAAGATTGATAATCAAGTTCAGATTGCGCACAATGTGATCGTAGGAAAGTGCTGCGTCATCGCAGGTTGTGCAGCAATTTCAGGTAGTACGAAGATCGGCAACTTCTGCATCATCGGTGGCGCGGCTAATTTTGCCGGACATTTAACGATCGCTGACAGAACGACCATTTCTGGCAATACCTCGATTATTCGCTCTATTACAGAGCCTGGTCAGCATTTCACGGGTGTTTATCCATCGATGTTGCATGCAGCTTGGGAAAAGAATGCGGCAATCTTGCGCGGCCTAGATAAAATACGTCAACGTTTACGATTATTAGATAAAAAGTAGAGGTCAATAATCTTCGGATTTAGATCAAGAAAATACAAACTTAGGTAGCCATGTTATGAGTACACCAATCGCAATTGACATCAATAAAATTTTGCAATTATTGCCACATCGTTATCCATTTTTATTGGTCGATCGCGTGATTGAAATTACTCCTCGCGAAACTATTACCGCGTTAAAGAATGTGACTATGAACGAGCCATTCTTTCAGGGACATTTTCCAGATTTTCCAGTGATGCCCGGCGTTTTGATTATTGAGGCCTTAGCGCAAACAGCTGCATTGCTCACGTTTTCTGAAGAGCGCGCTGAAGATGCGATTTATTACTTTGCTGGAATTGATGGCGCGCGTTTCAAAAAGCCAGTGCTGCCTGGCGATCAGTTGATCATGACTGCAAAATTGGAACGTGGACGCGCTGGCATTTATAAGTTTGCTGTTCAGGCAACGGTTGACGGCGAGATCGCTGCGGAAGCGAATATTACTTGCGCAGTTCGGACGAAGGGCGCGTAATGACTCGGATTCATGCATCTGCAGTAGTAGATAGCAAGGCTGAGCTTGCCAGCGATGTTGAGGTTGGCCCGTACTCTGTTATTGGCCCCAATGTCAAAATCGGCGCGGGCACCAAGGTAGGCTCTCACACCGTGATTGAGGGTCACACCACCATTGGTAAGGAAAATAACTTCGCTCACTTTGCCGCGATTGGTGGACCGCCGCAGGATATGAAGTACCGCGGTGAACCAACTCAACTCATTATTGGGGATCGTAATACCGTTCGTGAGTTCACGACTATTCATACGGGTACATCGCAAGATGAGGGCATCACCCGCATTGGCAACGATAACTGGATCATGGCTTATGTTCATATTGCCCATGATTGTCAGGTTGGAAATCACACCATCTTCTCTAGTAATGCTCAGATCGCTGGGCATGTCCAAGTGAGTGATTGGGCAATTATGGGTGGTATGTCTGGCGTACATCAATTTGTGCGTATTGGTCAGCATGCCATGTTGGGTGGCGCATCTGCCTTGGTGCAGGATATCCCGCCTTTTGTCATTGCGGCGGGCGATAAGGCTTCTCCGCATGGCATTAATGTTGAGGGCTTAAAGCGCCGCGGCTTTTCAAGCGAAACTATTTCCGCTTTGCGTCAAGCTTATAAAGTTCTTTACAAAGATGGCTTAAGTTTTGAAGAGGCAAAGGCGGAAATTCAGAAGATGGTATCTGCGAGTGCCGCTGATCCAGCGACTGCAGAAAAGCTCGCGCAGTTCCATGACTTTATTGCAGCCTCAACACGCGGCATCATTCGATAACGGGAATACCTTGCCAAAGTTAGCTTGTGTAGCTGGCGAACCTTCTGGCGACTTATTAGCTGCGCCAGTTCTGAGTGCCTTAAATCAAATTCCGGACATGGCAGGCCTGGAGGTATACGGCATTGGTGGTCCGCGTATGCAGGCACAGGGTATGCGCTCCGATTGGCCCATGGAAACCTTGAGTGTGCGGGGCTATGTTGAGGCAATAAAGCAATTGCCTGCCATTTTGAAATTGCGTAAAGAGTTAATCACCAATCTTTTGGGTGATGGACGGCCTGATGTCTTTTTAGGGGTTGATGCTCCTGACTTTAATTTGGGTGTTGAGCTTCAATTACGAAAGGTGGGTATTCCCACTTTGCATTTGGTTTCTCCATCAATTTGGGCGTGGAGAGCAGGGCGTATCAAAAAAATCGCGCAAGCGGTTGATCGCATGTTGTGTATCTTCCCTTTTGAAACCGAGATCTATGATCGCGCAGGCGTAGCCTCTACTTATGTAGGACACCCTCTAGCAAGTGAAATTCCGTTAGAGCCAAATACATCTCAAGCTAGGGAAAAGATTGCGCAAGCACTTCATCTAGATCGCAATGGCAAAGATGGTTTAGAGGGATTAGTCATCGCAGTGTTACCTGGGAGCCGATCTTCGGAGATTGAGCTAATAGCCCCTGTGTTTTTTGAAACGATGCAGCTACTGGCAAAGAAGCTGCAAGGTCAAAAACTCCATTTCCTGATTCCGGTTGCTACTCCACGTTTGCGAGCACCTCTAGAGGTCCTATCAAAAGCAACCCAGAATCAATTTCCTGATATCCAAATTCATTTGCTTGATGGCATGGCAGATGAGGTTTTGGAGGCGTCTGATGTTGTACTCATTGCGAGTGGGACTGCCACTTTGCAGGCTGCCCTCTGGAAAAAGCCAATGGTGATTTCATATAAAGTGCCTTGGCTTACTGCTCAGATCATGAAACGCCAGGGATATTTGCCATATGTTGGCTTGCCTAACATTTTGTGTGGCGAGTTTGTTGTGCCAGAGTTATTGCAAAGTGATGCAACCCCAGAAAAATTAAGTGCTGCGATTTTGGAGTGGTTAAATCATCCAAGCAAGGTTGCGCAGTTAAAAGAGCGTTTTACAAAAATGCATGAAACTTTGCGTCGCCCAACAGGTCTCCTAGTGGCTCAAGCTGTAGCGCAAACTATTATGGATCGTCGTATCGGACGAATTGCTTCATGAGTGTTCTTTGGGTTTGCGGGGTGGATGAGGCAGGCCGCGGCCCTTTAGTAGGCGCAGTCGTTGCTGGTGCAGTAGTTCTTGATCCAGCCAAGCCTATTGATGGTCTAAAAGATTCTAAAAAATTGACAGCAGCAAAGCGCGATTTTTTATATGAGCAAATTCTGGAAAACGCGAAAGCTTGGGGCGTTGGTGAAGCCAGTCCAGTCGAGATTGATCAGATCAATATATTGCAGGCAACCATGTTGGCTATGCGTCGCGCTATAGAGGATTTAAGTATTCGTTTGGGTGCTTGGCCAGAGAAAGCGTTAATTGATGGCAATCGATGTCCCGAGCTACCCATACCAGCTGAGGCAATTATTAAGGGTGACGCAAAAGAGCCTGCAATTTCTGCGGCTTCTATCATTGCAAAAGTGACTCGTGATCGACAAATGATGCATCTGCATGACCGATATCCAGAATATGGGTTTGCTCAACATATGGGCTATCCTACTGAGGCGCATTTTGCTGCCCTGAAACAGTATGGCGCTTGCTCTGAGCATCGCCGAAGTTTTTCCCCGGTCCGAGAAGTTTTGGAATCTCTTGCAAGTTGAATAATGAACTTTGATCAAATTACCTCTAAAGAGAATCCGCTGTTCAAGGAACTGCGTTTATTACAAGCGACAGGATCTAAAGGGCAGAAGGCTCGATTAAATAGTGGATGCGCATTACTTGAAGGAATTCATCTCGTTCAGACTTGGGTGGGTGATCCCGCGTTAAAGACGCTCTTTACTTCCGGGATGGGTTTGCAAAATCCCGAAATTTCCCAGGCTGTTTATTCCCATCTTGAAATTTGTCCAGAGACTAAGGTCTATCAACTGGACAGCGCCCTCTGGAATGTATTAAGTGACTTGGTTAATGCTCCTCACATTGCTGGGTTATTAAGCTTACCAAAATCATCTTTAACATCCCCTCAATCGATCGCAAATCTTGATGGGGATGTCGTGATATTGGATCGGATTCAAGATGCGGGTAATGTTGGTACTATTCTGCGCACGGCTGCAGCAGCTGGATTTACACAGATCATTGCTTTATCGGGTTGTGCTCATCTCTGGTCCAACAAGGTTTTGCGTGCGGGAATGGGTGCCCATCATTTATTGGATCTATATGAGGGCTGGACCAATCAACAAGTATTAAGCGCTGTTACAGCCCCTCTGATGGCTGCAACAGCTGACGCTGAGCAAGACCTTTTTAATTTGAAGCAAGAATTACTGAAACCCGTAGCTTGGGTGATGGGAAGTGAAGGTCTAGGCGTATCCGAAGATCTGCTAGCGCAAGCAAAGGGAGTTTCTATTCCGATTGATCCGCGTGTAGAGTCCTTAAACGTTTCTACAGCAGCCGCAATTTGTTTGTTTGAAACCGTCCGCATTCGACGCAGTTAACCAACCGACATTAGCCTAAAATCGTTTTATCGGATTTGATTGCTTGCAATACTGTAGTAGCGATTTCTTCGATGGATTTACTAGTTGTCATCACCCAAGGAATAGATTGTTTTTTCATCATCGCTGTCGCTTCGTTAATTTCATAACGGCAGTTTTCAAGCTTGGCATAGTTGCTGCCAGGGCGACGTTCATTGCGGATTTCTGAAAGACGTTCCGCATCAATCATGAGGCCAAAGATTTTTTGGCGATAAGGGACTAAATCCTTAGGTAGTTGACCTCGTTCAAAATCCTCGGGAATTAATGGGTAGTTCGCAGCCTTTAAACCATACTGCATCGCCAAGTAGAGACTCGTCGGCGTTTTCCCAACGCGAGATATTCCCACCAAAATAACGTCAGCCTCAGCAAGGTTTTGGTTGGATTGGCCGTCATCGTGTGCCAAGGAGTAGTTGATCGCCTCAATCCGGTTCTTATAGGCTTCAGTATCAGCATTATGGTGTAGGCGGTTCATGGCATGGGTGGATTTCATGCCTAGGGCAGCCTCAAGAGGGGCTACGAAGGTCTGAAACATGTCCAAAATGAGTCCATTAGCCTTGCCAACGATGGAATTGAGTTCAGCGTTCACCAAGGTGGTGAAAACGATAGGTTGAGCCCCGTATTTATTGGCCGCCTGATTGATGCTGCTGACGGCAGCATGAGCTTTATCAACGCTGTCCACAAAAGGGATCCGGATATGCTTAAAACTGGCCTCAAATTGCGCCAAAATCGACTGGCTGAAGTTTTCGGCGGTAATGCCTGTGCCGTCAGAGACAATAAAAACAATGCGGGTTTCAGTAGACATCAATTTGGCCTAAATGTGGGGTCAGAACTACAATAGAATCATATTAAATGAAGTCGCATTTTAGGCGACCGCTTGACCAGTTTCCTTATCTTTTGAGAGTATTTTATGTCCAACCAACAGCAACAAAATAGCAGTATGGCTAACGCCTATGTTTTGCCTTTTGAGCAGCTTCGAATGACGGATGTTGAGTCAGTCGGCGGTAAAAATGCATCTTTAGGTGAAATGATTTCACAGCTCGCTTCAACAGGGGTTCGTGTACCAACTGGTTTTGCGACAACTGCATTGGCGTTTCGTGATTTTCTGAAACATAACAATTTGACCGAGCGTATTCAAAAGCGTTTAGAAGGTCTCAATATTGATGATGTGCGTGCATTGGCACAAGCGGGTGCAGAGATTCGCGAGTGGATCGAAACTGCGCCATTTCAGCCAAAGCTTGAGGAAGATATTCGCAAGGCATTCGCAACACTAGACGATTCTGGTAAAGGCTCGTTTGCTGTTCGCTCATCCGCTACTGCGGAAGACTTGCCTGATGCTTCGTTCGCTGGTCAGCAAGAAACATTCCTGAATGTCGAGGGAATTGAGGATGTATTAAGCAAGATTCGCGAAGTTTTCGCTTCTCTTTATAACGACCGCGCTATCTCCTATCGTGTTCATAAGGGCTTTGCCCATGAAGAGGTTGCCTTATCGGCTGGTATTCAGCGCATGGTGCGTTCTGACTTAGGCGCTTCTGGCGTGATGTTTACGCTGGATACCGAATCCGGATTTGAGGATGTGGTTTTCATTACATCTAGCTATGGTTTAGGTGAAACTGTTGTGCAGGGCGCTGTAAACCCAGACGAGTTTTATGTATTCAAGACCACCTTAGCGCAAGGTAAAAAAGCGATCATTCGTCGTACCTTGGGATCCAAATTGATTCAAATGCAATTTGCTCCAAAGGGGTCTGCTGAAAAAGTACAAACGGTAGATGTCACCCCTGAAAAGCGTAATCGTTTTTCTTTGGAAGATGCAGATATTACAGAGTTAGCAAAATACGCAGTGATCATTGAGAAACATTATGGTCGCCCAATGGATATTGAGTGGGGCAAGGATGGTCAAGATGGTCGTATCTATATTTTGCAAGCACGTCCTGAGACAGTGAAGAGCCAAGCAGCCGGTCAAGTTGAGATGCGCTACAAACTTAAAGGTAGCTCTAAGGTATTGGCAAAAGGCCGTGCGATTGGTCAAAAGATTGGCGCTGGTCCAGTACGCGTAATCCGTGATCCAAGTGAAATGGACCGTGTGCAGCCTGGTGATGTATTGGTTGCCGACATGACTGACCCAAACTGGGAGCCGGTTATGAAGCGTGCTTCCGCGATTGTGACCAATCGTGGTGGTCGTACTTGCCACGCGGCAATTATTGCCCGTGAATTAGGTGTACCTGCAGTGGTTGGTTGTGGTGATGCCACTGAGCAATTGCAAGATGGCATGGTAGTGACTGTATCTTGTGCCGAGGGTGATGAAGGCCATATTTATGATGGCTTGATTGAAACCGAAGTGACTGAAGTTTCTCGTGGCGCATTGCCAGATATCCCCGTCAAGATCACCATGAATATCGGTAACCCACAGTTGGCATTTGACTTCTGTCAATTGCCAAACGCAGGCGTTGGATTGGCTCGCTTAGAGTTCATCATCAATAACTACATTGGTGTGCATCCACGCGCAGTGTTGGAGTACCCAAATATTGATCCCGATCTCAAGCGCGCAGTGGAAAGCGTTGCTCGTGGCTATGCAAGCCCACGCCAATTCTATGAGGATAAGTTAGTTGAGGGTGTAGCGACTATTGCCGCCGCTTTTTATCCAAAGCCAGTAATCGTGCGTTTGTCAGACTTTAAGTCAAACGAGTACAAGAAACTCATTGGCGGTTCTCGTTATGAGCCTGATGAAGAAAACCCGATGTTGGGTTTCCGTGGTGCATCCCGCTACGTATCGGAAGAGTTTGGCGAGGCATTCGCGCTTGAATGTGCAGCAATGAAGCGTGTGCGTGAAGACATGGGTCTTGATAACGTTGAGATCATGGTTCCATTCGTGCGTACCATCAAGCAAGCTGAGCGCGTCATTAATATGATGGAGAAGTTTGGTCTCAAGCGTGGCGTCAATGGCTTGCGCCTTATTATGATGTGCGAGATCCCATCAAACGCAATTCTTGCCGATCAGTTCTTAGAGTATTTTGACGGCTTCTCTATCGGTTCAAACGATATGACCCAACTAACACTCGGTCTTGATCGTGACTCCGGTATGGAATTGCTGGCGATTGACTTTGATGAGCGTGATCCAGCGGTTGAGTTTATGGTTGAGCGCTCCATTGTTGCCTGCCGCAAGCAAGATAAATACGTCGGTATCTGCGGTCAAGGTCCATCTGATCACCCAGACTTTGCGCGTTGGTTGGTTGAGAAGGGCATTACTTCAATCTCACTTAATCCAGACAGCGTAGTGGAAACTTGGGAAATGTTGGGCAAGAGTTTAAAAGCCTAACTTCAATCAAGCGTAACTAAAAAAAGCCTGGAGAAAACTCTAGGCTTTTTTCTTTGTTGCGGATTTTTTCGTAGGTCTTTTGGGATTTACTCTTGATGAAGGCTTAGAAGGTTTATTTGCCTTCGAAGATAGCTTATGAATAGGTATTGCTCCCATCTTCCTCGCTGGCACTGAAATCACATTAGATTTTTTTCCGCCATGCCAGTTTGGCTCTGGAATGGAATTAAATGCTTCACGTAATTTTTCGCCCCATGAGCTATGAATCATGGCGAAATAGGGATTATCTTCATCAAGTGTGACAGTCTTGGTGGCCTGCAAAGAATCTTTTTCATAGACTACCATGTCTAATGGAACGCCTACCGAGATATTACTTTTTAACGTGGAATCCATTGAAATCAGTGCGCATTTAGTTGCCAGATTTAGTGGTGTTGAAAAATTTAACACTCTATCTAGAATAGGTTTCCCATATTTGGATTCGCCAATTTGAAAGTAGCAGGTTTCTGGGGTGGCCTCAATAAAATTACCAGCGGAATAGATATTAAATAAGCGCGGTCTCTCATTTTTTACCTGGCCACCGAAGATGAGATTGCAATTGAAGTCAATCCCGGCCTTTTCAAGCGCTTTGTGGTCTCGATCGTAAACTTGTTTGACCGCCTCGCCAATCACAACGGCAGCATCATGCGAGTTCTCGGCATTCCAAAGATTTATACCATTAAAGAGTTGACCTTGAAGCAAAATTTCTTTTACTGCCTGGGTAACAGCAAGATTGCCAGCACTCATCATGGCAAAGAAACGATCGCCATCTTTCTGAAATAGAGCCATCTTCCGAAATGTCCCTATTTGATCGACTCCAGCATTGGTGCGGGTGTCGGATAAAAATACAAGACCATCTTTCAGGCAAAGCCCAACGCAATACGTCATCTACATCTTTCCTTAATTGTTTTGACTATTATCCCTTAACGCCTTGAAGATCCTACTCAAGCGTTAGGATAGCTGCTGGATGGAGATATTTGCGGTCAGTTCCTCGCCAACTCCGCCAGTGCGAACGCCTTTAACAGGCGCAGCGGAGTAATAATCACAGCCAATCGCCAGGCGAACATGTCGCGCATCAGTTAAGCAGGCATGTGTAATGTCTACGCTATTCCAGACCCCACCATTGATGTCACTGCAAAAATCGATCCAGGCATGGCTAGCCAAATTAGGGGATTCTTCAGCAAAAAAGTAGCCGCTGACATAACGCGCAGGGATTTGCGCTGCTCTGCAAAGGCTCAGCATCACGTGGGCATGATCCTGGCATACGCCAGATTTCATGGCAAAGGATTGGGCTGCGGTAGTAGCAAAGTTGGTTTTGCCTGGAACATACTCAATTGCGCCTTGGACTGCGGATGCTAATTTCAGGATCTCATCAATCGTATTTTTCTTGGGAAGCGAAGAGGAGAAGTAATTTAGCATTTCCTCCGAGGGTTCCGTCAGCTTCGTTTGTTGCAAAAGGTAGTAGGGTGAAACTGCTTTAGGGTCATCTACATACTCATGCGCATCTTGAGTGAGGATTTCACCTTCTGCCTCGATCATCATCGAGGTATATGAAGCTTCCTGAACAAAGACACTACAGAGATTATTGAATGCATCAATAGAGTTAGAGGCTTTAATTGGCGTATTAATCTTCCAGCGTTCCACTTTCTGTCCATCTGTGGTGGGCGGAGTCAATCGCAACTCTTGAATAGAGTAGCGTACTGGAGTCTCATATCGATATTCGGTGCGGTGTCGTATTTTGAGGTGCATAGGTATGTCGCTCTAGGCCACAGCTAGGGGAATAAGGTAGGCGCTACTGAATTCATCAGCGATGTGATTAATTCTTTCTAGAAAATTCTCGATGAATTCCTCCAAGCCCTGTGAAAAGACTTCATCAACATCTGAATAATCCAAGCTAGCTTTGAGTTTTCCTAGCAGGCGTTCAATTTCTTTGGATTGCTGATTCTTCACTTCGGATACGAGGGGAATTAATTCATTTACGCAACTGACGAGTGATCTTGGCATTTGTTTATTGAAAATCAAAAGCTCTGCCACTTGCTTCGGAGTGACTTGATCTGAATAAATTTGACGATAAATTTCAAATGCGGATACGGATCTTAATAAGGCCGCCCAGTGATAGAAATCAAAAAATTCTCCACTAGATTCTTTTTCGATCGCCTGCGGTTTGCCTATTGCCGAAAGTGCTTCTTGGTCTTCATACTTAGTTTGCAAAATACGAGCCGTATTGTCGGCACGCTCAAGCAATGTGCCTACATTAATAAAGTAAAAAGATTCATTTTTGAGCATCGTGCCATGCATAACGCCTCTAAATAAATGGCAGCGGTGTTTTACCCATTCAAGTAGCCTGCTTGGATCCGCTTGATGTCTAGTTTGCAAGATGCGTTGCAATTCCAACCACGTGGTATTTTGCGTTTCCCACACCTCGGAGGTGATCTTTCCACGTATAACCCGAGCATTCTCACGAGCTGCGAATAGGCAAGATACGATGCTCGATGGATTGCTGGTTTCATAAATCATGAAATCCAAGACATTTTCGCGATTGATTACATCATATTTACTCAAAAATGAATTTTCTAGTTTAGAAATCGTGAGTAATTTTTTCCAACTTTGCTCTAAAAATTCTGGTGGCTGAGGCAACAAAGAGGTTTGATGATTTACATCAAGCATACGGGCGGTATTCTCGGCACGCTCTGTGTAGCGCGCCATCCAGTATAGGCAGTCAGCTGTGCGGCTCAACATGGCTTATTCCTCCAGTACCCAAGTGTCTTTGGTGCCACCGCCTTGAGAGGAGTTCACCACCAGTGAACCTTCCTTGAGCGCAACACGAGTGAGACCGCCAGGCACCATCTTGATGGTTTTGCCAGACAACACAAATGGGCGTAAATCAATGTGTCTTGGCGCTACACCAGATTCCACAAATGTAGGGCAGGTAGATAGTGCTAGTGTGGGTTGGGCAATGTATTTATCTGGGTTTGCCACCAAGTGTGCCCTGAATTCTTCAATTTCCGCTTTGCTCGATGCTGGGCCCACTAACATCCCGTAACCACCTGCGCCATGCGTGAGCTTGACCACTAATTTTTCCAAATTAGCTAAGGTGTATGCAAGATCTTCTGGTTTTCGACATTGATAGGTCGGAACATTATTGAGGATGGGTTTTTCTCCTAGATAAAACTCAATCATGTCTGGTACATAAGGGTAGATTGACTTGTCATCGGCAATGCCTGTGCCGATTGCATTAGCTAAAGTGATGTTGCCTGCACGATATGCTGACAATAATCCTGCGACCCCTAAGGTCGAGTCCGAGCGAAACGCAAGAGGGTCTAGAAAGTCATCATCAACACGACGATAAATCACATCCACTCGCTCAGGGCCCTGTGTGGTGCGCATATAGACCTGTTCATTTTTTACAAATAGGTCTTTGCCCTCGACAAGCTCTACGCCCATTTGTTGCGCTAAATAACTATGCTCAAAATAGGCGGAGTTGTACATGCCAGGTGTTAGCACAACCACATTGGGTTTTTTAACATCATCCGGTTTAACGGATTTGAGGCATTCCAAGAGTAGGTCTGGGTAATGCTCAACAGGTGCAATTCGGTATTTTTGAAATAGATCTGGGAAAAGCCGCATCATCATTTTGCGGTCTTCAACCATATAAGAAACTCCAGAAGGGACGCGTAAGTTATCTTCAAGAACGTAGAACTCGCCTTCACCTGCACGAACAATGTCAATACCAGCGATTTGTGCATAAATATCACGCGGCACATCGATATTGCGCATCTCGGGTCGATACTGCGCATTATTAAAAATTTGTTCAGCCGGAACAATGCCCGCTTTAATGATTTCTTCATCGTGATAGATGTCATAGATGAAGCGGTTTAGTGCTTTCACGCGCTGTCTTAGGCCAGTTTCTAGTTGCTCCCATTCTTTTGCAGCGAAGATCCGAGGTACTTGATCAAAAGGAATAGTTCTTTCTGCCCCCAGATCATCGCCATAGACTGCAAATGTGATGCCAACACGCCTGAAGATGAGGTCTGCCTCAGCGCGCTTTAGACCCATGAGGGTGTCACTTTGTTGCTTTAACCAATTATGAAAAATTTCGTAATGGGGGCGTGCTTTGCCAGAGGCGTCCAGCATTTCATCAAAAGGCGGTTTCATGCTTATAAAGCTAATGCCTTTGATGTGGCTGAATTAAAAAATGTGAAGCAGCTTGGTGCTGTTATGCACCAGACGGGTGCAGCATGCTTAAATACTGGACTTTAGATTAGTCCCCCGTGGGGTTGTTACGCGTTTAGATCGCCGCGAGCAATCCTGCCTTTTTGCACTTCCCATTCGCGCTCTTTCGTGGCTGCACGTTTGTCGTGTTGTTTTTTACCTCTCGCCAATCCAATCTCGCATTTCACTCTGCCTTTGGAGAAATGCAGATTTAATGGAACGAGTGTGTAACCTTTTTGTTCTACTTTGCCAATCAACTTACGAATCTCGATCGCATTTAGCAATAGCTTTCTGGTGCGGACGCTATCGGGAACAATGTGAGTGGAGGCGGAAAGAAGGGGGGTAATGTGGCAACCGATCAGAAAAAGCTCAGCCTTACGTATCACCACATACGCTTCTTTAATGTGCACGCGACCTGCTCGGATGGCTTTTACCTCCCAACCCTCCAGAACTAGCCCTGCCTCAAAGCGCTCCTCGATAAAATAATCGAAGAAAGCTTTTTTGTTATCGACGATACTCATATTTATTTAGCTTCCAATAACGATTATGGCAGACGTCTACAAGACCGTTTTAATTGGCCAATCAGCCGACCGAATGTATGGCTTGGTGACTGATGTAGCGCGATATCCTGAATTCCTGCCCTGGTGTGGCGGAGTGGAAATCTTTGAGCAGACCGAAACCGTTTTAGATGCCAAAATCAATATCAGCTTTAAGGGCATAAATCAGTTTTTCCATACGCGTAATGTGAATCATCGACCTGAAACCATTGACATGGTTTTTGTGGATGGGCCATTCAAGTATTTCTCGGGTCAATGGAACTTCATCCCTCTGCGTGAAGATGCTTGTAAGGTGGAGTTCAAGTTGCATTGGGAGTTCAAAAGCGTCATTCTGGACAAAATTATTGGACCAGTGTTTGGGCACATTGCTGGAACTTTCGTGGATTGTTTTGTTAAGCGAGCTGAAGAAGTGTATGGCTGATCGAATGCTTAATATTTGGCTATGTGATGCAAGAGAGGGTGAGCCCACTCTCAAGCCATTCGAGCTGGTCATCAAGCTAGGCGAGAGCCCAACTATTGGGCTTGCCTTAGTAAAAGCGGGACTCGCATTAAGCCAAGAAGATCCAGCAATCTCCAGAAAGGGCTGTTTTGGGGTTTTCGGGAAGCGCAAGGACTGGGATAGCCGAATTTATGAAGGTGACCGCCTAGAGCTTTATTCCCCCTTATTAATTGATCCCAAGGCGGTACGCCGCAAGAAGGCGAACCAGAACCAGGATGCCAAATTCCAGGCTGCAGCAGCAAAAAGGAGGGCTAGGAGGCTATAATCTGTTTTTGCGACTAGGGGTTTTGCATGCGACTCATTCAAAAAGCACTCACTTTTGACGATGTGCTCCTCGTACCGGCCTACTCATCGGTACTCCCTCGAGATGCCAGTTTGGCTAGTAAATTAACTCGGGATATTTCACTCAACACGCCATTAGTATCCGCCGCGATGGATACCGTCACGGAAGGCCGTTTGGCCATTGCCATGGCAAGCGAGGGCGGCATTGGTATTGTTCATAAAAACTTGAAGCCTGCCGAGCAAGCTCGTGAAGTGGCAAAAGTAAAACGTTATGAGTCTGGTGTTTTGCGCGATCCCATCACCATCAGTCCAGATGTGACGGTACGTCAAGTAATTCAACTATCACGTGAACATGGATTTTCTGGGTTTCCAGTTTTGGTTGGCAAAGAAGTGGTTGGCATCATCACCAATCGTGATTTGCGCTTTGAAGAAGATTTGGATGCGCCAGTAAAAAACAAGATGACTCCACGTGAGCGCTTGGTGACAGTAAAAGAGGGTGCCTCATTAGAAGAAGCAAAACGTTTGATGAGTCAGCATCGCTTAGAGCGCGTTCTTGTTGTTAATGACAAATTTGAATTGCGTGGCCTCATTACCGTAAAAGATATTCTGAAAGCGACTGAGCATCCTAATGCCTGTAAAGACAGCGAAGGCAAGCTCCGTGTGGGCGCGGCGGTTGGAGTGGGCCCAGATAATGATGAACGTATTGAGTTATTGGTACGCGCAGGAGTTGATGTAATTGTTGTAGATACCGCTCATGGCCATAGCCAAGGCGTTCTCGATCGTGTGAAATGGGTGAAGAAGAACTATCCGCAAGTACAAGTTATTGGCGGTAATATCGCTACTGGAGATGCCGCAAAAGCATTAGCTGATCATGGTGCTGATGGCGTGAAGGTGGGCATTGGGCCGGGTTCAATTTGCACTACTCGTATCGTGGCGGGCGTAGGCGTTCCTCAAATTACCGCAATCGTAAATGTGGCTACCGCACTAAAAGGTGCTGGCATCCCGCTAATTGCGGATGGTGGTATTCGTTACTCCGGAGACGTTGCAAAAGCATTGGCTGCAGGCGCAAGCGCTGTAATGATGGGCGGTATGTTCGCAGGCACTGAAGAAGCGCCTGGTGAGGTGTTCTTGTATCAAGGACGTTCTTATAAGAGTTATCGTGGCATGGGCTCTTTGGGCGCGATGGCTGATGGTTCTGCCGATCGTTATTTCCAGAGCGATATTGTTGCGAATGCTGAGAAGCTAGTTCCTGAGGGTATCGAAGGGCAAGTTCCATACAAAGGTAGCGTGCTTGCTATCTTGCACCAACTGACAGGTGGCATTCGTTCTTCCATGGGTTATCTCGGTTGCAAAACGATTGCTGAACTGCATGAAAAAGCCAATTTTGTGGAAATCACATCAGCAGGTGTGCGTGAATCACACGTGCACGATGTGAAGATCACCAAGGAAGCGCCTAACTACCATATTGATTAAAAATAAATAAATGCTGACTTAAAGAGTGATTGTTTCGTGCACGACAAAATACTGATTCTCGACTTTGGTTCACAAGTAACTCAATTAATTGCAAGACGTGTGCGTGATGGGCGCGTGTATTCAGAAATACACCCCTATGATTGCGATCCAGAATTCATTCGCAAATTTATTCAAGAGCAGGGTGGCAAGGGAATCATTCTCTCTGGTGGTCCAAGCTCGGTTACAGAGGCTGGCAGTCCACGAGCACCACAAATTGTTTTTGAGCTTGACGTTCCCGTATTGGGTATCTGCTATGGCATGCAAACTATGGCAACCCAATTGGGTGGCGCTGTTGCCTCGGCTGAGTCACTCGGCAAGGCTCGCGAATTTGGTTACTCTGAAGTGCGTGCACATGGCCACACAAATCTGCTCAAAGGCATACAAGATTTTTCTACCAGTGAAGGCCATGGCATTCTGAAGGTGTGGATGAGTCACGGCGATTCAGTAACTAAACTGCCTCCCGAATTTGCCTTAATGGCTTCGACTGATTCTTGTCCAATTGCAGGTATGGCGGATGAGAAGCGCCGCTTCTATGCTTTCCAGTTTCATCCAGAGGTAACACACACCATTCAAGGGACTGCAATTCTGGAGCGCTTTGTACATCAAATCTGCGGTTGTAAGCCAGATTGGGTCATGGGCGATTACATTGCAGAAGCAGTTGAAAATATTCGCAAACAAGTTGGCGATGAAGAAGTTATTTTGGGCTTATCTGGTGGTGTTGACTCGAGTGTTGCCGCTGCCTTAATTCACCGCGCTATCGGCGATCAGTTAACTTGCGTTTTCGTCGATCACGGCCTGCTTCGTCTAAATGAAGGCGATATGGTTATGGAGATGTTTGCTCGCAATCTAGGTGTGAAGGTGATTCGCGTTGATGCAAAAGATACCTTTATGTCTAAGCTTGCTGGTGTGGCTGATCCAGAAGCCAAGCGAAAAATTATTGGCAAAGAGTTTGTGGAAATTTTCCAGACTGAGTCTGGAAAGATTAAGAACGCTAAGTGGTTGGCGCAGGGTACCATCTATCCAGACGTGATCGAGTCTGCCGGTAAAGGTAAAAAAGGTGCTCATACTATTAAGAGTCACCACAATGTGGGCGGCTTGCCTGAAGATATGCATCTCAAATTGCTTGAGCCATTGCGTGAGCTCTTTAAAGATGAGGTGCGTGAACTTGGTGTGGCCTTAGGGCTTCCTCGCGAGATGGTCTATCGCCATCCTTTCCCTGGCCCAGGTCTTGGTGTTCGCATCTTGGGTGAGGTTAAGGCAGAGTTTGCAAGTCTGCTGCAAAGAGCGGATGCGATTTTTATTGAAGAGTTGCGCAGTACCATTGATGAAGCCAGCCATAAATCTTGGTATGACCTGACTAGCCAGGCATTTGCAGTGTTCTTGCCAGTGAAGTCAGTTGGCGTGATGGGCGATGGCAGAACTTATGAGTATGTTGTTGCTCTGCGTGCAGTGCAAACCCAAGATTTCATGACTGCGCACTGGGCGCATTTGCCGCATGATCTGCTTGGTAAAGTTTCTAATCGCATCATCAATGAAGTGCGTGGCATTAACCGTGTGGTGTACGACATTAGCGGAAAACCTCCTGCTACGATCGAGTGGGAATAAGCATCGGCTTTTGTGATGACTGAGTTGCGCCAAACTGCCCTTGAAATTTTGGCAATAACGAACCCACAGATTAAAGTTAGTCGAACATTTCAGTTATTTGACGACTATCAACAGCAAAAGATTAATCTCAATGCTGCTGCAATTTACGATGGCACTAAACTTGATCTTCCAGGTCGACCACATAAGCCAGAGTTAGTTCCTCCTTTAGAGGTTCCCAAACGAAAGATGGACACTGTTGAGGGCAGGGCTTCTTTGCTGCATTCATTGGCGCATATTGAATTTAATGCCATCAATCTTGCTCTAGATGCCATCTGGCGTTTCCCGGATATGCCTGAGCAGTATTACGCAGACTGGTTAAAGGTTGCCAAAGAAGAAGCTTATCACTTCACCCTGGTAAATGAATATATTCAATCGTTTGGATACTCTTACGGAGACTTTCAAGCACACAACAGTCTGTGGGAGATGGTTGAAAGAACTCAGGATTCGGTAATCGCCAGAATGGCTTTGGTGCCCAGAACCATGGAGGCAAGAGGCTTAGATGCCGTGCCGATGATTCGCGATCGTTTCAAGCAAATCAAAGACGTCCGAGCTGTCGAGATTCTCGAGATTATTCTTCGTGATGAGATTGGACACGTTTTTGTTGGTAATCATTGGTTTAACTTCTTATGCAATAAGGCAAGCTTATCCCCAATTTCTGCCTATAGGGATCTTGCCAAGCAGTATCGCGCTCCAAAATTGAGGGGGCCATTTAATCTTGACGCTCGTAAGCAAGCAGGGTTTACGGTTGAAGAGTTAAGTTTGCTTGGGGTATAGTTGTTTGAGGATTTTTGGAGGAAATATGAATTTATCTCGTCGTGTATTCATCGCTTCAGCAGCTTTGGCCCCAGTAGCTTGTGGCGTGCCATTGGGTTATGAGCGCGGTACACCTGTTGCACAGCCAAAGCCATTGCCATCTGTTCGCCTTCCACAAGTGGGGCAAGAATGGACCTATATAAAGCGTGATGTATTTGATGGCAAAAATCTAGGCTTGGTAACCGAGCGAGTGGCTAGTGTTGGCTCAACCATTGTGATTGAGCGCTCGGACGAAAGCGGTGGAAGATTAGCCAACGAAGTTCAGGGTCCTTGGGGTATGGTTTTGACTGATCCACAGTGGCCTAAAGTAGTGAGCTTCAGCCCCGCTATTCCATTGTGGCCTCAAGAGTTAAGCGCTACTTGGAATAAGCAATTCATCACTAAATACAAGCTGGCGGGATACCCCGATTCTGCTTATAACTGGCAAGAATATATGAGCGCCCATGGCTGGGAGCAAATTACCGTTCCCGCAGGAACTTTCTTAACATTGCGTTATCAAAGCTTGGTGAACTACGAAAGTAATGATGACAATAAAGTGAATTGCATTCGTAGAGAGACTGTTTGGTTTGCCCCAAGCATTGGTCGCTGGGTTGCGCGCGAGTCTTCTGGTTCATACATGATTCAAGGTCAGCTTGGAACTCCCAATTTAGAAGATAGCTTGCAGTGGCAATTAACTTCTTACAAGTGATCTCTTGTAGGGCGCTTTCATCTATCGCCCTATCAATATTATTGGTAGGGTGTATTTCTTCCCAACCCTTTCCTGAGGGCCCAGCACTAGCGCAACCGACTCCCGCTCCAGTAGTTAGGACGCCAAAGATTGGTCAAGAGTGGGTATATCAAGTACGAAACGTCTTTAATCAAGAAATTATCGACACCGTAACTGAGAAGGTGGTTTCTGTTGGTGATGTGATTCGGATTCAACGTGTCGGAGTCAAGGCGGGACCACTGCCAGATGAAATTCAGTCACCTTGGGGATTCATTTTGCAAGATCCCCATTGGAGTCCGCCACAAAGGTTTCAGCAGCCAATACCTTTGTGGCCAGCACAAATGCAATCAGGTTCGAATGCATTTTATAAGTCGCGTTATGAAGTGCTATCAAATCCAGGAAGTAATTTTTACTGGGGCTTGAATATGGTGGCATTAGGCTGGGAGCAAGTAGCTTCTCCAGCAGGTCGTTTTGCTACCCTTCATTACCATAATGAAATCCCGTATTTTGAGAGTAATGATCTATTTAGGGTGATGAACATCCGCGAGGAGGATGTGTGGTTCTTCCCGGAAATCGGCCGCTGGGTCATACGCAGGGGATCTGGGCGCTACATTACTCCTGGAGTCTTCTGGTCAAATGCATACTGGGAAGACTATTGGCAGTGGGAGCTAGTCTCCTGGAAGTAGGCAATACGCTTAAAATGAGCGTATTGCCATGTATACCGTAAAAGAACTTTTCCCAACTCTTCAAGGCGAAGGCGCACATGCTGGTCGTGCTGCGGTTTTTTGCCGCTTTGCTGGTTGTAATTTATGGAGTGGTCGCGAAGAGGATCGCGCTAGTGCTGTTTGCCAATTTTGCGATACTGATTTTGTGGGAAGCGATGGCATTGGTGGCGGTAAATTTAATACTGCGCAGGATCTCGCGGCAGCAATTGAGCAGTCTTGGAAAAGCACCTCAGCGGGCCCTCAGCAACGATATGTAGTTTTTACCGGTGGCGAACCGTTGCTACAGTTAGATGAAGATCTTATTAATGCACTTCATCAAAAAGGTTTTGAGGTCGCCATTGAAACAAATGGAACCATCAAGGTGCCCAAGGGTGTAGATTGGGTGTGCGTCAGCCCGAAGGCTGGATCTGAACTAATTGTTCTCCAGGCGAATGAATTGAAATTAGTGGTGCCGCAAGCGGGCCATGATGCCCTTGAAAAATTAATGTCTCGATTTGAGAAGATGGACTACCGCAATCGCTTCTTGCAGCCTATGGATGGACCGGACGTAAAAAGTAATACTGAGTTGGCTGTTTCTTTGTGCCAAAAGCGTCCATTATGGAGATTAAGTATTCAATCGCATAAACTGATTGGAATCCGATAAATAGGGCGCATATAGCAGCCACGCTTTGATAAATTTGAATGACTAAAAAACCATCCAACATCTCCATTACACGTCGCCTTGAATTTGATTCAGGTCACCGCATTCCTAATCATGATGGCCAGTGTCGACATTTGCATGGACATCGATATGCCATTGAGGTAACCCTAACTGGCGAGGTAGCGGATCATCCTGGTAAGGCGGACGATGGAATGGTATTGGATTTTGGAGATATCAAGCGTCTCACCAATCAATATGTAGTTGAGCTCTGGGATCATGCATTCTTGGTGGCAAAAGAAGATGAAAAATTGGTAGCATTCTTGGCCAGCATGCCAAATCATAAAACTGTGATCATGGAACATGTGCCCACAGTAGAAAACTTAGCCAATACCGCTTTTGCAATTTTGCAACCAGTATTTAATAAAGCTTTTGGTGGCCGACTTGAACTCTCCGCAGTTCGTCTTTATGAAACACCCAATTGTTGGGCGGATGTATATCGCCAATAAATGACTCAAGCTGAACTTGATCATCAATTTATGCAGCAAGCCATTGAGCAAGCGCAGTTGGCCGCCCTAGAGGGTGAGGTTCCTGTGGGTGCGGTTTTGGTTCGAGATGGCAAGGTTATTTCCAAGGCATTCAATCAGCCTATTACTCATCATGATCCGAGTGCTCATGCAGAAATGTTGGCGCTTAGGGGTGCCGCTAAGGCCGAAGAAAACTATCGCTTGCCTGGTAGTACCCTTTATGTGACTTTGGAGCCCTGCACAATGTGCGCCGGTGCAATGCTTCATGCGCGCTTGGATCGTGTTGTCTATGGAGCACCCGATCCAAAGACGGGAGCCGCTGGAAGCGTTTTAGATGTATTCTCATCAAAACAAATCAATCATCAGACAACAGTCGAGGGTGGGGTTATGGGTGAGGAGTGTGGCCAGCTACTACGCAGCTTCTTTAAGGAGCGTAGGTGAAATCTATTTATCTTATCGCCCCCTCTGGCGCTAATATCGACCCTAAAAGTCCTGAGGTAGGTATTGCCTATCTTCAAAGCCAAGGTATTGAGATTGCCAATGCTCAGTGTGTACATCGCGTTCAAGAGCGTTTTGCTGGTAGCGATGCTGAGCGTTTAAATGAATTAAATGGTTTAGCAAAAGTGGATCCAAAAAATCTGGTGATGGCAATGCGGGGTGGGTATGGTATTCATCGCTTATTGCCTGACATTGATTGGAATGGGATTGCTAATGCGGTTAAGGGCGGCTTGCAAATTTGTGGACATAGTGATTTCACAGTGTTTGAGCTTGCATTACTAGAGAAGACTGGCGCAGTCACTTTATCTGGCCCAATGCTCAATTATGACTTTGGTCGATTTGATGAGAATGGTAAGAATCTCTCTCCAGACCCATTCATGTGGAGGCATTTCGTATCGGCCGTAAAAGACCGGAAGTTGGATTGTCAAATTCAAGCGCCACAATCTTTTTTGGGTGAGGTGGCTGCAGGTTCGATCACAGGATTGCTTTGGGGTGGTAATTTGACCGTGATAGCTAGTCTTGTTGGAACGTCTTATCTGCCATCTTCAGCGCAAACGAAGGGCGGTATTCTATTTTTAGAAGATGTGAACGAGCATCCTTACCGATTGGAAAGAATGATGATGCAGTTGGTTGATGCTGGCATTCTTCAAAATCAGTCCGCCATATTATTGGGTGGCTTTTCTTCCTATCGTTTATACGATAACGATAAAGGCTACAACTTAGAGCGTGCAATAGAGGTAATTCGTAGCCGTTTGCCAAAACAGATACCGATTTTGACGGACTTACCGTTTGGTCATCAGGCAGAAAAGCTGACGTTACCTGTTGGGGCAAAAGCGACCCTAGAGTACAGTCCAACTGGATTTAGCATTAAAGCTAGTTGGTAAGTGAGCTTTATTTGCTCCCCCCTTAGGTTCCTTAGGCCTCAAAACTCTTCAATATTAGTTTTGCGCCACCATCCAAGCCAAGCGCTTTAACAAGTACCGGCATTGCTTCGGCTAGATGTTTCTCTAGCGTCCATGGCGGGTTGATAATGAACATACCACTCGCTTGCAAACGACGCTCTCCCGGAGCATTTTCTACTCTTAACTCTGCATGCAGCCAAGAGCGTTTGTTGGTGGTGGCAATGCGTTTCATGCGTTCAGGAAGTTCTGCGGATTCTCTTCTAGAAATGACTGGATACCAAATTGCATAACAACCCGTTGCAAAACGACGCAGGGCTTCCTCAATTGCGATCTCTAGATTGCGGTAATCTTGTTTATCTTCATATGAAGGATCAATGAGCACAAGACCCCGTCTACTTGGAGGTGGGAGTAGTCCTTTTAGCCTGCTAAAGCTATCTTCGGCATAAATATCTATTTGTTTAGCTTGCTTCAGCTGCGCAACATTTTCACGAAGGATATCAATCTCTTTGGGATGAAGTTCAAATAGCTTAAGACGATCTTGTGGTCGCAAGAGGTCCGCAAGAATAAATGGTGATCCTGGGTAGAGCTTCATTCCACCTTCTGGATTATCAGCTTGAATACAGTCTAGATATTGTTGAATGCTCTGAGGAATTGAGTTGCCAGCCTCAACGAAATCTCGTAGGCGATATATTCCGCCTTCAGCTTCTTTGCTAACAGCCGCAAATCCATCCTCAAGACTATAAATTCCAGCGCCAGCATGAGTGTCAACGATGGTTAATGCGCCAGGCTTTTCTTGCAAATACTGAACTAGCTGAATGAGGGTAATGTGCTTAAGAATGTCGGCATGACTGCCCGCATGAAAAGCGTGTCGATAGCTAAACATGAGAATTATTTCGCTTTCTCTTGCGTATTGCCTGTCTGGACCTTAATAAAAAATATCAGGGTAATGACAACAATCGCAATCGAAGCGTATTGCAGTGGAAGATTTAACTCAAGATCCATTACTTGGGTGTAATGAGCATAAATCGACACAAGACCGCCAATCGCAATAAAGCGCGTCCAAATAGATTGAGGTTTCAGTTGTGATTCAGGGATGTAGGTTGCTAATTGAGCACCGAGCATGCCGCACCACATGCCAACTCCTGCGCCCGCCAATACATCAGTTAACCAGTGGGCCCCGACAGCATTGCGAGATAAGCCTACAAGACTGGCAATAAGAAATAGAATTAATAGGCGAACGCGTTTATTTTTGGCGCAAGAAAAATACAAAGCGCTGGCAATGGCAAAAGCAGTCAGCGTATGACCTGATGGGAATGCTTTGTGGAGTAGGGGCTCGCCAATGCGATAGAAGCTGCCTTCTTCCAGTAAGCCTGCCGGTCTAGGTAAATCAAAAAAGTTTTTGAGAATGGTGCTCGCTATTGCGGAGATGCCGCCGCCCAAAATTCCAGCGCTAAATATCCGTGGCGCCAATAAAATCAGTGGAAATGAAAGTGCGAATATTCCCCAGCCATTACCTAGGAATGTGAGCCAAGCCCATAAAGTGTCCGGCAGGAGTTGGGTAAAGCGATTGATAAATAAAAAGCTAGCGCTTTGAAGCTCACCAAAATAAATTGCTGCGGCAAGACTTAATGGCGCAAGCGGGATAAACCAAGCTAGCGTAGAAATCGCTTTCTTGCTCATTTGGCTAGCGGCCTTTAGCCTTGTCTGCTTCTTGCAATTGAATATTCACTTTTTCCAATACTTGAGCAACGCTAATTGCTTGCATGCAAAGATTGTCATGACAGGGTGTCTTGCGGTGATTGGCTGCGCTAACGCATGGAGAGCAAGCAAGATTTGCGGTAATCGCAATAGAGTTACCAACTGAACCATATAGTGCGGGAGTTTCAGGGCCAAATAACACTACAGTTCTGAGTGGCGTTACTGCAGAAAAGTGTCCTGGGCCAGAATCGTTGGTGACCATCACATCTGAGAGTGTATATAAGGGGGGTAACTCAGCAAAACTCACCTGACCAGCAAAATTCAGGGCGTTCTTAACGTTAGCGACGAAGCGCACTTTATCAACGTATACAAATTCAGCTGGTGAGCCTGTGATCAAAATCAGATCATCGGGATAGCGTTGGTTAACTGCTTGAATCAGCTCAGAGAAGCGCTGTTGTGACCAACGACGTTGAGGCAAGAGATCGCTCGCATTTGGGTTTATCAAGATAATCCGATTTTTTCCATAGGTAAATGGAATGCCAGCTTCAGCAGCTTTCTTTTCAATACGAGAAAGCACTTTCTTCAAAACATCGGGATTAATAACCGCTTGCTCAAGCTTTACTTCGTCATCAGAAATATGAACCTTGCTAAATGGCACTTCAATCTCTTTAGCAAATGCAGCATGAATGAGTGATAGAAAGTTCTTGGTAATGTGAATGTGCGGGTTGTAATGAACTTTGCGTGTCAACATGAAGCCGCGCCACAATCCTTCTCCATGAAAGATGTGATAACCAATACGCTTACGAGCGCCACATAAACCCGTAAGAAGAGCGGTGAAGCGTGAGAAAAGTTCCAAGTCAATAACGGTATCAATGCGGTGATAGCGAGCCAAAACCAAAAAACGCAATGTATCTTTGATGAGGCCGCCCAGACTGGAAGAATCAATTGTGAAGATATTTTCTGGCTTCACAGTATTGAGTAGGGTAAGACTTGCACGATTACTTTTAAAGATTAAGAAGAAAATCTCCGCACCACGTGCTTGCGCGTTTCGCATAGCGGGGTCCACCAGTATCGCGCTACCCATTTCAGAGAGCTCAATAAAGAGTAATTTTTTTGGCGCCTCAGGCCCACGGCTAAATATATTTTTGATGCGGTCGATTAATGCCACAAGAGGGCTAACAATTGCGCAAAGGGGTACACCAACCCAATGATCAATTGCCCGCATAGTGTTGACGCTAATAGCCATAGTTTTGCTCTGAGATTATTTTCGTTTTAGTAAAAAATAGGCGCCTGGTAAAACAGATATCACAGTAAGTGCGCCGTAACTAATTGAGGCGAGTACTGTTAGCGATGGGCTAACTCCCCATAGGGCTAAGACTGAAGATAGGGTTGCCTCGCGTAGCCCCCAACCTGAAATACTAATTGGCAGCATTAATAAAAGGCTTAATGCAGGCAAGCCAATCATTAAGCTCGAGATTGGCGCTTCCGCGCCATAAGCTCTTAAGCAAAAACCAAAAGCCAAAATAATAAATCCATGAATTGCAATTGCAAAAATCGCTTGAGCAATGTTCATGGGCCATGAGAATGCAAGACGTATGCCTGGAATTGCATTGCCCATATTCAAGCGAGTTAGTAATTTCTGCAGTAGCTCGGTAGTAGGTTTCCAGGCTAGAACTAATGCGATTACAAGTCCTGCCAACACCATGACAGCGATAACGGCATAACCTAGATCTTGCCCCCATGCGGCAAGAGTAGCGCCGCCCAAAATAAGTCCAAGACCGCCAAGCAAATTATTTCCAGCCAAACCTAAAAGGCGATCAACAAGCACCATCGCAAAACTCAAACGCAGTTTTGGTGTTGCATGCTCCAAATCAACGGAATGATGCAATTCTTGGTCTAACTCTTTTGTTTCGCTAAGATTGCCAGCGCTATTAAGATGTGTGGCAGTAATTGCGCGATAGCTATCACCACCGAGGGTGCTTGGCAGACCTTGATTAATTAAGCCGCCAGCAAAATATAGGGCGACATATTTAAATAGGCTTCCTTGAAAACCTACGCTACGCATCAGAAAGCCCCAGCGCAAGCCCCCACAAATAAATGCACAGCAAATTGCAATTGCTGCGGCAACGAGCCAGATTGGCTGCATCTTGATTTCTGAATCCAGAAGGGTGTGCCAATCAATTCCACTGGTTGCCTTCCATAGCAGGGCGACTGATAGGACGATGCGAATCGTTGGCCATGCACGCTTCAAAATGGATTTCCACCCAGCAGCATCTTTTGGATTTGGGGCGGATGTGACTTGTGAACGCATAGGCGTAAGGATAATGCTTTGGGCGCCTAAGGTCTTGAATTTTGACGATTTACCTTGCTAATTCAGGCCCCTGCCAGTTGCTACACACGCTAAAGTCAAATTTGGACAAAATTTGTCCAAAACGCCTAATTTCTAGGCTGTCTAAGGGCTCACAACGCTCAAAAGAGTCCTTGTTTCCCACTGGCGCTGGAAAGGGCATCCCAGACCAGTTAATGAGAAGGATATTTGCCCCTTGGGGTAACTTACCAAACCAGAGATCAAATTGGTCTTGCCGTTGATCCAGTACAAATACCGGGGTCGGTTTGGCATACCAAGCTGCTCGGCTACCCAATGTCCAATTTTGTACGGCAATGCCATTCGCTTTGCTTGCTTGCGTTAGTTCGGCCGCTTTTTGCCCTGCCAATTTCCAGCCATAGAGATCGGCAATCGGATTGGATTTAATCATTGCTGAATTAATTCCTCCTGAGAGTGCGTAAGCAATTCCAAAACCGCAAAGTGTCAACTGAGATACAAAAAGAATTTGAATAAGACGGCGATGTTGAGTAGACCAAGCTTTTGCTAAGCCAATACCCGCAAATGGAGCAAGACAAAACCATGCGGGAGATGTCCAGTGTGGAAGCCCGCCTCCACCAGCAAGCGTTGTAAAGATTGAAAATGGAATTGCAAAAAATCCTAGCAAAGCCCAGATAGAAAGTTTGGCGCCATGAACACAATATTTAATAAATAAATAAGCGCCAAGCACCAGTAGCGACCCATAAACCAAGACCTGAACGCCTATGTAGGTCGCCAGTCTTCGCCATAGCCATGTGCTGCCTGCGCCGTGAGCAATTTGATACTTAAATGAAATCCAATCATTTACCCAATTCCAATACAGGACAGGGCTAATGCAGAGTAGTGCAATGATGGCGGCCAACCAAAATCCTGCAGTATTGATCCAAGCTTTTCTTGGGCTACTCAAGAATACTAACAAGAGTGCAAAAGCACTAAAAGCAGCGGTGTATTTACTAAGGCCTGATAGGCCTAATAAGATGCCGGTAAAAATCCAATCGCGGGTGCTAAAGCGATCCTTGCTGAGCCAGCGAAGTGCCATCAACATCAGTCCAAGACTTAGAGGCGCAAGCAAAGTATCAGGCAATAAACCGATCGCCAGTATGTGAGGAATGGGTGCAGCAACAATTGCGAGCACAGCCATGAGTCCGCAGGTATTTTGAGAGGGCAGTGTGCTAGTTAGGTAGCCTGCATTTCTGCCTTGAATTAAATGGTGTATTTCTAACGTGACTTGATAGACCAAGTAACAAGAAAGTATCCAAAGAAATTCTGGAATGAGGCGAATGATTCCCTCGGAGGGGGTAATGGCAACGAGTGGCCACTGAATCCAGCCCACTAGCGGCGGATGATCAAAGTAGCTCCAGGCAAGATGCTGTGCGTACAAGGCATAGTGAGCCTCATCCACCGAAAATTCAATTGCAAAGCCCAAGACAAAGTGCGCCAATGCCGCAATGCAAATGCTAATCGCGGCCCAGCTTGATGGTGAGTATTGGCGCATATGACAATTTTAGACTTAGTTAAGTAAAACTTTGGGACAATTCCCTTATGCGCAAACTCGCCATGCTCCTCACGACGCTCTTGATAGCCTTTGTGCTATCGGGCTGCGCTGGATTTGGCGGAAGCTCGGTTCAGGATGAGTCTGGGCAAGCATTTCGCGCTGATCAGATTCCTGCTCAGGAAGAGTTGCCAAAGTTCTCTGCTGAGGCGGCAAAAGAGGGGGTACCGCAAGGATGGAGTTTTTATCGTATTGCTCCTTATAAAAAGAACACCGTCTATCGTTTGGAAAATTACCAAGGTAAAACGGTCTTAAGCGCAAACTCAAAAACAGCTGCATCAGGATTGGCAGTAAAGCTGAAGCCAAAGAAGGCGAATAACTTGTGGTTGCAGTGGGAGTGGAAAGCGCTAAGTGCTATGCCTGAAGCTGATAATAGCGAGGGTTATCGTGATGATGCGCCCTTAAGAATCTTGGTTGCGTTTGATGGCAACAAATCCAAGCTGTCATTAAAAGAAAAAATGAATTTTGAGATGGCGAATTTAATCAGCGGTCAAGAAATGCCATACGCTACCTTGATGTACATCTGGTCTGGCAAATCACCTGTTGATTCCATCCTTACCAATGCCCATACCTCGCGTATCAAAATGATTGTGGTGGATTCAGGTTGGGATAATTTGGGGCAATGGCATAAGCATCAGCGCGATTTATCTGCTGACTACAAACGCGCGTATGGTGAGGCGCCAGGAGATGTGATTGGTGTTGCATTGCTCACTGATACAGATAACACCAAATCTGAAACACGTGCTTTCTATGGTGATATCGAACTCGTTCGCAAGCCCGCAAAATAATACTGGGCGATAGCCTAATTAGCGATGAGTTGGGCGCCAGCGTTTTAGTAAAAGTGCATTACTTAATACGCAGAAACTAGAGAGTGCCATGGCGCTACCCGCAAGCATTGGTGATAAATAACCAAGTGCCGCTAGGGGAATGCCTGTGGCATTAAATGCAAAAGCCCAAAAGAGATTTTGCTGAATCTTTTTCCAGGTTCTTTTGGAAATATCAATCGCATCTGCTACCAAGCTCGGGTCACCACGTATGAGGGTGATGCCTGCTGCCTGCATGGCAACATCTGTGCCTGTAGACATGGCCATACCAACATCGGCGGTTGCCAATGCTGGCGCATCGTTAACGCCATCGCCTACCATGGCGACGTATTGTCTGGATTGGTCTTTTCCAGAAGATTGCAATTGACGAATAATTTCAGCCTTATTGTTTGGCAATACTTGTCCAAAAACCTCATCAATACCGATTGAGTCACCAACTCGTTTTACAGCAGCCGCGTTGTCACCGGAAAGCATCACAGTCCGAATATGTAACTGATGCAAAGCAGAGATTGCGGCTTTTGCTGAACTCTTGAGTTCATCGCCAAATCCGATGATGGCAAGAGGTAATGATGAAATTTCTGCATTCATTAATACAGATACCGTTTGCCCCTGATTAAAGCAGTGTTGTGCCTTAGCCAAAATTTCTGAATAGTGCGGATTATTTTCTAGCGAAGCAATACTTTGAAGTGAGAGCTTTTGATTGGCCCACGGTCCCGAGCTTGGTACGCCGCTGATGCCAACCCCAGGCAAAGCCGCGCTTTGGGATGGGGGGATGGGGTTGGTGTCAGCGAGTTTGGCGGCACCTATCAGTGCTTTTGCTAAAGGATGCTCGCTACCCATTTGTAAACCCGCAGCAGTGGCAAGAAGGGAATTATTGTCCTTGGTGCCGCTGAGATCAATGAACTCTAGTACCTGTGGCTTGCCAATGGTGAGAGTGCCAGTTTTATCGAAGGCAACAATGTTTAAGCGATGCGCTAGCTCTAGAACTTGAGGATCTTTAATGAGGATGCCAAAGCGCGCAGCCACTCCTGTTCCTGCCATGATGGCCGCTGGCGTGGCTAGACCAAGTGCGCAAGGACAGGCAATCACGAGAACGGATACAGAGCGCAAGATGGCAATAGAAACCGAATCAAGATAAATCCAATTTATGAGACCTGTAAGTAATGCGATGATGATGACGCTTGGAACAAAAATAGCGCTAACTCGGTCAACTAATTTATGAATAGGTGCTTTTTGCGTTTGTGCATCTTCCACTAAGGTGATGATTTTTGATAAGACACTTTCAACGCCAACCGCTTTAGCGTCAATGATGAGAACCCCTTCGCCATTGAGCGATCCGCCAATCACTTTCGCTCCAAGTGATTTTTTAACGGGGTCGCTTTCGCCAGTTAAAAGGGATTCATCAATATGGCTATTGCCCAATAGAATCAAGCCATCCACCGGGATGCGTTCGCCGGGCAACACGAGGATATGATCGCCGGGAAAAACTTGGTCTAAAGGTAGTTCGCGATATTGATCAAAGGCAATACCTTCTTTGATTTCAATATTTGAATTAAGAACTTTCGCATTCTCTGGCCATAGTTTTTGAAGTGCGCGAATCGCTTCACTCGTCTGTCGTTTTGCTCTCGCTTCCAACCATTTGCCAAGCAAGACCATGCAAATGATGACAGTAGAGCCTTCAAAGTAGAGTTCATGGTTGGCATGTGGCGACGCAATCATTTGATAAACACTTAAGCCATATGCGGCACTGGTTCCAAGTGCAACCAATAAATCCATATTTCCAGCGCCAGCTAAAACAGATTTGAAGCCAGCTTTATAGAAACGCCAACCCAAAATAAATTGCACGGGTGTTGCCAGCAAGATTTGCCACTTCGGAGCAAGTGCCCAATGGATTCCAAAGGGCATGAAAAACATAGGCAAGAATAGGGGGGCAGACAAGGCAAAGCTCAGCAATACTCGACCTAGTCCATCCGATCCCCAAAATGCATGTGTAGGGTTGGGGTCAAGGTTGCCATGGGGTGAGCTGATCTTGGCTCCATAACCTGTTTTTTGCACCAAATTGATGATTTCTTCGGCTGAGGTGGTGGAGCCGGGCTCGAGACGGACTTTTGCTTGCTCTGTAGCGAGGTTAACGCTGGCAGCTTCTACTCCGGGGATGCGATCTAGCGCCTTTTCAACCCTTGCCACGCAAGAGGCGCAGGTCATACCGTCAATATCTAGGGTGAAAATTGAGGAATTTGTGTCTTTTTGCTGGCTCATATGGAAGATAATCTACCCCATAGCAAGCGAAATTACTTAAAAAGGGTCGATATGTTGAGTCTAAAAGTGTCGGGAATGACCTGTGGGGGTTGCATTAATGCGGTGACCCGAGCCGTACAGGCTCAGGATCCTGGGGCTAAAGTGCAGGCCGATTTAGCAACCCAGACTGTGACTCTTGAAACTACCCTTTCTGCCGAAAAAGCGGCTCAGCTTATAACAGATGCCGGCTTTCCGGTTGTTCAATAAGCTTTTGTTTAGAATGACGCCAAACCTAACAAAACCCGTAGTTTTTGTTCCTAAAGGATCGTGATTTATGTTCTTCAGTAAGTTAATGCCTCACGATGGTAATTTCTTTGAATTGTTCAATGAACATGCTGGAAATATCGTTGCAGCTTCAGAATCCTTTTTGAAGTTTGTTGAACATTACAACGATGAAGCTTTGCGTGCGAAATACACGCAAGAAGTTGATAAAGCGGAACACGCTTGCGATGATGTGGTTAAAGAAGTGCATCGCCGCTTGCATAAAACATTTATTACCCCAATCGATCGCGATCAAATTTTTTCACTCATCAATACGATGGATGACGTTGCAGATTTATTGCAAAACGGCACAGAAGCGATGCATCTTTATGATGTGAAGCAAATGACGCCAGAGATGCTGCAGATGGCTGAGCTATGTAATCAGTGCTGCATCAGCATGAAGAACGCTGTAGGTACTCTAAAAGATATCTCCGATCCTGAGGTTGCTAAGGCTGCTTTGAAGACTTGCGATGAAATCGATCATCTCGAGTCTGGGGCTGATCGCCTGCTATCGACCGCTATTACAAGGCTGTTCCGCGAGGATATCGAGGTCCGTGAGCTAATCAAGTGCCAACGTATTTATGAATTGCTCGAAGAAGTAACCGATAAATGTGAAGACGTTGCCAATTTGGTTGAAGGCATTGTTCTTGAAAACTCTTAAGGCGAACTAAGTTGCCAGCGACAGAAGTAGCTTTTTGGGTGGTAGCGCTTTTAGTAATACTTGCGCTTGGTTTCGACTTCATGAATGGATTTCATGATGCGGCGAACTCTATTGCAACTGTTGTATCCACTGGTGTTCTGAAGCCGCAACAAGCCGTTGTGTTTGCGGCCTTCTTTAATTTTTTAGCAATCTTTATCTTCCATCTTAGTGTTGCCGCAACTGTTGGTAAAGGAATCGTTCATCCATCAGGAATTGATTTGCATGTGATCTTTGGCGCTTTGGTTGGTGCCATTGTTTGGAATGTGGTGACCTGGTTTTATGGAATTCCATCCAGCTCTTCCCACGCCTTAATTGGCGGTTTGGTTGGAGCTGCGCTTCCGAAGGTGGGTCTTGCCGGTTTGGTATGGGGCGGCATCTTTAAGACGGTTGCCTTTATTTTCATATCTCCTTTAGTTGGTTTTCTGTTGGGCTCGTTGATGATGTTATTGGTAGCTTGGGTTTGCCGACATGTAACGCTATCAAAAACTGATCGTTGGTTTAGGCGGTTGCAGCTACTCTCTGCGGGCGCTTATAGTCTTGGGCATGGTGGAAATGATTCACAAAAGACAATCGGCATTATTTGGTTGTTATTAATAATTACTGGCTATACAGATGCCTCTGCCAGCATGCCTCCCACCTGGACCATTATTGCTTGTTACATCGCGATCGCTATGGGTACCATGTTTGGTGGTTGGCGTATTGTTAAAACCATGGGCCAAAAACTCACGAAGCTCAAACCAGTTGGCGGTTTCTGTGCTGAGACTGGTGGTGCGATTACTCTTTTTGCAGCCACAGCTTTGGGCGTTCCAGTTTCAACTACCCACACAATCACTGGGGCTATTGTTGGTGTGGGCTCCACTCAAAGAGCTAGCGCAGTGCGCTGGGGTGTGGCTGGAAACATCGTATGGGCATGGATTTTCACGATTCCTGCGACTGCCTTGATGTCTATGGTTGTGTATTACATCAGCTTAGCCATTTTTTAATCTAGCCTCACGAGATCACGCGATCTCATTTCAAGCAATTTTTTGCTGGTGCGGTTAATCTACTTCTTATTAATTCAATATTTTTTGTAACTCCGTGATGTATTGCATGGGTTACTCGCCACAGGAGAAAGTAGTGTCAGTTACTGTTGAAGCGGTTCAAGGTGCCTTGAAAAGTGTCGTTGATCCTAATACGAATATCGATTTTGTTACCGCTAAAAATATTAAAAATCTCAAAGTAGAGGATGGCGATATTTCTCTGGATATCGTTTTAGGTTATCCAGCAAAAAGTCAGTTCGATTTAATTAGAAAAGCAGCGATTAATTCTTTGCGTAATTTACCAGGCGTTAAAAACGTTAGCGTGAATGTCAACAGTCAAATCGTTGCGCATGCCGTTCAACGTGGCGTTAAGTTGCTCCCTGGTGTGAAAAATATTATTGCCGTTGCAAGCGGTAAAGGCGGTGTTGGCAAATCGACTACAGCTGTTAACTTAGCACTAGCTCTAGCTGCTGAGGGCGCGCAGGTCGGAATATTGGATGCAGATATTTATGGACCAAGTCAGCCGATGATGTTGGGTATAACTGGTAGACCAGATTCTCTTGAGGAAAATACGATTGAGCCGATGGAAGGACATGGTTTGCAAGCAAGCTCAATTGGTTTCTTAATTGATGATGATGCGCCGATGGTATGGCGTGGCCCAATGGTGACTTCAGCATTAGAGCAATTGTTGCGCCAAACACGTTGGCGTGATTTGGATTACTTGGTAGTAGATATGCCGCCAGGTACTGGAGACATCCAATTAACGCTTTCTCAAAAAGTGCCAGTAACAGGTTCGGTGATTGTGACCACACCGCAAGACATTGCCTTGCTTGACGCCCGCAAAGGTCTCAAGATGTTTGAAAAGGTTGGAGTGCCTATTGTTGGCATTATTGAGAATATGAGCACTTATGTTTGCCCAAGTTGCGGACATGAAGAGCATGTATTTGGTGCTGGTGGCGGTGAAAAAATGTGCAAGGACTACGGCGTTGAGTTCCTGGGTGCGTTGCCTTTGAATCTATCGATACGTGAGCAGGCTGATGCGGGTAGGCCTACTGTGGTTGCCGATCCTGATGGCGCCATCAGTGCAATTTATAAAAACATTGCTAGACGAGTCGCTATTAGAGTCGCTACGCTATCTAAGGATATGAGCAGCAAGTTCCCTAACATTGTGGTTCAAAACACTTAAGAGCAAAATCTCTATGCGCTTTGCGGTACTCATGCGTAAACAAAAAATGGATAACCCATGGGTTTCGCACCGCTGGGTTCCTCAAGAGGTTTTGCCTGATTTTGGGCAGTTCGAAAGTCAAACACCCAATTCAATCACGGGGAAATTTCATGAGCGTGATGCGGATAGCGAAACATGGTTGTTTACTGGATTTGAATTAGACCTTTTTCAGGATGAGTCAGAGGGTTACTACCTCAATACCTCAGCTCCCAAGCCGTGTTGGTTTGTGATGTGGCGCCTTGAAGAAGATATTGATCGCTATATTGATGTGCAGTCTCTTCCTTTGGCTAGGGCTGACGCAACCATTGCCGTGCCCCATCGTATTTGCGTAAGCTATAACGAGGCAGCTCGATTACTTGATGGCGGCGAGTCTGTTGATACAGTGCCGATGAGCCAGGAACATACCGCCTGGTTACAGGAGTTTGTCGATGACCATTACCGACCAGAACCTAAAAAACGTCATAAGCCCGCTTCATTCAAAGGTGCTGAGCGCCCTACGGAGGAGAGATGACCGAAGGCTTCTTTAGTCGCTGGTCTCGTCGCAAGTCTGGTAAAGAAAAGGACGTCGATCCTCCTGAAGAGTTGATTAAGCCAAGTTCCACAAAGCAGGCCTTGGATGGCAGCACGCTAGATAAGACAAAAGAAGAAATTCAAAATCCACCTCCAGTGACGCTTGAGGACGTGGAAAAAATCGATCGATTTGCACCTGATTTCTCCGCTTTCATGAAGCCAGACGTTGACCCCGCTGTTCAGCAGGCAGCTTTAAAAAAGATGTTTACTGACCCGCACTTCAATGTGATGGATGGCCTAGATATTTATATTGATGACTATTCCAAGCCAGATCCACTACCGCAGGGTATGCTAGAGCGGATGGTTCAAAGCGATATGTTGAATCTATTCCGCAAGAAGGCAGAAGTAGTTGCGACAAAGGATGGCGGCAAGTCAGCCGACGCTTTGTCCAACCCCGAAAGTCAGGCTTTAGCGGCAGAAACTCAAACTGCTATAACATCTTTCGATATTCAGGGGGTTAATCGGTCGATGAATGAGTCATCAACTGTGGCGACAAATATTGGCATCCCCTCATCAGAGTTAGAGCAGAAAAAAACCTAGAAGGTAGTTCATGGGTCAAAAATTCGTATGTAATTGCAATGGCACAATGCCTCTAGACGCCAAGGCGTTAGGCGTGACCATGCACAACTCTTTATGTAGGCAAGAGGTGGGTTCTTTCTTGAAGGGCTTGGATAGCCCTGAATCCATAGTGGTTGCTTGCACGCAAGAAGCTTCTTTATTTGGTGAGTTGGCAAACCAATCTGAAAAGCCGTTAATTGCTCCATTAAAGTTCGTCAATATTCGAGAGGTTGCCGGTTGGACGCAAGAAGCAAAAACATCGGGGCCTAAGATTGCTGCACTACTCGCCTTAAGTGAGATGCCAGAAGCAGAGGCTGTGCCAGTCGTTAATTACGAGAGCCAAGGTAGGTTATTAATTTTGGGTCCTGGTGCTCAAGCAATACCTTGGGCGGAAAGGTTTCAAACCTCATTAGATGTTTCGGTTCTCTGTACTGAGCCAAGCGAATTACCACTTGCTCGTGATTACCCCATCTACAGCGGTGCAGTTACCAAGCTAGATGGTTATCTTGGTAAATTCACGGTAACTTGGGAGGCGCAGAATCCCATTGATTTAGAGATGTGTACTCGTTGCGGAGCATGTCTTGAATCCTGTCCAGAAAATGCAATCGATCTTTCATTTCAAATTGACTTAAATAAATGTAAAGCGCATCGCTCTTGCGTAACCGCTTGTGCAAGTATTGGGGCAATTTCATTTGATCGAGAAGAGCGTGAACGCATTTCTGAATTCGATTTAGTTCTAGATTTGCGCCAAAACCCATCAATGCGCATGAGTCAAACACCGCAAGGCTATTTTGCGCCTGGCAGCGATCCCCTAGAACAAGCATTGATCTTGAATCAATTGCTTGAGATGGTGGGCGAGTTTGAAAAACCTAAATATTTTGTATACAACGATAAGCTTTGCGCGCATGGCCGAAATGGCAAAGTTGGATGTAGCGCTTGTATCGATGTTTGTTCTACCGGGGCAATCAGCTCTCTCTTTAAGAATTGCCAAGGAGCCGTTGAGGTCAATCCCAATCTTTGCATGGGTTGCGGTGCTTGCTCCACCGTTTGCCCATCTGGGGCGATGCGCTATAACTATCCAAGTGTCTCGCATCAAGGAAAAGAATTAAAAACTATCGCTAGCGTATTTAACGCAGAGGCTGCAAAACTTAATTTGGATCTCTCACCAAGCTTGTTGCTGCATAACTTCAAGGCAGGTACCGAACTGATTGATAGCTTGGGTCGATCTGCCCATGTTTTACCAAAACAGTTTGAGGGTCTTCCAGCTTTTGTGGTTCCGTATGGTATTGAGCATATTGCATCGACTGGTTTAGAGCTATGGCTTGGAGCCTTGTCATATGGTTTTGCTGAGCTCATCTTGCTATTAAGTGGGGATGAGGATCCAGCCTATCGCGATGCGCTAATCAATCAAGTGAAGCTGGCTAATTCAATTCTGAATGCGTACGGATTTGATAATCGCATTCAATTGCTAATGGCCGATTCTCAAGATGACTTGAACTCAGTATCTAAAGTAATGGGTAATCTGCGCCAACGCGGTAGTTTAAAGGCCATTTGCGCACCGGCAAGCTTTGGTTTATCAAATCAAAAGCGGGAAACTTTAGAAGCGGTTTTGGAGTATTTACAAAAACAAGCGAAGACACGATTACCTGAAGCAGGCGCACCTCTTCCTAAAAATTCTTTATTGGGTGGATTAAAGATTAATCGTGATGCATGTACTTTGTGCATGTCTTGTGTTGGCAGTTGTCCAGAGGGTGCGCTTCTGGACAATGTCGATGAACCCATTCTGTCCTTTATTGAAAAGCAATGTGTTCAATGTGGCATCTGTGTTCAAACATGTCCTGAAAATGCGTTGGGCTTAGATCCACGTTTGCAGAGTGTTGAGCAACGCAAGCAAAAACAAACCCTAAATGAGACCCAAGCTTTCCATTGCATTAGTTGCGGTAAACCTTTCGGAACTACAAAAATGGTGGATCTCATGCTGGCTAAATTGGGGGCGCATAGCGCCTTCAGTGGTGCAGCCATGGATCGTTTAAAAATGTGCGGCGATTGCCGAGTGGTGGATATGGTAAAGAAAGAGTTATGACAGATCAGGGTACCCAGAAGACAGATAAGCCATCAGCTACCGAAGTTGGGGATGTCGGTTTGCCAGAAGACTTGGCTAGAGCGGATCTGTATGGATTAATCGCACGCTTTTTCCATTTGCCGCCTGACCAAGAATTTTTAGATCAAATTGCCGCTACCGGTGATCAGCAGGGTGCTTCTGATGATGCTCCATTGGCTAGAGCATGGTTGGATCTGGTTGAGGTTGCAAAAAATAATCCTGCTAAAGCTTGGCATGACGAATTTGATTTGAATTTCATTAGCGTTGGCAAGCCAAATGTTGTTTTAAATGGTTCGTTTTATATGGCCGGCCATCTCAATGAAAGACCGCTGGTAAATATTCGTAAAGCGCTTGAGGGGTTTGGGCTTGAGGCCGCTGAAGAGGTCACCGAAACTGAAGATCATATTTCCTCGTTATGTGAGGTGATGCGCTATCTAATCGCAGGGGATGATGTAGAGGTATCAAACCTTACCAACCAAAGGGTTTTTTTCAACGAGCATATCCGCCCTTGGTATGAGGAATTATGTGATGCCATTCAAGATCTCCCAGAGATGCATCTCTACCATCCTGTTGCCGTGCTTACTAGAGAGTTCCTAGATATTGAAGGCCAAAGTTTTGACATGATTTAATGTTGCATCGCAATATAGGGGAATCCTTATATTTGTTTTGCTACATAGATATGTCAAAAGTGCAATAAGTGATTAAACTTGATGTAAGTCAAGAAAAAACACAAAGGAGCATGCCGTGAGCACAAAATCCAAAGTAGCTTCAAGCAAAGAGACTAAGACTTCTCGTCGAATGTTCTTTATTGGTGCAAGCGCTGCAGTGGGGGCTGTTGCCGTCGCTTCGCAAACATCCGTTGGTAAAGCAATTACCAAAGAAATCGCTGGAGTCACAAAGGGTTCGGAGGAGACAAAAACCATGACCGAGCATATGCGCAAATATTACGCAAGCACCATGATTTAAGAGATTGGCATTTTTACCAAACTTACTGTTCTTCAATAGATATAAAAATTCTCAGGGATAAAACATGAGTCTGACTCGTAAATCCAACACACCTCAAAGTAGTCGATCTACTACACGCCTTATTGGCAGTTTGTCTCGCGGCCTTAAGGCGGCTCCTACAATGGATCGTCGTACCTTTTTAAAGCGCTCCGGAATTGGCGTTGGCGCAGGCATTGCTGCTAGCCAGTTAAGCCTAGTACAAAAGGCTGCCGCCGAACCAAGCAAAGCCATGCTGGATGGCAAGGGCAAGATTGAGGTTAAGCGTTCTATCTGTACGCACTGTTCAGTGGGTTGCGCTGTAGATGCGACGGTTGAGAATGGCGTTTGGGTGCGTCAAGACCCTGTATTCGATTCTCCAATCAATATGGGTGCTCACTGTGCCAAAGGCGCTGCCTTACGCGAGCATGGTCATGGTGACTATCGTTTGCGTTATCCAATGAAATTAGTGGACGGCAAATATCAACGCATTTCTTGGGATCAAGCGCTTACTGAAATTACTGCGCAAATGAAGGGCATTCGTGAGAAATATTCACCGGATGCAATGTTCTTTATCGGATCTTCTAAGCACAACAATGAACAGGCCTACTTGCTGCGTAAGTGGGTCTCTTTCTTTGGAACAAACAATACAGACCATCAGGCCCGTATCTGTCACTCAACAACCGTTGCCGGTGTAGCAAATACATGGGGCTATGGCGCCATGACCAATAGTTACAACGACATGATGAATGCCAAGGCGGCCTTGTACATTGGTTCAAATGCGGCAGAGGCTCACCCTGTGTCGATGTTGAGCCTGTTGCACGCTAAGGAAAACGGTTGCAAGGTGATCGTAGTTGATCCACGTTACACCCGTACTGCAGCAAAGTCTGATCAATACGTGCGCATTCGTTCGGGTACTGACATTCCATTCTTGTTTGGTGTTCTTTATCACATCTTCAAAAATGGTTGGGAAGATAAAAAGTACATTAATGATCGCGTTTATGGAATGGAAGAAATCCGTAAAGAAGTGATGGAGAAATGGACTCCTGCAGCTGTTGAGGAGGCCTGTGGAGTTCCTGAAGCGCAGATGTATAAAGTTGCTGAAACAATGGCAAAGAATCGCCCAAGTACCGTTGTATGGTGTATGGGTCAAACTCAGCACACCATTGGCAACTCTATGGTGCGTGCCTCTTGCATCTTGCAATTGGCTTTGGGTAACGTAGGTAAATCAGGTGGTGGTACCAATATCTTCCGCGGACACGATAACGTTCAAGGTGCAACTGACGTAGGACCTAACCCAGACTCATTACCTGGCTACTATGGTTTGGCTGCAGGCTCATGGAAGCACTTCGCGACTGTTTGGGGTGTTGATTACGATTGGATTAAGGGTCGTTATGCGCCAGACATGATGGAAAAGTCGGGCACTACTGTTTCTCGCTGGGTTGATGCCGTTCTTGAAAAGAACGACATGATTGATCAACAGACAAATGTGAAGGGCCTCTTCTTCTGGGGTCATGCGCCCAACTCTCAAACCCGTGGTTTGGATATGAAGCGCGCGATGAATAAGTTGGATCTGTTGGTGGTGGTTGATCCATACCCAAGCGCGACTGCGGCAATGGCGGCAATGCCTCCAGCAGAAGGCGACACTGTTAATAAGAATCGCAATGTCTATCTATTGCCTGCTGCTACCCAGTTTGAAACAGTGGGCAGCGCAACCGCATCGAATCGCTCATTGCAGTGGCGCGAAAAAGTAATCGATCCATTGTTTGAGTCTGTGCCAGACCATGTGATCATGCAAGCTTTTGCTGATCGTATTGGTTTTGGTGAAGAGTTGTCTAAGAACTACAAGATTCTCAATTCTAAGTTTGCAGGCAAGCAGTGGAGAGAGCCGCAAATTGAAGATATCTTGCGCGAGATTAATCGTTCATGCTGGACTATCGGCTATACCGGTCAGACGCCAGAGCGCTTAAAAGCGCATATGAGAATGGTTGCCACTTTTGATCCGAAGACTCTGAAGTCTCGTGGTGGCGTGGATCCAGTAACTGGATACGACACGACTGGCGATTACTATGGCTTGCCTTGGCCTTGCTATGGCACGGCGGCAATTAAACACCCAGGTTCACCAAATCTTTATGACACCAGTAAGAGTGTGATGGAAGGTGGTGGTAACTTCCGCGCTAACTTCGGTGTTGAGCGTGATGGTGTAAGTTTATTGGCTGCTGATGGCTCTTGTTCCAAAGGCTCGGCAATTACAACTGGCTACCCAGAATTTGACCATGTATTGGTTAAGAAGTTGGGTTGGTGGGATCAGTTAACTGAAGATGAGAAGAAGTTAGCAGAAGGTAAAAACTGGAAGACGGACTTATCTGGCGGTATTCAGCGCGTTGTCATGAAGAATGGATGTCATCCATTTGGTAATGCGAAAGCTCGCGCCGTAGTTTGGAATTTCCCGGATCCGGTTCCAATTCACCGCGAGGCGCTCTACAGTACCAATGCAGCGATGATGCGCAAGTATCCTACTTCAGCAGATAAGAAGAACTTCTGGCGTTTACCAACGCTGTACAAGACTGTTCAAGATCAAAACTTGAACAACAAGCTTTATGAGAAGTTCCCGATTATTCTGACTTCAGGTCGCTTGGTGGAGTACGAGGGCGGTGGTGATGAGACCCGTTCGAATCCTTGGTTGGCTGAACTTCAGCAAGAGAACTTTGTGGAGATCAATCCAAAGGCTGCGGCTGATCGTGGCATTAAGAACTGGGATTATGTTTGGGTCAAATCTCCTACTGGCGCCAAGATCAAGGTACGCGCATTGGTAACTCAGCGCGTTGATCAAGGAACTGCTTGGGTGCCATTCCACTTTGCTGGTTGGTGGCAGGGTGAGAATCTTCGCAAGTACTACCCAGAGGGCGCAGCCCCAGTAGTTCAGGGTGAGGCCGTTAATACCGCTACAACATATGGTTACGACCAGGTCACGATGATGCAAGAGACCAAGACAACCATGTGTCAAATCGAAAAATTTGCCTAAGTAAAAGATAGAGTCAGGAGAACACAATGGCAAGAATGAAATTTATCTGCGATACGGAGCGTTGTATTGAATGCAACGGCTGTGTCACTGCTTGTAAGAACGACAATGAAGTGCCTTGGGGCGTGAATCGTCGTCGTGTCGTAACGGTAAACGACGGCATTATCGGTCAGGAGAAATCTGTATCAGTTGCTTGTATGCACTGTACTGATGCGCCTTGTATGGCGGTTTGTCCAGTGGATTGTTTCTATCGCACTGATGAAGGCGTGGTCCTTCATGACAAAGATATTTGTATCGGCTATGGCTACTGCTCATTTGCCTGCCCATTTGGAGCGCCTCAGTTCTTGAGTAAAGGCGCCTTTGGTTCACGTAGTAAGATGGACAAGTGCACATTCTGCAGTGGTGGTCCAGAGGAGAATGGCAGTGTCGCTGAGTTTGAGAAGTATGGTCGCAACCGTTTGGCAGAAGGTAAGTTGCCATTGTGTGCCGAAATGTGTTCTACCAAGGCATTGATCGGTGGCGATAGTGATGTGATTACCGATATTTTCAATAATCGCGTTAAAACTCGTGAGAAAAATGGCAAGTATCCTGGTTCCAAGGCATTTGGTTGGACAACTGCTTACGGTGGCCCTGATTCACCAGCGCCAACTCCAACACCTGCTGCAAAAATTCCGGGGGCTAAATAATGAAATCACATTTTAAGATTCTCGGCCTTAGCATTGTTGCTGGATTATTGACTGCATGCTCTGAGCCTCCTGAGATTGCCGCTAAGGCTGCTAAGCGTCCTGATGTTGCTCCTTACATGGGTGCCAATAATGGCTTCATGACAAAAGGCTGGACGCCTGGCAATCAAGCTAGTTGGACTGAGTCGATTGACAAGCGCAACCAAGGTCAAAACGAATACAGTCGTATTAAGTGATCATCTAAAAACAATAAATAAAACGATAACGTCGATAACGTTCAAGGACATTTTTATGAAACGATCATTTTCTAAAGTACTAGGCACTTTGGTGGTGACTTTAGGTTTATCACTCACGCTAGTTAGTGGCATGACTTTTGCGGAACGTGCGCCAATGGCGCCATTGCCTTCACCAAGTGGTGTAGATATTCCACCGTCATCAGTGCCCGCAAATCCTAATGCGCTTGCTAGTGGAACACAGGCTCAGTCTCAGCCTGCGAACCCTTCAATCTTCACTGCGCCTAATAGCGATCCGCAAAACTACGTCAGCATTCCTGATAAGCAAGCTGGTGTGTTGATTCAGCGTGCTGGCCAAGAGTGGCGCGTGATTCGTAACGGCGTTATTACCGTTTATGGCGGTTGGTTATTGGCTATTGCCTTTTTTGGCATCATCGCAACCTATACCTTAAAAGGCCCAATGAAGTTGCATGAACCAATGTCAGGCACAAAGATCAAGCGGTTTAGCGCATTTGATCGCTTGGTCCATTGGTTGATGGCTTTTAGCTTTCTAGCTCTGGCGTTTACGGGTTTAATGATTCTTTATGGAAAATACTTTGCGATGCCGCTGATGGGTGGGGCAGCGTATGGATCTTTCTTGATGGTTTGCAAAAATATCCATAACTTTACCGGCCCATTGTTTACGATCTGTATCGTTATTTTCTTCCTTCTCTTTGCTCATAAAAATTTATTTGGCAAGGGTGATATGGAGTGGATTATGGGTTTTGGCGGGATCTTTACTGGCAAACATATTCCAGCGGGATTCTTTAATTTTGGTGAGAAGTTCTGGTTCTGGTTTGGCATGACATTCCTCGGCTTGGTAATTTCTGGTTCTGGCTTCGTGCTCGATATGATCGTTCCATTTATGGATATGCAGTACCTGCGTGGCACGATGCAAATTGCCAATGTCATTCATAGTAGCTCTGCGATTTTGATGACCGCAATGGCAATGGGCCATATTTATATTGGCACTATCGGTTCGCAAGGCTCAATCGATGGCATGAAAACTGGCTACGTGGATGCTACTTGGGCTAAAGAGCACCATGAGCTCTGGTACAACAAAGTAAATAAGTAAGGACAAAGCCATGAAAAAAATCATTGCTTTTACATTCAGCACGCTAACTAGTGCGGCTGCTTTAGCGGCATTGCCTCCATTAACCCCCGAGCAAGCAGAAGCAGCGGCTTTAACAAAGGCAAAAGCTGCTTATGGGGATAAGGTTGCCGCTTATCAATTGTGCCAAGCGCAAAATCGAGTGGCTGATAAATTCAGGGTTGCCGGAACTCCTGCGCCAGCTGCTTGTGTTGCGCCACCACCATTTGTTGCGCCTGTAGCTGCAGCTCCTGCTCCAGCGCCAGCCGCAAAATAATTGCTTGGAAATTACTCGGTAATAAGTTCTTGATGTAGGTAGCGTTTTGCTGCTGTAGTTTGCGGATTTAAAAAGAAGGGGCCTACGGGTCCCTTTTCTTTTATCTCTCCTTGATCAATAAATAGTATGTATTTGGCTAGTCTTTGTACCTGAGCAAGCTGATGGGAGGAGAAAAGAAGATCGGCACCGTTCCGATTAAATTGTCGAATCATTTCTTCTACTTGTTCAGTGGTGTTGGGGTCTAGGTTGGCTGTAGGCTCATCCAGTAGAACCAGATTTGGTTTTTGTAATATGGCTCTAGCAAGGCAGAGCTTCTGACGTTCGCCTGCTGAGAGCTTGTGGGCGGGGTTTTGCGCTAATTTATCAAGCCCCACTTGCTTTAATGCAATATCAATCTCTTGATCGGTAATGGAGGCATCAACATCTCTAACTAAGCCTAAATTGGCGCGTACTGATGCTTTGATCATTGGGGTGTGATGAAGTACTAAAGCAGTTTTGCCGCCAAATGAAAATTGAATGGAGCCTGTATCAGGCTGTATCAACCCAGCCAGCACTTTAAGTAGGGTAGTTTTGCCAGCGCCATTAGGGCCAATGCAGGCAGTAATTCGATCCGCTGGAATCAGGGCATGAGGGATATTCAAAATTATTCGACCATCCCTTGCAACGGTAATATCGTTGAGTTCGATGAATCGTTCAAATTGTTCATTGATATTAACCATAGCGACGCTCCACAATTTGTCGCACAGCAAAAGTAAATAAATTTGCTAGGAGAACAATAGTTAACAGAATGATTCCCAAAGCTAAAGCTAGGGGCAAGTCACCCTTACTCGTTTCCAGGGCAATTGCAGTGGTCATGGTTCTGGTTGAGTGATCAATATTGCCGCCCACAATCATGACTGCTCCAACTTCGGAAATGGCCCTGGCAAGGCCGGCCAAAATCGCGATCGTTAGTGAGAAGCGGCAGTCCCAAATAAGCCATTTGTAGCGAGCAAAGGGGGGTAAGCGAAGGCTTAAAAAAGAGTCTCGATGAATCTTCCATGAGTCTTCCAGGATTTGCCTGCTGAGGGCTGCAATTAATGGGGTAGTTAGGAGGGTCTGGGCAAGTGTCATGCCCTTCGCAGTAAAAAGCCATCCCCAAGCCCCTAAGGGTCCAGAGCGGGATAGCAACAGATAAACAATGACCCCAACAATGACGGTGGGAACCCCCATCAAGGTGTTGAGGGTCACAATAATTGTTTTTTTACCCTGGAATTCTTCGGTAGCCAGTAATGCGCCAATGGGGACCCCAAGAAGGGTGCCAAACAGGAGGGCGGTTAAGCTAACCTGCAGAGACACCAGAACGATACCCAGTACGCCACTATCTAGGTGTGCAAGCAGGGCAAAGGCATCGCGAAAGGCAGTCAACATGCGCTTGATTCTATCAAGGCAATGGCAAAATGACTGAAATGAGATCGATTTCCCTTATTTTTAACTTATGGCTGAAATAGTTTGCCTCTGTAATGAGGTGTTTGATATTGATTTGCGTGAGTATTTAGACGCCAACCCAATTAGCTCAATAGATGAGCTGAGGGAGCAAGCCTCGATTTGCAATAAGTGCATGCAATGTCAGGACTTGGTTGAAAGTGAAATTTATATGGCGCGGATTCGACGCCAAAACGCTGCGGGATAGTCTTAGTGACTCAAATACAAACCACCCGCTTTACAGTAATGAGTATGAATGTTCACAAGGGGTTATCTCCCTTGCATCGTCATTCAACTATTTATCAATTGCGCCAAAAAATGCGTAGTCATCATCCAGACATTTTGTTCTTGCAAGAATTGCAGCAAGAACATCGTGGGCGCATTCGTCGTTTTGGTCAGTGGCCAATAACAGAGTTAACTGATTTTTTGTCTGAAGATTTTTGGCATGATTGGCATTACGGAAAAAATGTTGAGTATCCAGATGGTCATCATGGAAACGCGATTCTTTCTAAGCGACCTTTATTCAAGGGAAATAATTACGATATTTCCGCATATCGTTTTGAAAAGCGTGGCTTGCTACACAGCATGATCCAATTTGATGGGCTTGCTCCAGCTATTCATTGCTTTTGTGTTCATTTGGCCTTGTTCGAGCGAGGTAGGGAGCGCCAGGTTGGAGAAATCATTCGTTACATCGAAGAATTAACTGGGGGCGCTCCGACGATTGTTGCTGGTGACTTCAATGATTGGCGCAATCGGGTGGGCTCCCCAATGCGGGACGCTGGGTTTAATGAGGTTTTTGAGGTTCTTACTGGCGCTCCTGCCAGAACATTTCCCAGCGTGAAGCCAATTTTGCCCATGGATCGTATTTATGTGCGTGGACTTAAAATTCATTCAGTAGAAATTTTGCATGAATGGTTAAAGTTGTCGGATCATCTAGGTATTGCTGCTGAATTGGAATTGGAATGAACATACTGTCTTATATCTTCGGATCAGTTTTTGGGTTTTCATTAATCTGGATCCCAATCCTGCATGCCAGCATCGTTTTTTTATTTGGTCTTTATCTCATCTCAGCTAGAAGACCTGTGGGAGTAGCATTTGCTTGGTTCCTCATTGTGATCCTAGTGCCTCTTATCGGTATATCTTTATACATTTTGATCGGTGAGCGTCCAGTTGGACGTAAGCTAACTAGAAAGATTGTTCGCATGAATCATGAGTATGAAAAGATTACTCAAGAAATGCGCCAACAATACTTGGCAGATCGCAAGAAGCTGCCATTGGAAGGTCAGGCATTAAGTTTGCTTGCAGAATCCCGTAATGGATCGCCTGTAGTCGCCGGAAATAAGATCGAGTTGCACACAGAATCTCTAAAGATATTGCAATTATTTATTCATGAGATTGATCTAGCTAAAAAGAGTTTGCATTTGGAGTTCTATATCTGGGCTTTGGGTGGCGATGCCGATAAAGTGGGTGAGGCATTAATTGCTGCCGCTAAGCGTGGTGTTGCGTGCCGAGTATTACTGGACTCCTTGGGTAGTAAAGATTGGTTTAAGTCACAATGGCCCGAGCGTTTCCGCGCCGCTGGTATTCAGGTAACGGAAGCCTTACCAATTCAGTTTGGCCGTTTTCAGTTTCGGCGCGCGGATTTGCGTCTGCATCGAAAGATATTTGTTATTGATGGCGCTGTAGTGTGGACTGGCAGTATGAATATGGTTGATCCACGTACATTTAAGCAGGACTCCGGTGTTGGAGAGTGGGTTGATGCCATGGTTCGCATTGAGGGCCCTGTGGCGTCCCAATTTGAACTCACATTTGCTTTTGACTGGAGTGTTGATAACCCTCGAATCAAGCATTTCAATGATCGTGAGCCACCAGCATCTCCGCATGAAGGCGCGGCATTGGCGCAAGAATTCTCATCTGGACCAGTATATCGAGATGATGTTTTGTATCAAGTTCTACTCTCGGCAATTATGGATGCTCGCCAGGAGCTCACCATCACCACGCCTTATTTTGGTCCGGATGACGGATTGATCCAGGCCTTAATGGCAGCGGCAGGTAGGGGGGTTAAGGTCACTCTGATTGTTCCAAAACTGAATGACTCCACACTTGTAGCCTGGAGCAGCAAGAGCTTCTATTCTGACCTAATGAGTGCTGGCGTCCAAATCGCAGAGTTTCATGGGGGATTACTTCATACCAAGAGTTTGCTGATCGATAAGCGCATTGCAATCTTTGGGTCAGTGAACTTTGATCAACGCAGTCTTCGTTTAAATTTCGAGATTAGCCTGATTGTCTATAACGATGCATTCTGCGCCAAGCTTGAAAAGTTAATTGAAACTTATTTGCAGCAATCCGATTTTGTGGATCCTAAGGTTTGGGCAAAGCGTCCTCGCTGGCATCATTACCTAGAGAACGCCGCGCATCTAGCTTCACCTCTGCTTTAAATCGCTCCGCTAGCGCGCATTTTCGCGATATCCGCATCGCTCATGCCGAGTTCTTTCAGAATGGATTCGGTATGTTGTCCAACCGCAGGGATGGCATCCATCCGGAAGTGATAACTATCATTTAAGCCAGGCGGTAGAAGGGCGGGGATGTTGCCTGCTGGAGTGCCGACTTCTGTCCAACGCTGGCGAGCCTTTAGTTGCTCATGCTTCCAAAGGCCTTCCATATCATTGAGTCGCGCATTAGCAATCTGCGCTTTATCCAGCCTCGCAATCACCTGCTCCGCTGTGAGCTTCTCAAAGCATGTATTGATGATCTCTAATAGCTCAGCTCGCTTCTCATTGCGCTTGTAGTTTTTGTCAAAGCGCTCATCTTTTGCTAGCGAAGAGTTTTCTAAAACGATCTCACAGAACTGTACCCACTCACGCTCGTTTTGTAGGCCTAACATTACCGTCTTTCCATCGCCGGCTTTAAAAGGGCCGTAGGGATAGATGGTGGCATGCGATGCGCCATTTCTAGAAGGGGGGTTAGCACCTTTGTATGCGTAATACATAGGAAAGCTCATCCACTCACTCAATGCCTCTAACATTGAGATATCAATTACTGTGCCTTTGCCTGTTTTTCCTCTTTGCAAGAGGGCTGCCAGAATATTGGTATAGGCATACATACCAGCAGCAATATCAGCAATGGAATTTCCTGCCTTACTTGGCACCTCTGGTGTGCCAGTAATAGAAAGAAAGCCCGCCTCACTCTGAATTAAAAGGTCATACGCTTTTTTATCACGGTAAGGGCCATCATTGCCATAGCCGGAAATCGCACAAAGAATCAGGCCTGGATTTTCTTTTTGCAGTGCTTCTGGAGTGAGTCCCATGCGAGCTGCCGCACCAGGAGCAAGATTTTGAATGAATACATCAGCTGTTTTAAGTAGGTTCTTTAAAACATCAAGCGCAGAGTTTTGCTTGAGGTCAAGGGTGATGCTTTCTTTAGAGCGATTTACCCAAACAAAGTGAGAAGAAAGGCCTTCTACTTGAGTGTCATACCCTCTTGCAAAGTCGCCATCACCTGGACGTTCAATCTTAATAATGCGAGCCCCAAGATCAGCGAGTTGTCTTGTGCAAAAAGGTGCAGCTATGACATGCTCTAAGGCAACAACTGTAATACCGTCTAAAGGGCGAACGCTCATATTTATTTTTTTATTAGAAAGATCTTGGAAGACCAAGAATATGCTCGGCAACGTAGGAGTAGATTAAGTTGGTAGAGATTGGCGCAACTTGATAGAGACGCGTTTCGCGGAACTTGCGCTCAACGTCATATTCATTAGCAAAGCCAAAACCACCATGAGTTTGCAAGCAGACGTTCGCCGCCTCCCATGAAGCCTTGGCTGCTAAGTACTTGGCCATATTTGCTTCAGCACCACATGGTTGCTTGGCATCAAATAGATTGCAAGCCTTAAAGCGCATCAGGTTTGCTGCCTCTGTTTCGATATAAGAGTCAGCAATCGGAAACTGAATACCTTGGTTCTTGCCGATTGGGCGATCAAATACGACCCGTTCATTGGCGTAGCGACGAGCTTTATCCACAAACCAGTAGGCGTCACCAATACATTCAGCAGCAATCAAAGTACGCTCCGCATTAAGTCCGTCTAGGATGTACTTAAATCCTTTGCCTTCTTCGCCAATTAAGTTCTCTGCAGGAATCTCTAGGTTATCAAAGAAGACTTCATTGGTTTCATGATTCACCATATTGGCAATCGGTTGAATAGTCATGCCTTTGCCAATATCTTCTTTGAGATCGACAATAAAGATCGACATGCCTTCAGACTTTTTAGTCACTTCAGCTAATGGTGTGGTTCGAGCCAAGAGAATCATTAAATCAGAATGTTGAATGCGGGAGATCCACACTTTCTGGCCATTGACTACATACTTGTCACCTTTTTTGACGGCAGTAGTTTTGAGCTTGGTGGTGTCTGTACCTGTAGTTGGCTCTGTAACAGCCATCGTTTGTAAACGTAATTCCCCGGTTGCAATCTTGGGAAGATAGAGTTTCTTTTGCGCCTCTGAGCCATGGCGCAATAAAGTGCCCATGTTGTACATCTGTCCATGACAAGAGCCCGCATTGCCGCCAGAAAAATTAATCTCTTCCATAATCACTGAGGCTTCTGCTAAACCTAGGCCTGATCCACCATATTCTTCTGGGATCAAGGCGGCCAACCAACCTGCTTGTGCCATCGCATCCACAAACGCCTCTGGATAATCGCGCTCATGGTCAATTTTTTGCCAGTAAGCCGAATCAAAGCTGCCGCATAAATCGCGCAATGCTTCACGCATATCTTGGTATTGGTCTGGCTTGGGGATGGGGTGGTTCATGATGGATCTCTATGGCAATTAGGTGCAAACCATTAGTTTAAGCAAGATTTGAAAATCATGAGGAATGCATAAGTGTGCTTGAGCTTAAAATGAATGTATCCAATACGAAAGCAGTTCTATTTTGAAAAAATCCGGAGTTTTTGCTTGATAGAACAAGCACTTCAGCACTTTTTTGCATGGTTTGGTATGCCCTCGGTAGGGCTGCCGGCTGTATTCGTTAGTGCCTTTGTTTCTGCAACGCTATTGCCCCTTGGGTCAGAGCCAATTTTATTCGGCTACATCACTCTAAATCCTCAGTTGTATTGGGTGGCTATTATGGTTGCAGCAGTTGGTAATACCTTAGGTGGTATGTTGGACTGGTGGCTTGGATACCTTGCACGTCAAGGCATGAAGTCCGTAGGAGAGCCCAAAAATACCAAGCTTAAAGTTTGGCTGGAAGATTGGGGCCCAAAAATACTGTTGCTTTCTTGGTTGCCGGGTTTTGGTGATCCTCTGTGTCTGGCAGCAGGGTGGCTCAAGTTGGCGTGGCAACCCTGTTTGATTTATATGTTTATCGGGAAGTTGTTGCGCTATTTAACAATGACCTGGTTGCTGACTTTGGTGCCAGAGAGCTTTTGGCACCAGCTTGGCCATTGGCTACATTTGATTTGATATTGTTCGTTGTATTCTGTATTCACTTAACTTCTTGAGAGAGTTTATATGTCTTCTTTAAAAGGTAAAACAGCACTAGTTACAGGCTCAACTAGCGGCATTGGTCTTGGAATGGCGATTGCTTTGGCAAAGCAAGGCGCCAATATTATGGTGAATGGCTTTGGTGAAAAAGACGAGGCAATTGCTAAGATCAAAGCGTGCGGCGTGGAAGTTGATTACCACGGTGCTGACATGAGTAAGCCAGCAGAAATTGAAGATCTCATTAAGCAAACAGAAAAACGTTTTGGATCTTTAGATATCTTGGTTAATAACGCCGGTATTCAGCACACTGCGAGTATTGACGAGTTTCCAACTGATAAGTGGGATGCGATTATTGCTATCAACCTCAGTTCGGCATTTCATACAACACACCATGCCCTTCCTGGCATGAAAAAACGCAACTGGGGCCGCATTATTAATATTGCATCCGTGCATGGTCTAGTTGCATCAACACAAAAAGCTGCTTATGTAGCTGCTAAGCATGGCATTGTCGGTTTAACCAAAGTAACCGCTCTCGAAAATGCACGCACCGGTATTACCTGTAATGCGATTTGTCCTGGTTGGGTATTGACACCATTGGTGCAAAAGCAGGTGGATGCTCGCGCAGAGCGTGAAGGTATATCAAACGAGGCCGCTAAGATTGCGCTGGTGTCTGAGAAGCAGCCGTCCGGACAGTTTGTAACCCCAGAACAGTTGGCGGCATTGGCGGTATTCCTTTGCGGTCCTGATGCATCGGAAGTCCGCGGGGTGGCTTGGAATATGGATGGGGGCTGGACAGCTCAATAAAAGACTGTTCAGTTTTACTTATATCACCGCTGCGTATTTACTCAGCGGTGATTTTTCTATCAGCAATAATTTTTCCCCACATCGCAGATTGACTGGCGATATATTTCTGCAAATCTTCACGACTGCCTGGATTCGGCATCAGGCCATGTTCCGCTAGTTGCGCATTGGTTGTCTTATCTTTTAGTGCAGCAACTAAAGCCTTATTCCATTTTTCTAGAATGACATCCGGTGTTTTTCCAGGCGCAACAAATGCATACCAGTTGCTTGCATCAAAGCCTGGGTAGCCTGATTCTGCAATCGTAGGAACATTTGGAAGGGTAGGCGCGCGTTTCAACCCCGTTGTCGCAATTGGAATGAGCTTGCCATTTTTAATATAGGGGTCAGCCGTAGCGAGTGCGGAGTAGTAAGAAGACACTCGACCACCCAAAAGATCAACCATAGCTGGGCTGCCACCTTTATAAGGCACGTGGACAGTATCAATATCCGCGCGCACATTCAAAAGCTCTCCCTGTAGGTGGGAGGCAGATCCGCTTCCTGTTGAGGCGAAGGTAATTTTGCCAGGATTCTTTTTCGCCAGGGCAACATATTCTTTGAAATTCTTAACGCCAAGCTCTGGAATGACTACTAAGACATTTGGAAAGGTAACGCCCATTGTGAGTGGTGCTAGATCTTTTTGCGGGTCATATGGCAACTTCATGAGATGAGGCGCAATTGAAAGTGGACCAATTGAGCCAAATAAAATTACCGAACCATCTGCGGGCGCGGTTGCGGTATAGGCATGAGCGATATTGCCGCCAGCGCCAGGTTTGTTATCAACGATGACGTTTTGACCTAGATCCTCACTTAGCTTTTTGGCGATTACACGTGCCGCGCTATCGGCGGAACCTCCTGCAGCAAAGCCAACCACAATCGTGATGGTTTTCTTAGGCGGAAATTCTTGAGCATAGGCGCTGTATGAAAGATGGGTGAGTCCAAGCAAGCTTAGGCTGCTCAGTAAGCGCAAGAATCTAGATCGGGTCATCATAAGTTGTGTCTCATTGTTCTAATTAGTCAGTTTTTAGAGATTTTGCCCTTGAATAAGCGCTAAGTCACTATCTAGCTTGCCATTTTGGGCTGGATTTTCAAAAATTTGCCCTGTCGAACAAAATTAGCAGAATCGTTTATAGTTAGAACGCATTTATATATAGGAGATCCATTCATGGCTTCAATCTTGTCTTCATTAGGACGCACTGTATTTGCTGGTTTTGTGCTTCTCGTTTTGATTATTCTCGCTTTAGGCGGTAACTTCAGCTCCGCTGAATTGCCATTCGTATTCCGTTGGTTGCATGTAATGTTTGGTGTGATGTGGATTGGTTTGCTCTGGTACTTCAACTTTGTGCAAATTCCTTCTATGCCAAAGATTCCTGATGAGCAGAAGCCAGCGATTGGTAAAGTAATTGCGCCAACCGCATTGTTCTGGTTCCGTTACGCAGCTTTGTTTACCGTATTGACAGGTTTGATCGTGGCTACATTAAGTGGCTATGCTCACCAAGCGTTTACATTGCAAGCTCCATTCCGCGCAATTGGTTTGGGTATGTGGATTGCATTAGTAATGGCATTCAATGTTTGGTTCATCATTTGGCCAAACCAAAAACGTGCCCTTGGTATCGTTACTGTAGATGCTGATACAAAAGCAAAGTCTGCTCGCGTAGCGATGTTGACATCCCGTTTGAACACATTACTCTCAGTACCAATGCTGTTCTTAATGGTTGCTCAGTCTCACAACACAACTTGGTTCGTGATTGTTTCTTAATCAAGTCAGCAATTGTTAAAAAGGCCCGCTATGCGGGCCTTTTTGTTTTCAAGTATCAACAAAGGCTCTAGAGGGCTTAGGTAAGAATAGGGGGTAGCTCTTTGCTCAAGGTAGCTCGTTGAGCAGTTGCCGAACCCATCAATACAAATCCCAGTAATTTTCCGTCATCAGATTCAAAACGTGCTTCTAGGCCACCCTCAATCTTTTGGGTTTTCCATTGACCATTTACGCCTTTAGCGGGAGGAGAAACAACTGTAGGTAGCGCAGGCGTTTTTACCATGACCGGCATTGCAGGGTAGCTTAATGCGGTGCGTGGACCGGTAAGTGTTTGAGCTAGCGCTCTAGCGGCTTGCATGATAGGCATCACATATGGAAGAACGAGACCTTCGACTTCTGCGCAATCACCCAGTGCATAAACATCTGGAAGATTGGTTTGCAACTCTCGATTTACTTGAATACCGGCACCGGTAAAAATACCGCTAGCTTTAGCTAAATCCACTCTTGGTTTTAATCCAACTGCCGAGAGTACAAAATCACAGGTGATATTAGAACCATTTGCTAGAGTCACGCTGAGACTATCGCCTGAGCGGTCTACTGTTTGCACGGTGGTATTAAAGTGCCACCGGACTCCTGCTTCACTGAGTTTTGTTTGTAGCTCGGCTGCGGCTGTTTCGGGGATTAGACGGCCCAGAGCTTGCGGGGCAAGGTCAATAACATCCACCTTGTAACCACCCAGCGTTAAATCATTTGCAAACTCGCATCCAATCAAGCCTGCGCCAAGAATCGCGATACTCTTTTTATTGGCAATAGCTTCGCGGAATTGACCATACTCTTCTAGATCATTCACGGTCATCACTTCATTTGCCGCATTACCTTGAAGTGGGATACGAATCTGATCGGCACCCAAAGCTAAGACTAGTTTTTCAAAGGGAATCTCTCCTTTGTTGGTAGAGACTACTTTTTTACTTGCATCAATTGCACTCACATCCGTTTGTGACAAGATGTTGATTTCAAGTTGAGCTGCCATTCCATCGGCGGGTGTCGATATGAGTTGCGCAGCTTCTTTCTTGCTGGCAAATGCTGTCGATAGCATTGGCTTTGAATAAAAGTAACCAGGCTCACGCGTGATGAGGGTAATAGGAGTCGTTTTATCTAGTTTCCGAATTTCACGGACCAAGGTGTACCCAGCCAAGCCGCTACCAATAATGACGATAGGGGATGTTGTTTGTGACGCGTTCTGATTCAAGGCTGGGCTCCTTATTAATGCTTTAAATATGTGGATATTTTTAAATGACGGAATAGAGGGGGTTAGCTAATCCGAACCATTTCAAAGTCGGATTTGGCTACGCCGCAATCAGGGCACTCCCAATCCTCTGGGACATCAGCCCAAGCTGTACCAGGTGCGATGCCGTCCTCAGGTAAGCCCTTGGCTTCGTCATAGATGAAGCCGCACACGATACATTGCCAAGATTTCATATTGATTCCTTCATTATTTCTATCAATTTTAAGTGGAGATGACTTTTCCCGTTCGACCCTATTAATCAACCCGGTAAATGAAGATGCTAATATTTATCTAAATATCCGATAAGGGGGCAGTATGGCCTATTTACCGTCATTAAAGCAGTTAACCTACCTCGTTGCTTTGGCAAAGGAGCTCAATTTCACACGAGCAGCTGAGGCCTGTTTCGTTGGTCAATCTACTCTGAGCGCGGGTTTAAAAGAGTTAGAAGATGGGCTTGGGATTCAGTTGGTAGAGCGTGATCGCCAAAGCGTTTCGATTACCCCGGCGGGTACGGAGGTGTTAGAGCGAGCAAAAACCATTTTGACGGCCTCTGAGGATTTGGTTGAGTATGCGAGTGCATCCGGTAAGCCCATGACGGCAACTATTCGATTGGGTGTGATTCCAACAATCGCCCCATTTTTATTGCCTTCCGTATTGCCAGAAGTTCGTGAGCGCTTCCCAAGTTTGAAAATTACTTTGCGTGAAGATTTAACTGCTAACTTACTTTCCAGGATCGCCGATCATAAATTAGACTTTGCGCTAATTGCCTTGCCTTATGACGTTGATGGTCTGTTGGTAGAAGAGTTGTTTGACGATGGTTTTTGGTTGGTTGCAAAAGAAGGCGATCCAGCCCTTAAAGGAAAAGAAGTTACGCTGCCTGCCAAGATGGCAGAGCGACTATTGCTCTTGGAAGAAGGGCACTGCTTGCGTGAGCACAGTTTGCAAGCATGCAGGAAGGTTGACATCCGTAAAGACGAGAGCATGGAAGCAACCAGCCTTCTCACTTTATTGCAAATGGTTGAATCTGGATTGGGGATTGCTTTGTTGCCAGAGATGGCCGTTAAGAGTAGTCTCCTAAAAAATACAGATCTGCTTGCTAAAGAATTGAGTGCGCCAGTGCCTAAAAGGGTTATTGCTCTAGTGGCAAGATCTTCAACGGCTCATCTCGCGGAGTTCACTGCCTTGTCAAACTGTATTCGTGATCAGTTTGGTGTGCACCTGGAAAAAAGCAAAACAACAGAAATAAAACCTTCGCGCTTATGAAGGCTTAATTATTTTTTGTCTTCAGGATCTTTGAGAAGGTCATAGTGGTTGGCGACCAATAGCAAGGCTAGAGAAGCACAACCCATGGCGAAGAATTGCCATTGATGCAGTATTGCGGTACCCACTACAGTCATTAGTACGGTCCAGCCGACAGCCATCTTGGCTTTTTTAGATAGCGGTTTCATTCGAATTAATCCTTATGCGAGAGTTTTGCCTTTACGCAACATTCTACGCAAGGTGTCATCCTTGACTACGTAATGTTTCCATAAGGCGGCTAGCGCATGAATCCCAATTAGGAAATAAAGCATATTGCCTAAAAACTCATGAATGCCTTCCACGAATTTTTTCATTTCAGGGTTAGGCGTAACAAACTGTGGCCATACCAACCCAAAGAAATGAATTTCCTTGCCAGCGTATTGAAAATACAGAATGCCAAAAATAGGGGATATCAATAGCAAGGCGTAGAGCAAGAAATGCATAGCTTTTGCCAAGCGAGTGAATAGGGGTATGGGATTTGTTGGTTGGGGTACGCCATAAATCTTACGAATGGCTAAGCGAACGATCATCGCTAAAAAAATCAATTGACCAAACACACCGTGAATCGATTTGCATAAATCTCTTGCTTCACTACCTTTAGGGAATTGCCCCTTTAATTCAATGGCAATAAAGGCTGCTATCACCAGTAGGAATACAAGCCAGTGGAGAAAGATGGAAGCCGGATGATATTGGGGTCTCGACATATTGCTTAGCGTTATTGAGGTTTTTTATTGATTTAAATGATAATCAATCTCATTAACATTATCAATGCTAGGGGGAATTTCCCTGTATGGGAATCAAACCTTATTTATTGGGAGAGGGGGTTTTGGCTATTAGGCTGTTCTGTAGGGTGATGAGGTTTCGGGGCTCAATGCGGATAACTCCACCTCTTGGACTATCAATATCGGCAATTAAGAAAAAAGAAACCGAAGTGACAAAAGGGAAAATCATGAATAAGCCCACATTCTTTTTGAAATTACGAGCTCCAAAGCCAACCAGTAAGTTTGCGCAAATGGCAATTGCAGTCATTAAGGACCATGCTGCAATAGGTATGCGATTCCACCAAGCTGCCTGCACATAGCCTTGGGAATTTAGTACGTCATTCATACCAGAGATGATTAATGCATTGGTCGGACTTGCTTGGTTCCGCGCAACTGGTAGAACTTCTTTCCACAACGCATCTTGAAGTTCATCCGTTTTTTGGCGAATCTCCTGAATTTTTTCTTTATCTTGTTTTGAGTAGAACAAGATGCGTTGCTCTAGGTATTGCTGAAGCAAATCTTTTGTTCTTGCGGATGCCTGTGATGGTAAAAGATCGGCTCTGAGATATTCAGTGCCAATTGCATTGGCTTCACTTTCTTCAAGAATTTCGCGATTGTCATGGCGGTCAATCGCCATGGAGAACGTGAAGCCGATGATCAGGGCTAATAATGTCAGGGTTGCTGTCTGAATCACCCCCAGATCTTGTGATGTTTCGGTATCTTTGCTTCTATAGGGGCTTAGCACGACATTGCCAAGCCAAACAGACAAGCAAAAAACTAGAAGCGAGGCTCCAAAAACTAGGACGGGGTGATTAAGCAAGTAGGAAATTTAGAAGGTTCCTGGATACAAAATATCTTTTGTTACGTTCTGAATATCACGATGACCAGTAAACGCCATCGTGATATCCAATTCATTGTGGATGAGCTCTAAACACTTTGTTACACCAGCTTCGCCCATGGCACCTAAGCCATAGAGGAAGGGTCGACCAATCATCGTGCCGCGAGCGCCCAGTGCCCAAGCTTTGAGGACGTCTTGACCCGAGCGAATGCCGCCATCCATCCAGACTTCAATATCTTTACCAACCGCATTCACAATTCCTGGGAGTGCTTGAATGCTAGACACGGCACCATCAAGTTGGCGACCGCCGTGATTGGAAACAATCAGCGCGTCAGCGCCGGAGTTCGCAGCCATTCTTGCGTCTTCTTCATCCAAGATGCCTTTAATAATGAGCTTTCCACCCCAGAGCTTTTTGATCCACTCTACGTCGCCCCAATTGAGGCCTGGATCAAATTGCTCAGCCGTCCAAGAGGAGAGGGAGGACATATTGCCTACGCCAGTGGCGTGGCCAACAATATTTCTAAAAGTTCTGCGAGGAGTCATCGCCATACCCAAGCACCAACGTGGCTTGGTGGCCATATTGATCATATTGGCAATGGTCAATTTGGGTGGAGCTGATAAACCATTTTTCAAATCCTTATGGCGTTGACCAAGAATTTGTAAGTCCAGCGTTAATACAAGCGCAGAACATTTTGCGGCTTTAGCGCGTTCAATCAAGCGCTCAATAAAGCCACGGTCTTTCATCACGTACAACTGAAACCAAAAAGGTTTGGTGGTGCGTTCTGCAACATCCTCAATAGAGCAAATGCTCATTGTTGAAAGGCAAAATGGCACACCAAATTTTTCAGCGGCTTTTGCTGCCAAGATTTCACCATCGGCATGTTGCATGCCAGTGAGTCCAGTTGGGGCAAGCGCTACCGGCATAGCTACTTCTTGCCCCACCATTTTGGTTTTGGTGGTGCGGTTTGTCATATCAACGGCTACGCGTTGACGTAATTTGATTTTCTGAAAGTCAGATTCATTGGCGCGATAGGTAGACTCGGTCCAAGAGCCAGAGTCTGCGTAGTCGTAGAACATCTTGGGGGTGCGTTTTTTGTGAAGAACCCGCAAGTCTTCGATATTGGTAATAACTGGCACAATCAATCCTTCTAGTGTATTCGTATGCGTCTATAAGCTCTATCTTAGCAATACCAAGGAATTGTTTCTACAATGCTAGACAGCGCCTAATCCGCTAAGCCTAAATGCCTAAACTCACCCTTGCTACCGTTGTCTATTTGCTAATTGCCACAGCTCTGTGGGCCGGGAATGCTATAGCAGGTCGCCTCTTGGTGGGGAGTGTTTCACCAATTACGCTGAGTGCTATCCGCTGGGGTTTGGCTGCTTTATTGTTATTGCCCTTGGGTTGGCGCGTCTTTAAACCAGATAGCGCTTTATGGCAAAACAAAAAACGCTTCATTTTATTGGGGCTCTTTGGGGTGGGCAGTTATAACGTATTGCTTTATCTAGCCCTACAGACCTCAACCGCAATTAACGTTACCTTGATAGGCGCAAGCATGCCAATTTGGATGCTATTCATTGGCGCTGTTTGGTACCAAGTCAAACCCACTCTCTTGCAGTTGTTAGGCGCAATCGTTTCATTGATAGGGGTGGCTATTGTGCTAACTAGAGGTGAGTTATCCGCATTACTTTCTATGGAAATGGTGGTGGGTGACTTATTGATTATGTTGGCCACTATCTTGTGGGCTTTCTACAGTTGGATGTTGAGTCGTCCAGGTGCTAGTACTGAGCGACAGTGGCCGTGGGCAGACTTCTTGATGGCGCAGGTCTTGGTCGGTTTGTTGTGGACCAGTTTCTTTGACGGATTTGAGATAGCCATGGGGCTTGCGCATCTTGAGCTTAACGCTTGGACTGGCTCACTTATTTTGTTTGTCGCAGTGGGCCCTTCCTTAATCGCTTACCGCTGCTGGGGACTGGGTGTGAATGGTGCGGGCCCTACCATCGCGGCTTTCTTTGCGAACTTTATTCCTTTATTTACGGCTCTTTTGTCTGCCGCGATGTTGGGTGAGCCTCCGCAGCTCTTCCATGGAGTGGCATTTGCTCTCATCGCGCTTGGCATCTGGGTATCCTCGACCAAGGGCCGATCCTCCGGCGCTTGATTTGGGTCTTGGTAAATAAACCAAAAAAACAGTAAAGTATTTCCTTTTCTTCTAAAAGTCTCATGGTTGATGTTCTAGTGATTGGTGGCGGTAATGCCGCTCTGTGTGCTGCCCTGATGGCCAGGGAAGCAGGCGCTAGCGTTCTTCTTTTAGAAGCTGCACCAAAAGAGTGGCGTGGTGGCAATTCTTCGCACACACGCAATATTCGCGCGATGCATGATCAGCCTGAAGACGTGATGCTGGAATCCTATACTGAAGAAGAATATTGGCAAGACGTATTAAAAGTGACTAGTGGCAATACCGATGAAAAATTAGCTCGTCACGTTATACGTTCTTCATCGCAATGTCGTCAGTGGATGCAACATCACGGCGTTCGTTTTCAACCTCCACTTTCTGGCACATTAAATCTCTCGCGTACTAATGCATTCTTTATGGGTGGTGGCAAAGCTTTGGTCAACGCTTACTATCGCAGTGCAGAAAACTTAGGCGTGCAAATACGTTATGAGTCGCCTGTATCGTCTGTAGAAATTCAGGATGGTAAGTTTGTCGCAGCATACGTTGGAAACGAACGTATTGAAGCTAAGGCCTGTGTCATGGCTGCCGGAGGATTTGAATCAAATCGCGAGTGGTTAAAAGAAGCGTGGGGTATTAATGAATATGGCGAGTCACCTGCTGAGAATTTTCTCATTCGTGGTACACGCTATAACCAGGGTGTATTGATTAAGCAGTTGATTGAGTTGGGCGCCGATTCAGTTAGCGACCCCACACAAGCACATATGGTTGCGATTGATGCTCGTGCCCCTTTATATGATGGCGGAATTTGCACTCGTATCGATGCGGTGTCATTCGGCATCGTTGTAAACAAAAATGCTCAGCGTTTCTCGGATGAGGGTGAGGATTTCTGGCCCAAGCGTTACGCTTTTTGGGGAAGACTGGTAGCACAGCAACCAGGTCAGATTGGATACTCCATCATCGATTCAAAAGTACTGGGGCGTTTTATGCCTCCGGTTTTTCCAGGTGAGAAAGCCGATACTCTTGAAGAGCTCGCTAACAAACTAGGCCTGAATCCTCAGGCTCTCCTAGAAACCGTCAAGACATATAACGCGGCATGCAAGGTGGGTAGTTTTGATCACACTATTTTGGACGATTGCCATACAGAAGGTATTGAGCCTGCAAAAACACATTGGGCTTTGCCGATTGACGAAGGTCCTTTCTATGGATACGCAGTACGCCCTGGCGTGACATTTACTTACCTTGGTTTAAAGACAGATGAAACCGCTGCCGTTCGTTTTAATGGCGTACCAAGCTCAAACTTATTTGTTGCTGGCGAGATGATGGCTGGCAATGTCTTGGGCAAAGGTTATGCAGCAGGGATAGGCATGGCGATTGGTACTGTGTTTGGACGCGCCGCTGGAGTTCAAGCCGCGCAGGCAGCAGGAAAACAAACAATGGAGCTTCGACATGCAAGCGCTTAACACGCTAATTCAAGAGGCAAGAACTATAGCCGTTACTCCAGAGACTGAAGCGGATCGCATGCTGCAGATTTGTAATGCGTGTCGCTATTGCGAGGGATTCTGTGCCGTATTCCCAGCGATGACACGTCGCATTGAATTTACTCCAAGCGTCGTCAACTATTTAGCAAATCTATGTCATAACTGCGGCGCCTGTCTGCATGCTTGTCAATATGCTCCGCCACATGAGTTTGCAGTGAATATTCCGCAGGTAATGGCGCAAGTTCGCAAAGATACCTATATGACCTATGCCTGGCCAAGAGCCCTAGGTGGTCTATATAGGAAGAATGGTTTGGCATTGTCATTAGCAACAGCTATTTCAATTAGTTTCTTCTTATTGCTGAGTGCTGCGCTCAATGGTTCGCTCTCATCGGCACCATTGAATGGAAATTTCTACGCAGTCTTTTCACATAACACCTTAGCCTTGATGTTTGGCGCAGTCTTTGGTTTTTCATTGCTGGCGTTAACAATGGGCTTGATTCAGTTTTGGCGCGGCATTACTCCTGGCGCCATCTCAGGTGGCGCACTGGTAGAAGCTACTCATGATGCCTTGACCTTGAAATATCTCGGCGGTGGTCATGGGGATGGTTGCAATAACGAAGACGATGCTTTTTCTCTATGGAGAAAACGTTTCCATCATTTCACTTTCTACGGGTTCATGTTGTGCTTCGCTGCGACATCTGTAGCAACGATTTATCACTACTTCCTTGATTTACATGCGCCCTATGATTTAACTAGTTTGCCCGTGATACTGGGAACATTGGGCGGCATTGGTTTGCTGATTGGACCAGCAGGGTTGCTGTATTTGAATTTACGTAGAAATGCCGCTCACGGCGATGCCACTCAAAAACCCATGGATAGGGCATTCATTGTGCTGCTATTTTTAATTAGTGCATCTGGTTTGGCGCTACTAGCCTATCGCGATACTTCGTCAATGACGCTTCTATTGACTATTCACTTGGGTTTTGTAATGGCATTCTTTCTAACAATGCCGTATAGCAAGTTTGCACATGGCTTCTATCGGATGGCCGCTTTGCTTAAGAATGCTATTGAGAAGCGTCAGAAGAATCATTTACAGTTTGGCGCAGACTGACTGTTATCGCTAATTCTGCAACTGTAGAAATAATTTTCATCAAAACATAACCATAAGAAGAGCAATATGAGACTAATTACCTTTATTCGAACTGGATCAAGCCATCCCGAAATTGGCGCACGCTTACCTAATTCTGCTGGCGATCAAATACTTCCATTTGCTGATATAGCTAAGAAGCTGGGTATTCAGGATTTCCCCGTGGATATGAAATCCTTTTTGCGAGCGGGTAATGCTGTGATGGATCAGGCCAAGTCATGGGTCGCCTCGTCAGCCGAGCACGGCGCATTATTGATTGATGCAAAAAATATTCGCTACCTGCCACCGATTACCGATGCTGAGAAGTTTCTTTGCGTTGGGAAAAACTACCGCACTCACTTGGAAGAGTTAAAGCGTACTAATTTAATTAAAGAGATTCCTCAGGAGCCAACTTCTTTCATTAAGTTAAATTCTTGTCTGTCTGGACATGAGGCTAAAGTGGTGCGCCCTAAAGGGATTACACGCTTAGATTACGAGCCAGAGCTGGTATTTGTGATTGGCAAGCGTGCTTTAGGCGCTAAAAAATCTGAGGCAATGGATTATGTCGCAGGCGTGACCATTCTGAACGATTTAACTTGTCGTGATTTGCAGTTGCGTGAAGTTGCTTCGGGATCTCGTTTTTGGACGGGAAAAAATATTCCAGGATTTGGCCCCCTTGGCCCAGAGATTGTCACAATTGATGAAATTCCGGATGTCTATGATCTTTGGATGACTTGTTCAGTTAATGGTCAAGAGCGTATGCGTGTGAATACGGTAGATCAGATATGGAAGATCTCGGATATTTTGGAGCATTTTTCTCGCTTTATTCCTATCGAAGCCGGCGACATGTTCTCTACAGGGGCGCCAGGTGGGGTGGCGGTAGGCAAAGAGAACGCCGAAGATCTTTATCTCAAGCCTGGCGACGTGGTTGAATGTTCAATTGATGGCATTTCTACTTTACGAACCACCATTATCGAATAAAAGCCATGAAGCACTTATTACGCAGACTTGGTTTATTGCTCACTTGTTTTAGTTTAGGCATCTCTACTGCGCATGCTGCAGAGATTTATCCATCTAAGCCAATTAAAGTTATTGTTCCTTTTCCGCCTGGGGGTGGGGCAGACACTCTCATTCGGCTGATCTCTCCAACGCTTGGCGAATTATGGAAGCAGTCGGTCATTATTGAAAATCGTCCAGGAGCTAGTGGTGCAATTGGGGCTGAGCTTGTTGCTCAAGCATCTGCTGATGGCTATACCTTACTCATGGGATCAACCGCTGCTGTAACTGAAAAAAATATCGCGCAGTTTGCACCGGTGGCTCTAGTTTCTGCTTCGCCGTATGTGGTGACTGTAAGCCCTGCATTGAATGTAAATTCGATAAAATCTTTAATTGCTTATGCAAAAGCAAACCCGGGAAAGGTGAGATATGGTTCATCTGGACCAGGCTCAGCATCTCATTTAGCGGGTGAGTTGTTTGCTTCAATGGCAGGACTTGAGTTGCTGCATGTTCCTTATAAAGGAACTGGTCAAGCTTTAACGGATTTGTTGGCGGGGCATATTGATCTGATGTTTGCACCTGCGCAAACAGTGATGCCACAAATTGAATCTGGAAAATTAGTCGCTCTAGCGCAAACAGGTGCTAAACGTTCTGAAGCACTTCCTAATATTCCGACGGTGACTGAAGCAGGTTTGTCTGGATATAGCGCGGTAGGATGGTTTGGGCTTTTTGCGCCGGTAAATACCCCAAAATCAGTTGTGCAAAAAATCAATCAAACCGTGATGTTTGTCCTTAGCCAAGATCGAATACGCAAGGCTATGTTAGAGCGCGGAAGTGACCCCGCCAGCGGTAGTGCTGATGAATTTGCCGCTTTTTTGCGCTTAGATCAATCAAAATGGGCTAAATTGATCAAAGAGAACAAGGTTGCGGTGCAATAAATACGTAAATCAGTATCATTTAGGGCTATTCACAGATATTCCCAGGAAATTACTATGCCAGGCTTACTCCCTAATGTTGATCCAGATGGATTGTTAGAGTTCTCAGTCGTCTACACCGACCGTTCTTTGAACCATATGTCTGAAGAGTTCAAGCGCGTGATGGTTGATATCTCTAGCGTATTGAAAGATGCATACAACGCAAGCTCAGCGGTAATCGTTCCCGGCAGCGGTACTTTTGGTATGGAGGCAGTTGCGCGCCAATTCGCTAATAAGCAAAAGTGCTTAGTCTTGCGTAATGGATGGTTTAGTTATCGTTGGACGCAAATTTTTGACTTGGACAATATTGCCAGTGAGGTTTCAGTACTCAAGGGTCGTCAATTGGATAACTCTGCTCAAGGTGTATTTGCGCCTGCTCCAATTGAAGAGGTTGTCGCCTTTATCAAGAAAGAAAAGCCTGCAGTAGTTTTTGCGCCGCACGTTGAGACATCTGCTGGAATTATTCTGCCGGATGACTACATTAAAGCTGTGGGCGAAGCAGTGCGTTCCGTAAATGGATTGTTTGTATTGGATTGCATCGCTTCTGGTGCGATGTGGGTTGATATGAAGGCCTGTAATGTTGATGTATTGATTACTGCACCTCAAAAAGGTTGGAGCAGTTCTCCTTGCTGCGCTTTGATTGCCTTGGGTGATCGGGCTCGTGAGCGTATTGATGCAACCCAAAGCAGTAGCTTCTCTATGGACTTAAAGAAGTGGTTGCAAATCATGGAAGCCTATGAAAAAGGCGGTCATGTTTATCACACTACAATGCCTACTGATGCGCTCAAAATTTTGCGTAATGTAATGAAAGAAACGCAATCACTTGGTTTTGCTAATCTCAAAGCAAAACAAGTGGAGTTGGGCGAAAAAGTACGCAAGCTTTTAGAGTCAAAAGGTTATCACTCTGTTTCAGCTAAAGGATTTCAAGCTCCAGGCGTAGTTGTTAGCTACACCACAGATCCGGATATTCAGTCAGGTAAGAAGTTTATTGAATTAGGATTGCAGACAGCAGCAGGTGTGCCTTTGCAATGTGATGAGCGTCCGGATTTCCGTACATTCCGCATCGGTTTGTTTGGCCTAGAAAAGCTGGGTCATGTAGATCGCACAGTGGACCATCTTGCTGGCGCTCTAGAGAAGATCAAAGAAACCCAAACTCAACCAGCATAAAGTCAGCGAAATATAGTTGAACTAAAGGCCATCCTTGATGGCCTTTTTATTTACCTCCGAAAAGGTTCACTGGACTAACAAAAATCATAGATTTGGTATTTATCTACATTTTTTAGGTATTATGTGCGCATTAATAAATCTTTTTGGAGTACTGCATGATTTCTCGTACCGCTCGTTTGGCTTTGGCATCGCTGGTTACAGCCAGCATTGCTTTGTCACCACTCTCAGTTTTGGCAGCTGATCCTGCGCCAGTTTCAGCACCTGAGGTAGCTCCAGCACCAGTTGCGGCACCAGCGGATAAAGCGGATACAAAGAAAGTCAAGAAACAGGCTAAACAGCAGAAGAAAGCAGAAAAGAAAGCGAAGAAGAAGTCCAAGAAGAAGGCTAAAGCAGCAGAAGCCGCAGCTCAGTAATTCACTTCTATTGCTGAGTCATTATTAATTTAATGGCTCAACATCTAGGTCGCCCGACTTTTCCGAGTTCGGCGACTTTTTTGTTGGCGGATCATTGCGCACTAGTAACCACATTGCAGCGATTACCAGAATCATGCCGCCGATTTGCATGCCTGTAATGGGCTCAGACAATACAAAGTAACCCAAGAAAATAGTTGAAACTGGTCCGAGGATACCCGCTTGTGCGACCAGTGGTGAGCCAATACGATTGATTGAAATCATAATCAATAACATTGGAATCACAGTGCACAAGCTCGCGTTGAGCAGGCTGAGCCAATAAATCTCCGCAACTTGTTCAAAGATCGCGCTCGGGTTATGAAGGGTAGATTGAATAACGCTAAATACCATTGAGGCTGAGCTGGCATAGACCACTAGGCGCACGCTGCCAATACGTTTGACCATTTCGCCTGAGCCAATCATGTACAAGGCATAACTACAAGCACTGCCAAATACAAGCAACATTCCTAGCCAGGCATATAGTCCTGTTGAGCTGGCGTCTTGAATAAACACAACAAAAACACCGAGGTAGCCAACAATTAACGCGTACCACTGCATGCGAGAAATGGGCTTGCCTAAACCAAAGTAGGAAATTAATAAAACAATGGTGGGCGTGAGGTAGAGAACAATACGCTCTAAACCAACAGAAATATATTGAAGGCCTAAAAAATCAACGTAGCTCGAGAGAAAGTAACCGAGAAATCCCAGGAAAAATAGCTTGCCACGGTCGAGCCAAGTAATGGGACTCATGGGTTTTCTTCTGGCCTCCCACCAGAAGATCATTAAGAACAGTGGTAGGGCCATGAGCATGCGTAAAGCCAATAAAGTTTCCGCATTTGCGCCATACGTAAAAGCTAACTTCACCAATACGGCTTTACCAGAGAACAACATGGCCCCAATAGCAGCCATCAAAATGCCATAAAGGTAACGTTGGTGGTGATGTGCAGAGCTGACTGATTGCATGCTGTTTTATAACAGGTTATTCAGAAGAGTTCGCATCTCAATAATGGTCTCTGATGGGGTAAGGCCAATAGGACCAGTTCCTTTTTGCATTAGGCTATCTGCAGCGGAGGCGTGCAATTGGACTGCTACGCAGCTTGCTTCCCAAAGATTTAGATGATGGCGTACACCTTGGGCAGTAATGGCGCTAATGCTGCCAGTTAACACATCTCCCATTCCGCCAGTGCCCATACCTGGGTTGCCTTGTTCGCATTGGAGTATGTCTCTATCTGGTGCAGCAATTAAGGTATGTTGCCCTTTAAGAATGACGATGGATTGAGTTAAGGAAACAAGTTTTTTAACGGCACTTACTCGATCTGTCTGAATATCGGATATCAGTTGACCAAGTAGTCTTGCTGCTTCACCCGGGTGGGGTGTTAGAACAGTTTGACCTGGATAGTGTTGGTTGCGAAGTTGTAGGGCGTTTAACAATTCAGATGAATCAGCAATAAGATTTAGAGCATCGGCGTCAATCACCAATGGAATCTTTTCGGACTCTAGACAAGCTTTAAGCCATTGGGTCGCAAAATGAGAGGTTCCTAGTCCAGGACCAATAGCCAGTACATCTGGCAAGCTTTGCTTTAATGATTGCTTTGGATCTGTATTGGCCAGACGAATCATCAGTTCAGGTTGCTCATGGTCTGCGTGTGCGGAGGCAGGATCAAGCATTTCAAGAATGGTCCAGCCTGCTCCAAGATGTAGACATGCATTTCCTGCAAGTAGTAGTGCGCCAGCCATGCCTGCTGAGCCGCCCACCAAAATCACTTTGCCAGCATGGCCCTTATGTTCCTCAGGAGCACGGCTTAGGCGCGAGATGAGTCCTAATGCACTGAGCGTATGTGGCTTGCTTGGCATAGAGGTCATTTGAGTATTGTGGTCTTCATTGAGTGCTTGAGCTAATTGTAAGAGAGAGTATTCTGAGGGCATGAAGATTCAGTTTTTAGGCGCGGCAGGCGAGGTGACTGGCTCCCGACATTTGGTTGAGGCCAGGCTCGCTGACAAAGTACATCATTTCATGGTGGACTATGGAATGTTTCAGGGTGGACGCGAGGCGGGCAATAGGAATCTAGAGCCCATGCCCATAGCGCCACAGGATTTGGATTTCGTTGTTCTTACGCATGCGCATATTGATCACAGTGGGTTACTGCCTCGCCTATGTGCACAAGGATTTAAGGGCCCCATCTACTGCACTAAAGCAACATACGAATTACTAAAGATCTTATTGCCTGATAGCGCGCATTTGCAGTTGGCGGATTTAGAGCGCGCAGAACGAAAAATGAAACTGGGTAAGTGGCGCGGCGAGTTGCCAGTGACTTTGTATTCTCGAGAAGAGGTTGACCTAGCTCTTACTCAATTTGAGGTCTTGGAATATGGCCAGATTCATGAGCTCATGCCAGGAATTCATCTGCAGTTTCAGAATGCGGGTCATATCTTAGGGTCCGCCATTGCCGTGATTGATGTGCAAGAGGATGGTGCTCCAAAAAAACGTTGCGTCTTTTCTGGTGATATCGGCATGAAAGGCAAGGTGCTAATGCCTGATCCAGATTTGATTGCGAAGGCTGATGTGGTTGTGATTGAGTCAACCTATGGCGACCGATTGCATCGAGGTTTGAGCGAGACCGAACAAGAATTCATTGAAGTGATTCAATCGACAATGGCTAATCAGGGGAATGTCGTTATACCCGCATTTGCTGTAGGTCGTACCCAAGAGATATTATTTATTCTGATTGATTTGGTCAGAAGAAAATTATTGCCTCATCTATCCGTTTGGGTTGACTCACCCATGGCAACTGCCGCAACGCAGCTGACTGAGCATTACTTCTCGCAATTGGATTCACACTCCCAGTCAACATTAAGTTGGTATAAAAAGAATCCTAGCGCAGTAGACCTGCGATTTATTGCAGATGTTGAAGAGTCAAAAGCGCTCAATAAGATCAAGGGTGGCGCCATCATTATTTCTGCGAGCGGTATGTGTGATGCTGGACGAATAGTGCATCACTTAGCGAATAACTTGCCTAGAGCGCAAAATGCGATTGTGATTACTGGTTTCCAAGCATATGGAAGCTTGGGTCGTCGTTTGGTGGATAAGGCTACTAAAGTGAAGCTGTTTGGTGAAGAGGTGGTCGTCAGAGCCTCGATACACACTATCGGAGGTCTCTCGGCTCACGCTGATCAAGCAGGCTTATTGGATTGGTTGCGTGGTTTTCAGTCACCGCCAAAGACTGTCTTTGTTGTTCATGGTGAACCAGAATCAGCCTCGGTGTTAGCTCAATGTATTCGTGAGGAGCTGAACTGGAAAAATGTGATCATTCCAGAGCGACTCCATTCGTATATTTGTTAGCTGCTAGACGCTAGTCTTTACTCGGCTACCTTGGCGCCTTCAATGTGATGGCGTTGCATTGCCTGCGCTACAAACCCTGATTGCTTAAGCTGGGTAATGATTTCGCTTAAGTAAGCAGTCGTGCTTTCGTATTGAGGCCTTGCTTTTGGAATGCCAATTGCTTGATTAATTGCCATAAAGCGACCAGGAAGCATGCGCAATCCAGTATATCGCTTTGCATCGCTCTCTAGTTGCTGCTTTACACCTGCAGCAACGTTGCCTTTGCCAGACATAAAGTCATCTACTACTGCCTGAGAGCTTGCCGCCCTCAAGAGGCTAGCGTTCTTAATTTCACGAGTGAGAAAAAGGTCATAAGCACTCCCTTTGCCGACCACGATTTCATTGCCGACAACATCCACTTGTTCGTTCGCTTTGAGGGGGGAGTTTGCTTTCACCATATACGCTCCTTCAATCTGAATATAGGGCGGGGTGTAGCTAATATCAGCACCACGTATAGGATCAATGGCAACAAAGACTAAATCAATGTTGCCAGTCTTAATGGCGTCGACTGTGTTGCCAGCAGTCTTAAATGGAATTAGTTCAACAGGTAAGCCAGTACGCTTGCCGATTTCGCGAGCGATATCAATGGTCACACCTTGTAATTGATGGGTTACTGGGTCTTCGCCTGCCAGAATTGGGTTACCAAGATTAATACCAACTCGCAAAGTGCCTGTTGGCGCAAATGAAGAAAGCATGGTTGCATTAGCGGTATTCATAGTCCGAGTACTTTGACTGTGGCAAATAGAGGAAAAGCAAAATAGCAGAAAGGAAAAAAGAATTTTTTTCATGCGGTGAGGATAATAAAACCGCGGCGGACCGCGGTTTTGGTGTGCTTAATGAATATTACTTCTTAGCATCAGCGGCAGGGGCTGCGGCTGGAGCTTCAGGAGCAGCAGCTGGAGCATCCTTTTTCGCTTCTTCAACATGAGTTGCTTCTGCGCCATGCTTTTCACCGCTCATATCAACGTTGCCGTCGCCCTTGAGGAGTAGGTAGGCAGTAGCACCAATTAACACCAGTACCATAATGATGATTGAACGATTGCTCATGAGGGTTTCCTTCAGTTTGGTTGAAATTGAGTCAATATTAACGCTACTTGGAGGCATGGTAAATCTTTGGGGGCATTTGCCTAAGGATAACCTCGCTAAACTAGGTATTAATACTGATTTTTGTGATGTAAATAGTAAGATGAGATTACATACATGTTGAAGGTAGCAATATGAGTCCAAAGCTCCCGGTAAATAATGCGCAGACTATTACTGAGTTTTTAAATCTGCATAAAGCGCAGACCTCCGAAGAGGAGTCTATCGATTCATATAAATTCGCTTTTGATGATGAAGCATTTTTATCCCGTAGAGAAACTATAGGTATACGTTTCGAGCTGGAGTTGCTAAAGCCCGAGATTCTTTTAAAAGAACATGGGATAGAGCACACAATTACTGTATTTGGCTCTACTCGTTTTGTTAGTCGCGAATCAGCGGAGGCGCTCGTTCGAGAGGCAAAGACTCCTGCAGAAAAAGCAGAGGCCGAAATAGCCCTGATTCATAGTCAATACTATGAATCGGCTAGAGAGTTTGGTTCGCTCGTCGCAAGCTATAACAAAACACAGAAAGAGGACGCTAATAAGTTACATATTTGTACTGGCGGTGGCCCTGGAATTATGGAAGCCGCCAATCGTGGGGCTTTTGAGTGCGGCGATCAAACCATTGGTTTCAACATTAGCTTGCCAAGAGAGCAGTACCCCAATCCATATATCAGCCCAGGTTTAAGTTTTCGCTTTCATTACTTCGCTCTTCGCAAGATGCACTTTATGTTGCGTGCTAGAGCAATCGTTGCCTACCCAGGTGGCTTTGGTTCATTTGACGAGTTGTTTGAAGTGCTGACGCTCATTCAAACCAAGAAGGTGGTGGGCATTCCGGTGATATTAGTTGGTAAATCCTTTTGGCATGAGATGGTGAACTTTAAAGAAATGGTGAGGTTCGGTGTCATCGATGAAGACGATATGCACATTATTCATTTTGTAGAAACTGCCCAAGAGGCGTGGAAGCTAATTCAAGATTGGTACCAGTTGGCCTGATATCGTTCTCGGTAAAATGCTGAAAACACTCTTTATATCAATATGAACTCCTCCCATCTTAGTATTGCTACCGCCATGGATTTACCCGGATATTTTATGGGTGGCATCATGCTTTTAGTCGTCATGGTATTTCATGGGGCGATATTGCTACAGATTGCAAAACGCTATGAAGTAAAAACGTTTGTTTTGCTTGCTGACAAAAAATATTCCGAAGTCGGACTTTGCTTTTATGTCAGCGTGCTGTGTTTGTTCTTAACGCATATCGCTGAGATATTGCTTTGGGGTTTGGCGCTATATGGGATGAAGTTGTTGCCCGCTTTAGGGCAAAGCATTTTGTTTAGTGGAAGCACCTACACTGCGATGGGCTTCATGGAAGACATCTTGCCTGATGGCTGGAAAATGCTGGCGGTGATTATTGCTTTCTCGGGTATGTTTTCCTTTGCTTGGACTGCATCTGTCATGATCTCGATGACGAAAAACTTTCGTCAAGCTTACGCCAAGCTTCACATGAAAAAACTCAATGTTTCCTCTGAGATCATTGATCGTTTTGAGTAGCGCCTACTTCAATGAGTAAAACATGGGATGCCATCATTATTGGTGGCGGGGCAGCGGGCTTATTTTGTGCAGGGGTTGCTGGTCAACTTGGTAAGAAGGTTCTTGTCGTAGACCATGCTGCCGTTCTAGGTGAAAAGATTCGGATTAGTGGTGGCGGCCGGTGTAATTTCACGAACCTGCATAGTGGCCCGGCCAATTTCTTGTCACTCAATCCCCATTTTGTTAAAAGCGCATTAGCTAGATATCCGGCCGCGGAATTCATCAAACTGATTCAGTCGTACCGCATTGCTTATCACGAGAAACATCAGGGGCAACTCTTTTGCGATGACTCTGCTAAGCAGGTTGTTGAAATGCTCATATCTGAGTGTGCTCGTGGCAATGTTGCCATTCGTCATCCAGTAGTAATTGAATCGATTGCCCAAGAGGGTAATCAGTGGCTGATCAATACCAATGCGGGGGTTGAAAAATCTAAATCGGTAGTCATGGCGACGGGTGGACTACCTGTGCCAGCTATCGGGGCAAGCGCGTATTCACTAGATATTGCCAAGCAATTTGGATTGAATGTCATAGAGCCTCGACCTGCTCTAGTGCCACTGTCATTTACCGCGGAGACCTTTTCTGGTCTGAATGAGCTTGCTGGGCTGAGTGTGCCCATCGGGATTGACTCAGGATCAAAGGGCTCAAGATATGGTGCTTGCCATTTTAATGAAGATGTTTTGATAACCCATAAGGGTCTGTCGGGACCCGCAATTTTGCAGGCAAGTAGTTATTGGGTCGAGGGTGAGCCCATCCGAATTGATTGGCTTGCAAATCTTGACCAGTCTGGCGCAGTTCGTTGTGATGAGATTTTTAATGATGATGAACTTCGACTGAAGCTAACGGAAACAATATTGGCTTCTCTAATGCCGCAGCGTTTAGCCAAAGCCTTTGCAGAGCAATGCAGTCTAAATGGACGCAAATGGGTAGAGGCATCCAAAAAAGATCGCCAAACACTAAAAGAACTTTTAACAAACTGGTCTGTTAAGCCTGCCGGCACTCTAGGTTGGAAAAAAGCAGAAGTAATGTTAGGTGGCGTAAGCACCAAGGACCTCGATAGTCAAACCATGATGTCACGCAAACATCAAGGTCTGCACTTTATTGGTGAGTGTGTAGATGTTACTGGGCACTTAGGCGGCCACAATTTCCAGTGGGCATGGGCTAGCGGTTTCGCTTGCGCGCAAGCCATTTAGTAAATACTTTATGAGCGCTTAAGCTTGAGCTTTGCGCTTTTTCTTTTCTCTTGAGCGAATGTTCAGTAGTTCAACTGCTAGTGAAAAGCCCATTGCAACATAAACATAGCCTTTGGGAATATGTACACCCATGCCTTCGGCTATGAGCACTACGCCAACTACCGTCAAAAACGATAAAGCCAAGACCTTAATAGAGGGGTGATGGTGCACAAAGTCGCCAATTGGCTTGGCTGCAATGAGCATAATCAAAATTGAGGCAATGACTGCGGCAATCATGATGCTAATTTGATCGACCATACCAACGGCGGTAATCACGCTATCTAGCGAGAAGATGATATCGAGCAAGCCAATCTGCAGAATAGAGCCCACAAACAAGCTGAACATGGATTTGTTGACCTTGTGTGGGCCATCGGGTGAAATCTCATCATCATGTTCGCCTACTTCTACTTCGGTATAGATTTCTTTAGAGGCCTTCCAGATGAGAAAGAAGCCACCAAGCAACAAGATGAGGTCTCTACCGCTGATTGGATGATCAGAAATGGTGATGAGTGGTGCGGTTAAGCTCATTACCCAAGATAGGCTCAGTAACAGAAGTATCCGAGTGCCTAGTGCAAACAATAGACCAAAGCGACGTACTTTTTCACGAATTTCAATGGGTAAGCGATTAGCGATGACGCTAATAAAGATAATATTGTCTATGCCGAGAATAATTTCTAAAGCTGAAAGTGTGAAAAACGCGATCCAAGTATTGGGGTCGCTTAATAAGAGTAGGGCGCTTTCCGTCATATTCTCATTCAAAAAGTCGTATTAAGATAAAGTGTATCGAACTTAATTAAATTGTCAGGATGATGCTCAAGCCCACACAAACTATCAGGATATTATTTCTTGCGATTGCTCTTTTAAATCCGTTCTATGGGGTTTGGGCGGCTTATCCAGAAAAGCCCATTAAGATCATTATTGGTTTTCCAGCGGGCGGGCCATTAGATGCGCACATTCGATTGCTCAGTGACAAGCTGCAATCAATTTTGGGGCAACCGGTGATCGTGGATTACAAGGCGGGCGCAGGTGGCGCGGTTGGAGCGCAATTTGTGATGCAGTCTCCTGCTGATGGTTATACCGTACTGCTAGCCAATACGGGGACGATGGTAATTAACCCAGCTATTTATTCAAAGTCGCCTTATGACACGCTAAGAGATTTTCAGCCGATTGCTCGAACTGCTCAACAGCCTTTAGCGTTGATTGTGAATAAGGATGTACCTGCAAATACCCTCAAGGAATTTATTGCATATGCAAAAGCCAATCCAGGTAAATTAAATTACGGTTCAGCTGGTAATGGCGGCATCTCACATTTAGTTCCAGAGATGTTGAAAAATGAGACTGGGATTTTCATGGTGCATATTCCATTCAAGGGAAGCGCGCCAGCATTCACGGACTTAATCGCGGGGCATGTGCAATTTATGGCGGAGTCCGTTCCGCAAGCTGCGAACTATGCCAAACAAGGTAAGGTTAAGGCATTGGCTGTTACTAGCGCTAAGCGTAATCCCGCTTTACCAAATACTCCAACGGTGGTCGAGACGGGCGTTGCTAATTTAGAAGTTGTTGGTTTCTACGGCATTCTTGCTCCCAAAGGAACGCCGCCTGAAGTGGCAAATCAACTCAGTCATGCCTTTAAGGAAACCTTAGAGTCTCCTGACATTCAGAAGAAGATGGTTGATCAAGGGGCGGACCCCGCATACTTAAACCCCGATCAATTTAGTAAGTATCTCGCCGCTGAAATGCCAAAGTGGGCAAAAGCGGTAAAGCAAGCAGGGGCAAAGTTAGATTAAGGCGCTTGATTGCGCATCCAATTGGCAGTGTTGAAAAACGATTCTTCTAGCTGCTTAGCAATATTGCCTTCAATCCCGCACTCTTCCATTGCGCGATACATACATGCAAGCCATTGGTCGCGCTCACTAATGCCGATCTTAAATGGCAGATGTCTAGCCCGAAGCATGGGGTGTCCATATTTGGGTGAGTAAATATCGGGGCCACCCATCCAGCCAGTTAAGAAAAACTTGAGCTTTTCTCTTGAGGTGGATAAATCTTGGGGATGCATGGATCGAATCCCCTGAAATTGAGGTTCTAGTGCCATTAAATCGTAAAAACGGTCGACTAATTCATTAATCTTGTCGACACCCCCAATGGTCTCGTAAATGCTTTTTCGTAAGCTCATATCATCATTTTAATGCTTTAAATTGGTGGGGAATTAAGGGAATTGGCAGGTCGTTCATTTCGGTATAGAGTGGATACAGAAGCTTTAGTAAACCCCCTAAACCAAAGGTAGATAGGAGTTAAAAATGGATGCAAAAGATTTACAAAAATGGCAACGTGAAAAAGCTAAAGAGTTGTTTGATTATTCGCATACTCTGTTAGAAGCGGCAAAGAAACTTAGCGATCACCATATGGCTGAGATCGAATGGGGCATGAAAAACGCATTGGATAGTGCCAAGTCTGCCGCGAAAAATGATTTAAATAAATTAAAGAGTTTGCAGGAAGAGGCTGCTAAAGAGGCGGCTAAGCGTGCTACTGCATATCAAAAGAAAGTAAAAGCGGTATTGAAGGAGTTAGGCGAAGGTGCTGCAGATGAAACTGAAAAGCATCTAGAAAAAGTCCGCAGTTCTTTGGTGAATTGGCTAGAGGATGCTGAAAGTAAAGTGCCAGTTCATGCCGATAAGTTGTCAAAGGTGGTAAATGAAATGTCAGTGGCTGGACAAAAGATGTTTAAAGAAGGTCGTCGTATCGTGAACGAGGTAGCAGAGGCTGCTGAGAAGAAAATTGATGATGCGGTCAAGAAATCTTCTACCCCCAAGAAGAAAAGCGGAGAATAGTTAATTTATTCCTCGAATAGCTAGCCGCCTCACATACCATTAGTATTGAGGTGGTTTTTTATTTCCAGCCTTGTAACCATTCTTCCTTATTCAGGAGATCACGCCAGGCAATTTGACGCATCTTTTTGCTATAGACGGCTTCGATTTCGACAAACTCAATTTTTTCTTCGGGCGTCTCGGGCAAGATAACTTTGCTCACTAAAAAATGCTTTTGTTTAGCAATTGGATGAACTGCGGTCCACTTACTAAGTAGTAGCTTCTTGGGATTAATTTTGTTGGGTGCAGTATTCATCAAAAGCAAAAGCGCAACTTTATAAGGCTACACATTGATACTCTTTGCCTTGCTGTATCAGTAAACCAGTTTTAGGAGAGAAGGCGGTGCTGGACTGTTCGGTTTGATTTGAGCAGGCAGGGTCAAAGAAGCTTTGATTTCCTAAGCTGCCGCAGTATTTCAATTGAGTTCCTTGAAATTCCATTTGAGCCTTTCTCAGCACCATAGGGATTTTGGCTTCGCCAGCCGATTGGCAGTTCCAGCTTGTATAAGTCTCGCGCTCGCAGGCGGTCAGGCTTATCAACATAGCCGTACAGCTTAGCATGTGCGTTATAGGGTGACGTTTCAGATGGGACATGGCTCAAGAATAGCCAAGTTTTGGGTTTTATGCCTCATGCATGGGTTTGGTATTAAGATTTACGGCAGATACCTTGTTTTCTAATAGACAAAATCTAAATATAAAAAGCTAAATAAAGGAGACCTTGTGGATACAAATCGTAGAGACGCGCTGAAATTAAGTGCAACCGCCGCTTTGAGTGGCATGATCATGACGAATGCGCTTGCCGCTACAGAGGGTCAGCCACCAATTGTGGTTGAGCCCCTCACTGGAAAAGCGGGTTTTCGCATTGCTAACTACTTGCCAAAGATGGGTGCTACATCTCGATTGGGTTTGGTTACCAATGATGGCTTGGTAATTGATATACCGGCAGAAGCAAAGCGTCAAAAACTACAACTCTCATTTGACCCAACATCTATGATCTCATTGGCAGGTTCTGGCAATAAAGGCCTTGTAGAACTCGCAGCACTGTTTAAGAGCCGCGGCTCAAATCTGCAGAATGTGAATCAAACTATCTTGTTGTCACCGATTCCAAAGCCTCAGGCCAACATCTATTGCGTGGGCTGGAATTACTTGGATCACTTTGAAGAAGGCTTAAAGCATCGTGCTGATAGTGCAGTAAAAGAATATCCAAAGGTGCCAGTGTTCTTCTCAAAAGGCACGCAAACAATGAATGGTCCTTTTGACAATATTCCTTATGACGCTGGCGTTTCCACGATGATCGATTGGGAGGCTGAGCTAGCTGTTGTTATTGGCAAAAAGGGTAAGAATATCTCTGAAGAAAACGCAATGGATTATGTCTTTGGTTATTCAGCTTACAACGACACAACAGCGCGTGATATTCAGCAAAAGCGTCACTCAGGTCAGTGGTTTAAAGGCAAGAGTATTGATGGTCATGGGCCGATGGGGCCATGGGTGGTGACGGCTGGGGGTGTTAATTTAGAGGACACCAGAATTATTTGCAAAGTAAATGGTGTTGAAAAACAAAATGCAAGTTACAAGCAAATGTATTTCAAGATTCCAACAATCATCTCTGAGCTTTCACGGGGCTTAACACTCTTGCCGGGCGATATCATCGCCACCGGCACTCCATCTGGAGTAGGAGCGGGCAGAACTCCTCAGGAGTTTATGAAACCCGGTGACATTATGGAAACCAATATCACCGGCATTGGCATCCTGCGTAACCGGATTGGTTAAACTGCGACCAATAGAAGTATTTGCAAGGACCTAGAGAACCCAGAAGTGATGGGTTCCGTCCTTGCCCAATTGCTCCACCAAACCAAACTCCCAATCTAAGTAAGCCTGCATAGCAGCTGGATCTACGCTAGTTCCTTCATATGGGCGCTTGTAGCGATCAAGGGGTGGTGAGGCAAGATGACTTGGACCTTTTTCGAGCTTTAGACCCGCATTAACCCAAGCAGCGTTACCACCATCAAGTATTAACACTTCCGCATCGGTGAGCGCTTGAAACTCTTGTGCCGCAAAAATACTCAGTTCACTTGGAGAGCTAGTCAAAACATAGCGGTCTACTTTGGGTAATTTGCTCATGGCATCCTGAAGTAATGATCGCAGCGCATACCAGCTACCTGGAATATGTCCCTTCACGTAGTTTGCGTGTGTACTGAAATCCACCACAATCGTATTGCTGTCAGATTTAAGCCAACTGGAAAGAGTGCTCGCATCAACATTTGCTACTTGAGGTAGTTGAGGTAGAGGGGGTTTCCATGTGCCTTGCTCAGTTAGGTCGGATGCTTTGATGCCATCTAATACATACACCTCCCAGGCCATTTGCGCTAACCAAGAAGCGGGCATATTTGCGCGAACACCGCCACCGCTGGGGTCTACGAGAACAATGCGCGCACCTCTAACGGGCGCAACCATTTCAGTTTCTTGAACGAGCTGGCCACCAGGTACAGAGCGAAAGCCAGGAAGATGACAGCGCTCATATTCTTCAGGAGTGCGGGTATCAAAAAAGTAAGTTGTTCTCTCCGATTGCTTCATCCAGTCACGAACATGATCGAGATTTGTACGCTTTACGCCAGCACGATCAGCCACGCTGCGAGCACGTGTAGCCGCCTCGTTAGTAGTGCTCTCGCTCACTTCCTTGAACTTACGACTTTGACCTTTGTCTAGCTCTTGCCCTGCCAGAGTCCAACCAATTGTGCCGTTACGCAAGGCATTGACTTCATTTGGTATGCCAGCATTAATCAATGATTGGGTGCCAATGATGCTGCGAGTTCTACCAGCGCAGTTGACGATTACTTTTGTCTTGGGGTTGGGTGCTAATTCAGGTAAACGCAAAACTAGCTCAGCGCCAGGAACGCTGATGCCAGTCGGAATACTCATAGTGTTGTATTCATCAAATCGGCGGACATCAACGATAACGACATCTTCTTTATTATCTATTAGTTGTTTCACTTCTTGAGCGGATAGTGAGGGGGTATGGCGCTTTGATTCCACAAGCTCGCCAAAGGATTTGCTTGGCACATTGACATCTATAAATATCTCTCCGCCAGCGTCCTTCCAGCCTTGAATGCCACCCTCAAAAACTGAAACATCAGTAAAGCCTAGATCGATTAATCGTTTTGCTGCTAATTCTGCATAGCCTTCGCCATCATCAAGCGTGACGATAGGTACATTTTTCTTGGGAAGTTTTGCAAAAGCGTCCACTTCAATGCGGGAGAGGGGTAGATTGGCTGCAAATAGAGGGTGTTGACGCGCATGAGGATCCTCTTCCCTAACATCTAAAAATGCAATTTCTTCTTTATTTAAAAGTTTGTTGCGAACAAAGGAATAGTTTTTTGTTGAAATGCCCATTTATATTTTGTGTCTCTTATTTTGTTTTAGGTTTTAATAAATGTTTTTAATCCAGCTTCGCACCTGATTTCTTGACCACCTCATGCCAACGTACAACTTCTTGGTTGATGAAGGTGTTCAATTCGGCACGGGTCATTTTGGGAACTGTTGCCCCCATGCCCGCCCAACGTTCTTTAATGTCTGGTGAGGCTAGGGCAGTTTGTACTTCAGTACTCATTTTGTCGACGATATCTTTTGGGGTTCCTTTGATGGTCCATAGCGCATACCAGCTAGAAACAACGAAGTTGCTGATGCCGAGCTCTTGAGCTGTAGGGACATTTGGGAAAGCAGGGCTACGTTGATTGCTGGCCACAGCAACTGCGATTAATTGGCCGCTCTTAATAAAAGGCGCAGCACCAGCAAGGGTGTCAAACATCATATCTACTTGACCAGCGACAACGTCTTGTAGTGCTGGCCCAGTACCGCGATAAGGGATATGCGTGATGAATAATTTATTTTGTATCTTAAATAGCTCGCCTGTTAGGTGCTGCGAAGTTCCATTTCCAGTTGAGGCGTAGTTGTATTTGCCAGGATGTTTACGAATTTCTTCAATGATAGATTTCAAATCATTCTTAGGAAACTTCGTAGGATTGACAACAATGACATGGGGTACGCTACCGATAATTGCAATCGGCTCAAAATCTTTGGTGATGTCATATGAAAGATTTTGATACATGCTGGGAGCGATAGAATGATGAACTGCGCCTAGTAACCAGGTATATCCATCAGGTGCCATTTTTGCCGCAGCTGCAGCGCCTACAGTGCCGCCTGCACCACCTCGGTTATCCACCACAATCGAGTCGTTCAACTGAACTGAGAGTTGCTTAGCTAATGGGCGCCCAAAGGCATCCACAGCCCCGCCAGGCGGGAAGGGGTTGATAAGGGTAATTGGGCGATTAGGAGCAGGCCAAGAGCCCGTTTGAGCGATTCCCAACTCAGAAAGTAGGCTGATAGCTAATAAAAGTAGGATTTTTTTCATTTTTTTCGCAGTTTTTTCAATATTTCCCATAATTAAAGCATGTCAGCTAAATGACTGAGTCTAAGAGTTATCCCTGATGAAAATGACCGTTTTTTACACTTTTTATAGGGATATACTGATTTCGCTGTAGGTATGACTATTTACTTGATTAATGGGAGACGAGATGTCACAACACGATACATTGTTAGCTGCTTTTGAAACTTATAAAGCTGAAAACGAGAAGTTCATTGAAAAAGGCATTAAGGCATCTGCTGCACGCGCCCGTAAGGCCTTGCAAGAGATTGCAGGTGCTTGCAAAGAGCGTCGCAAAGAAATCACTGCTGCAAAAGAAGCAATGGAAGCTAAGAAATAATTCTTGCCCTAATTGATCAAAAAAAGCCTGGCTTACAAAGCTGGGCTTTTTTGTTTTTAGCTCTCAACTCCAAAGAGGGTTAACCTCATTGCCTGACTGCGAATCTTCAGAAGGCTCTGGTATTCAGCGCTATGCGCCCAAGCATGAGCGTCTTCTTTGCTGGGAAAGTGCAATTCAACACAGGCGCTAAATGCCTCGCAGCCAAGTTCATTCCAAAAGATTTCTGTTAGCGAGCCTCTAAACTCGACGCTGCCTTTATATCGCTCGACCGTCTTGCCAACTTCGGCGCGATATTGCTCGAAAGCGGAATGGTCTGTAAGCTTAATTAAGCCGATGACTTTGACTGCCATAGTGTTCATGTCCTCAAGGAAGGGGCTGCTGAAAAGAGTGTATATCCACGCTATAGTTTCATTATGAATAAAGATCGATTTCTACAAGAATTGTCTCGGTTGGGGTATCCAGATCCTGTTGAAGTCACGCAACCGCCTGGCGGCCATCTTGATAGTCATACTCACCCATTTGCGGTTCGTGCACTTGTAGTGGATGGATATATCGAAATTGAATCGCAAGACGGACTAAGGAAATATGAAGCAGGGGATATGTTCGAGCTGGCGTATGAGCAGTCCCATTCAGAGGCTTATGGACCTACAGGGGTTAAGTATTTAGCATCACGTAAAAAATAAATTAGGATCAATATGAAAATCGGATTTATCGGGTTGGGCAATATGGGTTTGCCAATGGCAATCAATCTCCTGAAAGCGGGCCATGAGGTAACTGGTTTTGATTTAGTGCAAGGGCAGATTGAGGCATTTGCAAAAGCGGGCGGCAAAGTGGCCAAGAGCGCTAATGCGACAGCTGACGGAGCTGATGTTGTTATTAGTATGTTGCCTGCTTCACGTCACGTGGAGGGCTTGTATCTTGGCGCAAATGGTTTACTAACTAACGCTAACCCCAAAACGCTATTGATTGATTGCTCAACGATTTCACCAAAAGTTGCGCAAGCAGTTGCGGCAGAGGCAAAGGCTAAAGGTTTCGCCATGGTTGATGCGCCCGTGTCAGGTGGTACCGCTGGCGCTCAAGCAGGAACATTGACTTTCATGGTTGGGGGAGAAAATTCTGTCGTGGAATGCATTCGTCCAATCTTGGAGAAGATGGGTAAAAATATTTTTCATGCGGGCGGTAGTGGCGCAGGTCAGACGGTTAAGGTTTGCAACAATATGCTTTTGGGTATTCAGATGCTGGGGACTAGCGAAGCCTTACGTTTGGGAATTGCGAATGGCATGGATCCCAAGGTGCTCTCCGACATTATGTCTAAGAGTTCTGGTCGTAATTGGGCGTTAGAGTTATATAACCCTTGTCCTGGAGTAATGGAAAACGTGCCTTCATCAAAGGACTATGCCGGTGGATTTGGAGTGGACCTCATGCTCAAAGATATGGGCTTGGCTATCGAGAATGCTCAAGACCTTGGGGCAAGTGTTCCACTGGGCGAGCTATCTCGACAACTTTACGAGTCTCACAGCAAAGCAGGAAATGGTCAGCTCGATTTCTCAAGCGTATTTAATCTAAAAGACTAACTTAAGATTGGCTTACGAAACGGCCAGAGGCTTGCCTTGGCGTTTGCTCATTTGACCAATCACGCGAGCGCCCAAAAAATGATGTTGGTTAAAGATATCCAAGACTTCTTTAACAGACTCAGGGCTGCACGATACTAATAAGCCGCCACTGGTTTGAGGGTCGGTTAAGAGGGCGCGTTGCGCTGTAGTGAAATCCGCAGGAATACCCACCTCGTCGCCATAACTTAGCCAATTACGATCCGACGCTCCAGTAATAACTCCATCATCGGCAAGATTTTGAACATTGGAGAGTAGGGGTACCTGACTCCAATCGATGTGAGCAGTGCAATTAGAGGCACGAGCTAGCTCAAGAGTATGACCAGCTAAGCCAAATCCAGTGACATCGGTTAATGCATGCACGCCATTGATTTTTGCTAAGTCTGGTCCAGCAGAGTTCAGTTTCGTGGTGTTGGAAATCATCTCGCGATAACCATCGGGACCGAGCATATCTTTCTTGAGAGCTGCAGACAAAATACCTACACCCAATGGCTTGCCAAGTATAAGAACATCTCCAGCTTGAGCGCTTGCATTACTTTTAACGTGCTTAGGATCAACGATGCCAATGGCAACTAGTCCATAGATCGGCTCAACCGAATCAATTGTGTGACCACCAGCAATAGGAATACCTGCGCTACGACAAGCCTCCGCACCACCTTCCAAAATTCTGGCAATCGTTTTGTTGGAGAGTACTTTGATAGGCATGCCAACCAAAGCAAGCGCGAAGAGCGGTGTACCACCCATGGCATAGATATCACTGATCGCATTAGTCGCCGCAATTTTTCCAAAATCAAATGGATCATCCACGATGGGCATAAAGAAGTCAGTCGTAGCAACGATTGCTTGCGATTCATTGATCTGATATACGGCAGCATCATCCGATGTTTCAATGCCAATCAAGAGTTCTTTAGGAAAAGGCAATTGCGGAACATTCTTCAGGATCTCAGAGAGAACACCAGGCGCGATTTTGCAGCCACAGCCACCCCCATGTGAGAGAGAGGTAAGGCGTGGTTCGATAGGAGTGGTTGCTGTAGTCATATGGTTAGGGTATCAGAAGATCGAAATTGCACTATTGGCGAAGTAAGACCTCAATCTTGCCTTTTACTTCCTCGCTATCGACATTCTCTATAGCCCCAATCCAAATACCTTCTATCTTGCCATTCTTGCCCACCAAGAATGTTGTTGGTATTCCGCGCGCCTTCCAGGATTTATAGGTCGTGCTATTGCGATCGAGCAGTATTTCAATGCCATTTTCAGGAAGCCCGCTTCCTTTAAGAAATTGCGTAATACGAGGCTTCATTTCCGTAAGATTGATCGCGAATACTTTTAACCCTTTACCGCCATAGTTTTCCTGAAGCTGAATCAACTCTTCAAACTCAGCGCGGCAAGGCTCACACCAACTTGCCCAGAAGTTAACTACTAAAACCTTGCCCTTGAACTCAGATAAATCAACTGGCTTTCCTGAAAGGTTGTTCAGTTGAGTTGGGGGTGTCTGGGTTAAGCCAACTTTGGATGCCGGTTGCCATTGGGCGTTGACGCTCGATGCAACACAAGTGAGAAAAACAAAAGCCAGTGCTAGAGCAACGTCTAGAACTGGCTTGGTATATCTCATTAAAAGCAATCCCTTAAATGATTAAGAGATTTGACGGCTGGTGATCTTGTATTTGAAGTTATCAGGATCAAGTGAGTCAAAACGACCTTCTGTATTTTCTGCTTGTGGATACATTAAGAATGGGATGTCAGCCTTGCTTCCAAGTTTTGATCCTGGGAGTGCGATGTCATGGCCATAGTTGTAGGCCATCCAATTCATTTCCCAATTACCAAAGAGGTAATCACGAATAGCCAATACTTTTGGATCGTTTACTGCGAGACCACCAGTTTCTTCTAGGATTACTTTGCGCACATCGGCAGGATCAACAGGCATCCAGCCATAACCAGTAGCGTAGAACTCAGCACGGCAGTGTTGCGCTTTAGTGATATCGCCTGATTTACCTAGGCTCTTGTAACCGCGAGCGGAGTCTGCAATACGGATACCGTAAACATCACGAGCTGGAATGCCGGCAGAGCGGGCAAGCGCCACAAATACCGCATTGATATCAGCGCACTTACCGCCGAGATTATTGGTTTCAAGCATCAACTTCACGTCGCCTTGACCGCAGCCACGAGTCTTTGGATCACGATGGGTGTTATCAACTACCCAGTTGTAGATTGCTTTGGCTTTTTCAACATCAGTTGCATTAGCTGGCACATTTGCAAGACATTCTTGTGCCTTAGCCTTCACGATGCCATCAGTTGGTAGATATTTTGTGCCGCGTGTCCAATAACTCTTCTCTGCTTTTGAAAGAGTTAATGCGGGATTGGCTTGATTAATTTCAAGATTGCGATTGCAGGTGCTTACCAGTATCGATACTTTGACGCTGTGATTCGTCGCGGATTTGTCCCACTTTGTCCAGAGCATGCGTGCTTGCTTGTCTGCAGTTTCATAAATTTGATTGACTGCTTTAGGATCGCTAGACTCTGGTCTGATTGCTAGAGTGCGGAAGTAGTTCGTATCAAAAACGAGAGGCAATGGAATCCATGTTTCCGCAAAGCCATTGGGCGATTCCAAATTGACTTCTGTGACGATTTCATAAGTTGACCAATTCGGATTGGCTTGAGCGAATGCAGAAGAAATTGGATTGAGTGTTGGCAGAGCAAATGCACCCGCAATAGTTTTAATAGCTGAGCGACGAGAAATAGTCATGGTTTTCCGAGTGATAAATAGAAAAGGGCGAAGGCATCAGACTGCATGCCGCGATAACCTGTCTATTTTAGCGAATCAGGTTGCTGTTACTAAGGATTCCAAAGATTGGGAATTAAGGTATTGGCGTAGCCAGATACAAAGGGTTTCTCGGCGCCGGTAACTGGATCGAAGACGGAGCGCTGAATTCTGCCGATATTGCCGCCATAAACATGAATGCTGATTGACGTTTGATCTGAAAGATTGTTCTCCACCACATGGATATCGTGCGTCTTCGGAGAGACAGTGTCGACATGACCCGGAGGGCAGATGCAAGGATCACCTGCTTTAAATCCACCTTCAGGCTGTCGATGGTAGGGCGTACCTTTTTCTTCGCCACGTAATTGCCCGACCATGCCCCAAACCGTATGGTTATGGACAGGCGTCTTTTGTCCAGGACCCCAGACAAAACTCACAATGGAGAAACGATCTAATGGGTCTGCATACAGAAGATATTGCTGGTAATACTGCGGATGCGGCTTTGTAAATTCCGCTGGAAGCCAGTCATCTACCGCAATAAGATCCTGGAGCAGTTTTTTGCCTTTAGTAAAAATAATTTCTTCGCTGGGATTCTGATCAAGCAGTTGACTTAATTCTTTAACAAAGGTGAGAAGCTTGCCATCGACCATCATTTTCTCCATCGTAGAAATACCTCCGGTCTATTGGTCTTGAAACAACCACTCGGGCCACGCCTTCGGTTTAAGCGTATTGGTATCAACACAGACAATGTGAAGCGTAGCGCTGGCAATGACTTGCATTTCATCGCTATCGGGAAGCTTGCGTTGAGCGGTTTGCTTAACGCTGACTTGCGTGCGACCACGATGCTCAATCACTTGGTCAATATGCAAGAGGTCATCCAGTCTGCCTGGTTTGTAGAAGTTCATAGTGAGCTCACGAACTGGCATCACTATATTGAACTCATTCATGAGCTTGGTTGGGCTTTGGCCACGTTGCGCAAGCCATTCTGCACGGCTACGTTCAAAGATTTCAAGGTAACGACCGTGATAGACAAAACCAGCTGCATCGGTATCGGAATAACAAACGCGATGAACGTAAGTAAATTCGGCAAGGGCGGAAGGGTTTGGGTTGGTGGAGTTGGTCATAGAAAGCAAATCTAGATTGGTAATACCATCATCATATTACGGTGAGGGATGCCTGCTTCATCGTATATAGGCCCATTGGCTATAAAACCAAGCTTTTCATAGAATGGAATTGCGCTTACTTGGGCGTGCAATGTGAGGGAGGAAATCCCTTTTGATTTTGCAGTGCCAATCAGTGCCTTCATGATTTCTCGGCCTAGCCCTTTATTGCGAAATGAGGGCAATACCGCCATGCGTCCAATCTGGCCAAAACCTTCATTATTAATATGCAATCTAGCTGTCCCAATGCAGGTATTGTCAGAGTAGGCAAGGACGTGGAAGGCTGCAGGGTCGAATTCATCGATTTCAAGATCTTCTGGCACTTTCTGCTCGAGGATAAAAACCTCGTGCCTGACCTTAAAGGCGTTTTTTTGAGCTTCTTGCCACGGTCTAATGAGGATGTCCAAATGCATAGGTCTTTTGTAGATAATCCTCCCAATTTATCAAATAAATCCCTGATTGGAAGCTTATTAATTGTGGTTACAATAAAAATAGCGATTCGTTCTTGAATCCATAAACCCTTTATTCAATTAGGAGTTACTTTGAAGAAATCTTTACTTGCTGGCTTATTCGCCGCTATTGGTGTTGCCTTTACCGCTTCCGCATTTGCTCAATTGCCTACAAAAATGTTGCCTTTGGCTGCTGATGTAGTTGTGCTTGGTGCGACTGTTGATTCAGTTGATGCAAAAAAACGTATCGTTGTCTTGAAAGACGCGAACGGCAATTTGGCGCAGATGAACGTTGCTAAGTCTGTAAATGACTTGGACAAAGTAAAGAAGGGGGATGTTTTCTTGGTTGAGCATGCGCAAGCGATTGCAGTTGGATTAACTGCCGCTGGGAAAGATGCTAAACCAGGTGTTTCTGGTGTGCGTTCTGTTGTGATTGCTGGTAAAGGATCTGCAAAACCATTCGAAGAAACTACTGATACGATTTATGCAACAGTAAAGATCGGCACAATCGATCAAAAAACCCGCATCGTAACTTTTACAATGCCTAGCGGTGAGAAGCAAAAGGTTAAGGTTGATCCAAGCGTTCTCGGTCTCGAGAAATTTAAAGCTGGTGACGATGTCATGGTTGAGTTTGTGGACGATACCGCGATTGGTTTTGTAACACCTAAGAAGTAATTCTTAATATGCAATACGCTGGATTAATCCAGCTAAAAGAAAAGCCCGCAAATGCGGGCTTTTTCTATAGGGTAATCAAAAACGGCTATTTCTTCGCATTGGGAAAGAAGAGTTGCTCTCCACCAATTTGATAGCTTGCAATCACGTCTTGACCATTCTTGGAAACTAACCAATCAATAAATGCCTGTCCCTCCGCTTTCTTGACCGAAGGGAATTTCGCTGGGTTCACCAACATCACGCCATATTGATTAAAGAGTTTGGGGTCGCCTTGAACAAGGATTGTTAAGTCGCCACGATTTTTAAAGCTTAACCATGTGCCTCGATCGGCAAGAATGTAGCCATTCATTGCGGAAGCGGTGTTAAGAGCAGGGCCCATGCCCGATCCTGTTTCTTTGTACCAAGACTGACTTGGTGAAACAGCAATGCCTGCACCTTTCCAATAACGAAGTTCAGCAGCATGTGTACCGCTTTTATCTCCACGGGAGATAAAAGGCGCTTGCGCTGCGGCAATTTTCTGGAATGCTGTTTGAATGTCTTTGCCACCGCCCACTTTCGCAGGATCAGACTTGGGGCCAATCAATATAAAGTCGTTGTACATGACTTCATAGCGTTTTGTCGCATAGCCGTCTTGTACAAATTGCTCTTCAGCGGGTTTGTCATGCACAAAGACCACATCAGCATCACCACGACGACCAATGTCTAGTGCTTGACCAGTGCCAACAGCGACAACTTTGACATCAATACCTGATTTCATCTTAAAGATAGGCAGGATGTATCCAAATAAGCCAGACTGCTCAGTAGATGTTGTGGAAGAAATAATGATGCTTTTTTCCTGGGCTTGAGCATTCGGAGCCAAGACTGCACTTATGAGTGCAAGACTTAATAAAAGTGAGTGAAAAAGCTTTTTCATGAAATTCCTCAATTAAATGCTATGGGGGTTGTGTAAATTTGTATCATCGCATACATTAATACTTAATGAATATGCAAAAAATTACATATGCGAATTGAAGCTCGACCAACCCTGATTCTGAATACCCAAGACCCCGAGAGGGATGCCATTGATCTTTACTGGTTAGTAGGGTTATTGAAGGATATTCGTGGCGGTAGTTCATTGGTTTTGGCTAGCAAGAACTCTGGCATCTCATATCGTGGAGTTTGGGGAAAATTGAATCAGGTGGAGGCAAGCCTTGGCATACCTTTGATGATTCGCACTAAAGGCCATGGATCCAAGTTGACAGAGTTCGGCTCATTTCTATGTCAATTCATTGAAGAAATGCAAGGGTCTTATGCGCAACATGGAGTGAGCTATCAAGATGCTTTGCAAAGAGAAATCAAGAAACACCAGAAGCTAGAGGGTGCTCGCTGGAGCTTTTATTCCAGCAGTGATTCAATCATTCAGAAAGCTGCTGCTGAGGTTAAAGGATTCGGTTTAAAGATTGCTGGATCCGGAGAGTCTTTAGAGCAGCTATTGAACAACAATGCCCATATTGCTGGCTATCACGTATCAGATGAAAAAAGTTCACAGGTAATACATCAGCGATTGCGTAAGCACAATATTGAAATCTTTCCCGTGATGAAGCGCACGCAGGGCTTCATTGTGAAGAAGGGAAATCCATTTCATATTCAGGCGATAGAGGATTTGCTTAACCCTAAAATTCGATTTATCAACCGCCAGATTGGCTCTGGTACGAGGCTATTACTTGATACCTTATTGCTGGAGCAGGGTATTGAGCCGGCAGACATTAATGGCTACCTTCATGAAGAATTTACCCATTCCGCGGTTGCCAACGCGATTTTGGCTGGTAAGGCTGACGTTGGCCTTGGGGTTAAAAATATCGCATTAGAAAATGGACTGGGTTTCGTGCCACTAAAAGATGAGATATTTTTCATCGCCATGCATAAAGATATGCTTTCTCATCCAGAGTCATCTAAGTTGATTCGTAAGATCCGTAGTTACTCAGGAAACACGTCAGGCTATAAATCTATTAGTCTGAATCGCCAAGTTCAAAATTGGCTCTAGAGTTGGTGATTGACTAGAATAGTTTCCCATGTCACTTTTCTCAACTTCACTGCTAGCTCCCCTTTTGTTATGTGCAAACATTGCGTTTGCACAAAGCACAACGGTTGCCGTTGCCGCCAATATGAAAGATGCTTTTGCTGAAATTTCATCAGCATTTAAATCAACCGGCAAGACAGATATGAGGGTGGTTTATGGCTCGTCAGGCAATTTCACTGCTCAGATCATGAATGGTGCGCCATTTAATTTGTTTATTGCTGCGGATGAACATTTCCCAATGGAGCTTTATAAGAACGGCAAGACGATTGATGAGGGAGCTGTTTACGCCATAGGTAAGTTGGCCTTGATTGCTAAAACGAATTCAGGAATCGTGTTGATGGATAACAAAGCGGAGTTGGCAAAAGCGATTGCTAAGGCTAACAAGGTTGCGATTGCCAAGCCAGAGTTAGCGCCTTATGGAAAAGCGGCGGTTGAGTTCTTAAAGGCTGAAGGGTTATGGGATCTTGCTAAAGATAAATTGGTTTACGGAGACAACATCGGAGTCGCAACGACCTATGTTGTAACTGGAGCTGCAGAGATTGGCTTTACTGCACTTTCTCTTGCCAAGTCACCCGAGGTGATTAAAGAAACAAATTTCATTCCGCTCAACCCTAAACTTTATGACCCTATCAGACAAAGAATGGTTCTGGTTAAGGGCGCGCCGCAGGAGGCCAAAGATCTGTATCGATTTATGCAGGGTGCTCAGGCTAAGGCAATCTTGATTAAGTATGGTTACGCAATACCTTAGCTAATAATTAAATTACGGCTTCATGTATTGGCGCATAGCCTGCAGCATTTCTTGAGGCGATTGGTCTAACTCATCCACTACCGCAGCGTAGTCCTCAGGAGGCCGATTTTGGCTAAGCTTAAATTTGCCAACTAGATTCTGAATATCGATTTCAATACCGACAATCGCTTTCAGCATAGTCTGCACATATTCCTCTGGGGCATCATCTAGTTTCCAGTTGGATTGATAGGTGGGCTCATGAATATCAGTCATTTGGGCTACATGACTTCTGAGCCACTGCGCATCTTCAATGAGTTTGATATTGCCTTGCGCATGAACTACCGCATAGTTCCAGGTCGGCACTACTTTCCCCGATTCTTTTTTTGATGGATACCATGCAGGTGTGATGTAAGCATTGGGCCCGTTGAAGATTGCAGTGACTGATGTATCTGAACTCTGCGCAATCTTCATGAGTGGATTCATTCTGGCGATATGACCATATAACTTCTTTTTATCGGCACTTAACATCAAGGGCACGTGGTTAACTTCGAGTTGACCGTTGAGATTGCCAGCAATGGTAGCGAGCGGATACTCATGAATGATCTGCGCTAGTAGGGTTGGGTTATCTATAGCAAAGTGTTTTGGTAAGTACATGATGATCTATGGATAAGAGTTTTAATCAGTATGCATTAGTGCCCACACTTTTGTTTTGGATCAAGCATTGAGGACTAAAAATCCCGCATTATTGCCCTGAAATCCCATCATTTTGCATGAATGATATTCATTCTCATTTGTCGCTATAATGAGCTATCAGCAGGCAAAACCAATCGTATTGAACACATTGCATGAATTTAGACCAAGTCAGTCTAGGCAGTCTTTATCGGGTGAGCGTCGTAAATGCACCTAAAGGTGCCCCTCAAATTAAGGGGCAGTTGGAGGATATTGGTTTTTTGCCGGGCGAGCAGGTCACTTTATTGCGTAAGGGTCTCCTAAAAAAAGGGCCTTATCTTGTTCGGGTGGGTGCCTCGACATTTGCATTGCGCCACTCCGAAGCGCGCATGATTGAAGTGGAGTCGGTCAATGACTGAGTCCACAGTTCATTTTTTTCCAAGTGAACCTCTCGTTGCCTTATTGGGAAATCCCAATTGCGGAAAAACTGCACTATTTAATTTACTCACTGGCAGTCGACAAAAGGTTGCTAATTACTCTGGTGTTACTGTTGAACGCAAAGAGGGGCGCTTAACTTTAGCCTCAGGAAAAAGTGTTCGCATATTGGATTTGCCGGGTGCTTATAGTCTTTATCCTAGATCGCTTGATGAGCGCGTCACTTGCAATGTGTTGTTGGGCAGGGCGGAGGGTGAGAAGCGTCCCGATTTGGTTCTATGTATTTTGAGTGCAATGAACTTACGTCGTAATCTGCGTCTAGTATTAGCCGCAAAGCGATTGGGTTTGCCTTGCGTGGTTGTTCTCAATATGCTTGATATTGCTAAGCGGCAAGGTTTAGAGATTGATACGACAGCGCTTTCAAAAGAGCTAGGTTTGCCAGTTGTAACTAGTGTGGGCATTCAGACCAATGGCGCTGATGAGATCAAGTCATTTTTGGCGGAACTAGACTGGCGTAATCTCAATACGCTACGCACAGGCACTGGTGATGCCACTCTAGAAAATGTGGCTTCACATATCGCTCATGCTGAGGCTGACAATGTGCAGGTGCAACGCATCTTACAAAACTTAGGCTTAGATCAAATCATTCCTGATCGCCTGAGTGATCGATTAGATTCGGTCTTATTACACCCAGTAATGGGCCCCATTATTTTAGTGGCGTTGCTCTTCTTTATATTCCAGGCGGTATTTAGTTGGGCTACGGTACCCATGGAAATGATTAAGACTTCAGTTGAATATCTCGGCGGTCAAATCAGCAGCATTCTTCCGGATACATGGCTACGTAGTTTGCTGATCAATGGCATTCTGGCGGGTCTTGGTGGTGTAGTGATTTTCTTGCCTCAAATTTTGATTTTGTTTTTCTTTATTTTGTTGCTCGAAGAGTCTGGCTACTTGCCAAGGGCTGCTTATCTATTGGATAGGGTAATGGGGTCGGTGGGTTTGTCTGGCCGCTCATTTATTCCTTTGCTTTCAAGTTTTGCCTGCGCAATTCCTGGAATTATGGCGACAAGAAGTATTTCTAATACGCGTGATCGCTTGGTAACTATTTTGATTGCGCCCATGATGACTTGCTCAGCGCGTTTGCCGGTATACGCATTATTGATCTCTGCATTTATTCCTCAGCAAAAGCTATGGGGCAATATTGATTTGCAGGGATTGGTGTTGTTCTTGCTTTATCTTGCTGGAATATTAGGGGCAATGGGGGTTGCTTGGGTCTTAAAGCGCTTTGCGAGTGAGCAGTTCCGCACCAATGTGTTGATGATGGAGTTGCCTAGTTATCACCTTCCTCGAATAGGCAATCTGGCCATTAGCTTATGGCAGCGTGCGGAAATCTTCTTGCACCGAGTTGGCGGCGTCATATTGGTAATGACAATTGGGCTCTGGGTACTCTCTAGCTTTCCGTTGCCGCCAGAAGGTGCAACCTTACCGCCGATTGAATATAGTTTCGCGGGTATGTTGGGTGAAGCGCTGGCACACATCTTTTCACCTATCGGATTTAACTGGCAAATCAGTATTGCCTTAGTTCCTGGAATGGCTGCACGTGAAGTAGTGGTGAGTTCATTGGCTACGGTTTACGCTTTATCCAGCTCAAGCGCGGATGCTGCTGAGGCATTGATACCGCTGATTTCTAGTGATTGGTCCTTGGCTACCGCGCTTTCCCTATTGGCATGGTTTGTATTTGCCCCTCAGTGTCTATCCACTATCGCTGCCGTTAAGCGCGAAACCGGTGGATGGAAGATTCCAGCCGTGATGTTGAGTTACTTGTTCGGACTAGCATATATAGCATCCTTCATTACCTATCGCATCGCCGTTCATTTTGGATTGGGATGATTGGGATAGGCGTGAATACTTGATGCCTGTTTGGTAAAACAAAAGCCACCCTAGGGTGGCTTTCTTCATTAAGAAAACGAATTACTAAATAAAGGATTTATTCGGCAATAAAAGTATTCTCAAGTTTTCCAATGCCACCCATTTCAACGACGACGACATCACCGTTGACTAAATATTTTGGTGGTTTAAATCCGATACCAACCCCAACTGGTGTACCGGTGGCAATAAGATCGCCAGGGTAGAGTGTGATTCCAGCTGAAACTGTAGCGATCATATTCGGAATATCAAAGATGAAGTCTTTGGTATTGGAGTTCTGGCGTAATTCGCCATTGACCCAGCACTTAACAGGGATGTCATCGTGCTTTACTTCATCGGCAGTGACTACCCATGGACCCATTGGGCAGAAGGTGTCAAAGCTCTTACCCAAAAACCATTGTTTGTGGCGTTGTTGCCAATCACGTGCAGTCACATCATTGATGGCGGTGTAGCCCCAGACATGCTTCAAGGCATCTGCTTCGCTAATGCCTTTGCCGCCTTTGCCAATTACAATCGTTAATTCAGCTTCATAGTCAATGCAAGTAGAAACAGCTGTCGGAATAATGACGTTTGTGTTTGGGCCTGTTACAGCTTCGGGTGGTTTGGTAAAGAAAATCGCGTGTGAGGGAATGTCTTCACCTGGTTTTGCGCTTCCATCAAAGCCGCTATTCGAAAATTCCTTAGCGTGTTCGTGATAGTTTTTGCCAACGCAGAAAATATTTCTACGTGGACGGGGTACGGGGGCAAGTAAGCGTATTTCATTCATTGCGTGCGTTGCTACAGGCTTAGGTGTTTTGCCCGCAAGATCCGCCTTCAGAATAGCGACGATCCCTTCTTCACTGACATCAACCCCTAAATCCAATTCTTGAATAGTCTTTTCGTCCGCGGAGACGATGCCAACACGAGTCTTTGAGGGCTCTTTGATTAAAGAAAATGCAGCGTATTTCATGATTGTTATCTCCAGTGGGGGTTATGTCTATGCTAACCCTTGATTATTGTGATCATTCTTGTAGTAGGATAAAGAGCATAAATAATAACTAAATTACGATTCAGGGGCAAAAATGAGACAAATCTTTACACTTGGCCGTGCGCTAAGCTACTTTGTGGCATGTTTTATTTCTATTGCGGCATTTGCGCAAGCGCCAGAAGTTTGGCCAACAAGACCGATCACCATGGTTGTGCCTTTTCCGCCAGGCGGCGTTGCTGATGCTGTAGGTAGACCTGTGGCGGAAGCCTTAACTCGCATCCTGGGACAACCCGTTGTCGTGGAAAACAAAGCAGGCGCTGGTGGCGGTATTGGGATGGCGGCAGTAGCTAAAGCGAAACCCGATGGATACACCATCTTGATGGCTTTATCGTCTATCTCGATTATTCCTGAGGCTGACAAAGTAGTGGGGCGCGAACAGTCCTTTCAATTAAATCAACTCAAACCAATCGCACGCTTTACTGCTGATCCAACGGTATTGGTTGTGAGAGCTGATAGCCCTTGGAGGGATTACAAATCTTTTGTAGCTGCGATGCGCGCTAATCCTGGTAAATACAATTTTGGTTCATCGGGCAACTACGGAACGATGCATGTGCCCATGGAGATGCTCAAGTCTTCTGAAAAGTTTTATATGGTGCATATTCCATATACAGGCGCTGGTCCAGCGATTGTGGGGCTTTTGGGTGGTCAGGTTGATGCGATTGCGACAGGACCTTCTTCAATCGTCCAGCAAATCAAAGCAGGCAAAGTCCGCGCTTTGGCGCATTGGGGTGATGGCAGATTGGCAAGCATGCCTGAGGTGCCTAGCTTTAAGGAAATGGGTGTGAAGATTGAATTCTCACAATGGGCTGGTCTCTTTGTGCCGAGCGCTACCCCCGATTACATTACCAATAAGTTGCGTGAAGCCGCGAAGCAAGCGGCAAATGATGAGCGTGTGCGTGCTGTAATTAATGGCGCTGGAAGTCCAATTCAATACATGGATGCGCCAGAATTCAAAGTCTTCTGGGATAAGGAATCTGCGCAGATGGGCGACGTCGTTCGCAAGATCGGTAAGGTTGAATAATGAAAAAAATTCTGATTTCATGTCTGGTGTTTGGCATCACGAATACCTTTGCGGTATCAGTGCAGGAGCAGATGGACCAAGACCCCAAAGTAAAAGCCGCAATTGAAGAGCTAGTGATCGCGAATCACATTTTGTATGACCAAAATGCAGTTGATGGCTATGGCCACATCAGCGTGCGTAATCCAGCCAATCCCAATACTTTCTTTTTAGCTAGAAGCGTTGCTCCATCGACCGTTAAGGTTGAAGACATTATTGAGTTTGATATGAGCGGTAAAGCGCTCAACGGCGATACGAGGGTGGCTTATGGCGAGCGCTTTATACATAGCGGTATTTTGAAAAACCGACCAGACCTTAATTCAGTAATTCATGGACATGCGCCACCCATCTTGCCTTATGGCTTAACTGGTACCACCTTAAAGCCGGTCTATCACATGAGCTCCTTCCTGGGTGAGGGCGCGCCGATATTTGAGATTCGTAATTTTGCTAAGCCAAATCCCGATACAGATATGTTTATTAGCAATGTGGAGTTAGGAAATGCTTTATCTCAAACCATGGGCTTGCAATACTTTGTATTGATGCGTGGTCATGGCTATGCAGCAGGTGGTGACTCAATCAAAAAAGCCGTGTTTCGAGCAATCTATGCAATTCAAAATGCCAGCATTCAGTCTGAGGCGATGAAGATGGGTCAAGTCCAATATCTAACACCTGGTGAAGCCACCATTTCTCAAGAGACGATCGAGAAAACGATTGGCAGACCTTGGCAGCTTTGGACTGAGCGTGTTAAAAAATCACAACCTTAAATTGGAGTTATGCGCATCATGAAATTTCAGCATCCATTACAACTTGTTGCGATAGTGTCCGTTTTGCTGTCTTTGTCTGGGATGGCCAATGCCCAGTCTGGCGAAAATACCTATAAGCAAGTATGTGTAAATTGCCATGGGGCGGGTGTATTAAATGCGCCGAAGTTTGGCGACAAGGCCAAGTGGGCGCCACTTATTGCGGAAGGTCAAGTAACCTTAACGGCACATGCCTACTTTGGAGTGCGCGGTATGCCGCCCAAGGGAGGCAGTCCTAATTTAAGCGTTGAAGGTTTCTCCGATGCATTGGTTTATATGGTCAATAACTCCGGTGGAAACTGGAAGTCACCAGATGCCAAAACCATTGCAGCAATCAATAAAGAGATTGAAGCTCGCAAAGCAGGAATGAATAAAAAGTAATTTTAACTACTCATTAACTACCTAGTTAGTTCATCAATATAAAAAAAGTTGGAGACGGGATGAATCAGTATATGTTTTGGCGTAAGAAGTGTGCGACTTTGGGTGCGGCCATCTTTGCAACCGCATTTGCGGTTGCATCAGCATTCGCGCAACCATTCCCAAATAAGCCAGTCAAAATTATTGTGACTGCAGCGCCTGGTGGAACCACGGATATTGCCTCACGCGCTTTATCGGATGTATTAGGCAAAGAATTGGGTCAGCCTGTGATTGTGGAGAATAAGGCGGGTGGTGCGGGGATTATCGGTATTCAGGCTTTGTTGGCTGCGCCAGCTGATGGTTACACCATGGCGATGGGCAACATTGGCCCAAATGCCATTAACTACAGCCTATATAAAAATCTTCCTTACAAAATGGAAGATATGGAGCCAGTCACTATTGTGATTGCCAACCCAAATGTCTTAGTTGTGAATCCTGAAGTTCCCGCGAAGACTGTGGCTGAGTTGGTTGCTTTAGCAAAAGCGAATCCTGGTAAATATTCGTTTGCGTCTTCTGGGCGGGGTCAGTCAATTCATATGTCCGGGGAATTGTTTAAGGCCCAAGCAGGCATCGATATTATTCATGTGCCTTACAAAGGTGCTGGTCCAGCCTTGGCTGATTTATTGGCTGGCCAAACCAGCATGATGGTCGATAACTTGCCTAGTTCAATGCAGTACATCAAGTCTGGAAAGTTACGCGCTTTAGCGGTGACCAGCAAGAACCGTGTTGCCGAGCTACCAGATGTGCCAACGATGATTCAGTCGGGCTATCCTAGCTTTGACGTAACGGCATGGTTTGGTTTATTTGTTCCAGCGGGAACACCAAAGCCGATTGTTGATAAGCTGTATGCGGCTGTGAAGAAATCACTTGAAACCCCTGAAATCAAGCAGCGCTGGAAAGATTTGGGTGGTTGGGCTGTGGGGGATACACCAGCAAATACCAAGATCTTTATTGCCGCTGAAAAGAAGAAGTGGGAGCAAGTAGCTCAGCAAGCAAAAATTGAAGCTGAGTAAAAAACCCACTTCATCAGAATTCCTTGCCGTATAAAAATAAAGGGCCTCATTGAGGCCCTTTATTGCATCCACTTGAATATCAATAAATGCATTACTTAATCTGCTTTGATATTGGCATCCTTAATCACTTTGGCCCACATATTGAGCTCACGAGTAATACGCTTGCTGGATTCAGCAGGAGATAGGTAGTTCACATAAACGCCAGCGGCGAGCATGCGTTCTTGCACATCTGAGCGTTGCAAGATAGTTTTGATCTCCGCACTTAATTTATTGACTATCAATTTTGGAGTTCCTGCAGGTGCTTCAATACCAAACATGCTGACCACATCAAAGTTGGGCAGACCAGTAGCTTCAGTAATAGTCGGCACATCAGGCAATTGGCTAATACGCTTGTTGGTTGTGACGGCTAGCGCTCTCAGTTGACCCGCTTGAATAAATTGCAAAGCAGCTGGCACAGTTTCTGACATGGATAAGACTTGACCGCCAACAAGGTCTGTCATTGCAGGGCCGCTACCTTTATATGGCACATGTAATAAATCTAAGCCCAGTTGATAGCGGAACATTTCCATTGCGAGACGTTGGGGCGCGCCTGCACCTGATGAGGCAAAGGTTAGTTTGCCTGGATTGGCTTTGGCATAAGCAATGAATTCTTTCATGTTCTTAACGGGAACCGAAGGATTCACGACAAAAACAAGAGGCACAACTCCAACCACCGCAACGGGTGTGAAATCTTTTTCTAAGTTGTATTTGATTCTGTCTTTGTCTAAATTGCTGTTGATGGAGTGGGAAGTTAGGGCGCCCATTAATAGGGTGTATCCATCAGGCGCAGATTTGGCCACCATGTCAGCACCAATATTGCCGCTATCTCCGGCTCGATTATCTGGAACTACTTGCTGCCCAATTGTCTTGGAAAGCTCTTGCGCCATGATTCGGCCAATGACGTCAGTGGCACCACCCGGAGGAAAGGGTATGACTAGTCGTATTGGCTTATCCGGATAATTTTTAACTGCCGCATCATTCTGGGCGACTGCGGGTACGGTAAAGATGAAGGCAGTAGAGACGCATAGGGCTGCGCCAAACCAGCGAATTAGTTGTTGTCTCATATGTTTTTAGTAATAGTTGAACTGCAGATCTGATTATCTCCAAAAATGGGTTCAGTACGGTAAATTCCTGAATTTACTTAGCGACTCATCTCTAATTACAATCAAAACATGAGCCTTGAACCCCATCAAATAGACATCATTGGTTATTGCGCTGCATTCTTAACTACTATTGCATTTCTGCCTCAGGCCATTTGGTCATGGAGAACCCGTGACCTATCTGGAATATCGTTGGGAATGTATTCTTTGTTTACGGCAGGGGTGGGTTTATGGCTGGTGTATGGTTTGATTATTGAGAAGTGGCCATTGATTCTGGCTAATGCTATGACGTTTGCATTGGCCTTGAGTATCTTGATGCTGAAATTGCGTCATACTGCTACAGAACACAAGAAATAAAAGAGAAAAAAACACAAGAAACGAAACACAAAAGAAGCGCAAAAGAAGCAAAAGCAAAAGCAAAAGCAAAAATAATATTGAGAAAGGTTTTTATGAGTTCAGCATTTGTAATTGATCCTCCAGTGCAAATTTCTTTGCCTGTGACAGGCGATGCTCGTCGCTTTGCGGTAAATCGAATTTATTGTGTTGGTCGCAACTATGCCGATCATGCAAGAGAAATGGGTCATGATCCAGATCGCGAGCCACCATTCTTTTTTATGAAACCGGCCAACTCTATCGTGACTGACGGTAAAGATATGGCCTACCCCAATCTATCTAATGATGTTCATCACGAGATAGAGATGGTAGTGGCAATCGCTAAGGGTGGCTCTAATATTTCTGCTGACAAGGCTCTGGACCATGTGTATGGCTACGGTGTAGGCCTTGATATGACAAGACGTGATTTGCAAGGTGAAGCAAAGAAGATGGGGCGTCCTTGGGATACAGGTAAGGCGTTTGATCAGTCTGCTCCTTGTGGTGAGATTACTCCGGTGACTCAATGTGGCCACCCAAGTAAAGGCACCGTAAAGTTGTTAGTCAATGGTGAAGTTCGTCAGTCTGGTGATCTGAACCAATTAATTTGGAATGTACCTGACACCATTGCGTATCTTTCAACTTTATTTACCTTAGAACCTGGCGATCTGATTTTTTCAGGAACACCAGCGGGAGTTGGCCCAGTGAAAAAGGGTGATGTTTTGGAAGGTAGTGTTGAGGGATTGAAAAACCTCAAAACCAAAATTGTTTAATTTATTTGGAAACATATGGGAACAATTCGCGTACTTGCTGCAGTTACCACGCTATTCACAGCTTCTGTATTGACTGGATTATTAGCTTCTTGCGCTAATAATCCATCATCAAATGCAACTGCTTCAGTCTCAACTCAAGCTCCAGCATCGCTTTATGCCAATGCAGCCCCACTCGATTTGCGATTGAGTACTTGGCAATATCCATACCCAACCAAAGAATTTAAGACAAGCTTGCAAGGGGCACCAGCAAGCATGGTGTATATGGATGTTCCCGCTAAGGGCAAGCAAAAGGGTGCGGTGCTGCTATTTCATGGAAAGAACTTTTCAAGTGACTACTGGGCGCCAGCGATTGCTGGTTTGACGCAAGCAGGTTATCGCGTAATTGCGCCTGATCAAATTGGATTTGGCAAATCCTCGAAGCCAAACGTGCCATATCACTTCGATGATTTGGCGGCCAATACCAAAGCCTTGCTGAAATCCTTGGGCATTAATCAAGTATCTGTGATTGCAAACTCAATGGGTGGTATGGTTGGCATTCGATTTGCACGCTTGTATCCACAAACAGTACAAAAGCTCGTGCTTGAGAATCCGCTGGGTCTAGAGGATTACAGTAAAGATATACCGCCACAGCAGAACGACAATTTATTAAAGCTGGAAATGGCGCAAACTGAGACAAGCTATCGCCGTTTTTTGCAAAGCTATTTCCCTAACTGGCAGCCTGCTTATGAAAAGTTTGTAGAGGTGTATGTCCGCGTACAAAAGGGTCCTGACTATCCCGCCTATGCGATGACCTCGGTATTAACTTACCAAATGATTGCTGAGAAACCAGTGGTCAATGATTTGCCAGAACTCAAAATGCCGGTATTGCTAGTGATTGGTCAAAAAGATCGTACTGTTTTTGGTAGACGCTTTGCTCCACCAGAGGCTGTGAAGTCATTGGGTAATTTCCCGGAGTTAGGTAAAAAGGCTCAGGCAGCTATTCCGAATGCGAAGCTAGTGCCAATAGATAATGTTGGTCATGTTCCGCACGTCGAAGTGCCTGATTTGTTTGTAACTACAGTTGTGCAGTTCTTGAATCAAGCTAAAAACTAAAGCTAACAACCTAAACCTAAAAAACTAAAGCTACAGATTATTTGCCTGCCCACTTCGGTGGGCGGCCCTCCAAGAAGGCATTCACACCTTCTTTAAAGTCCTGGCTGTTGTAGGTCTCGCGCATAAGGTCAGTACATTCTGGGAGATTATTTTGCAATAACCTCGCTAAAGTTAGCTTACTGGCCTTTTGTGTAATTGGTGCCAAGGCGGCTAACTTATTGGCAAGGGCATCAGCTGCTTGGGTAATTTCTTCTGCCGCTACTGTTTCATAAAGATAACCGGATGCGAGTAACTCGGGTGCTTTGATCAACTCACTGGTGAGTAGCATTTTCTTGACCATAGGAACGCCTAAGTGCGCGCTAATCCAAGAAAGATTGCTCGGCGATAAGCAATTGCCTAGAGTACGCGCTACCGGAATGCCAAAACGTGCGTCTAGTGTGGAAATTCGAAAATCACAAGCAGTTGCAATTAGCAATCCACTGCCAACTGCTAAACCTTCAATGAGCGCAATAGTTGGCATTGGTAGTTGCTGTAATGAGCTGAAGATGTTATCTACAGCCACTTCATATGCCTCATCTTTTTTCAGATCGACAAATTGCTGAATATCACTACCTGAAACAAATGCTTTGTCGCCAGCACCCCTAAAAATAGCCACCCGAATCGATGGGTTTGCTGCCAAGGAGTCGCAGATGGTTTTGAGCTCTTCGTACATAGGCCAGGTCATGGCATTACGAGCAGCTGGGTTATTAAAAGTAATCCGAGCAATTACCCCATCTATATGAAGATTTAAACAGGGAGGTGTGGCATTCATAGTCATGCAGATGTTCGTGGTTTTATTAACCAACCCATTCTAAACAATGGCTATTCTGAAAGACCACTTTTTGGGTCTTGTTTTAATGATTTACCCGACCCTAAACTGTCCTGCGCTAGAATTCCCATATGTATATGTTCCTGCCTTTTCTGACAGCATTTATCGGTCTCATCCTAGTTTGGTTTGAGAAGCGTCTTGCAGGACTCACTGTTCTTGCGTTAACGGTTGCCATATTGATGGTGTGGTTTCGCTTTCATGCGAACAGTCATCTCAATATCAGCCTATAAGACGGCATGAGTAAACATTCCTTCCCCTCATTAGCGGCGCTTGGTAACCAGCTGGCTTTATTGGCGGTTGTAGGCACACTGTCTTATGCCTTTTTTGATCAATTGTATTTTGGCGAACTGCCTTGTCCGTTATGTTTAATACAGCGCATCGGCTTTGTCATTATTGGATTTGCATTAGTTCTAAATATTCGCTGTGGTGCTCACTCCGCACATTATGGCTGGGGCATTATTGGTGGCCTGGTGGGAATGACAGTTTCCTTGCGTCAAGTGCTTCTTCATATTCTTCCGGGTGATAAAGGTTTTGGTAAAACATTTTTAGAGCTTCATTTTTATACCTGGGCTTTTGTAGGTTACTTAGGTTTATTGGCGGGTTTTGCAATTTTGTTAATGCTACCCAATCGAGACGTGCGTTCACGCTCTTGGTTTGCTAATGCCTTAATCATTGCTTTTATTCTGCTTGTATTCGGTAATCTGATTTCAACTCTACTCGAGTGTGGCATTGGCGCATGTGTGGATGACCCAAGCAAGTATGAAGGTTGGCTCTGGTTACGTTCGCGATTCAATTTTTAATTCAGTTCGCCTAGGTTCGCCCTAGGTTTGCAAGGATGCAATTTTCTATAGTGGCTAAGCGCCCATTTTTCACTCATTTATTGATTTGCCTAGTCTTATTGTTTGGCGGCAGTACGTCATGGGCGCAATCTTCTAAAAATGTTGCTTGGCCCAAACAAGCTATTCGAATTGTGGTGAGCTTTACTCCGGGTGGCGCACCCGATATCTTGGCGCGGGTGTTGGCAGAGAGCATGCAGCAAAATCTCGGCGTCCCCGTCTTGGTCGAGAATCGTCCGGGCTATGGTGGCAATATTGGCGCAGAAATCGTCGCCAAGAGTGACCCTGATGGCTACACATTATTAATTGGTACAGTGGGCATTCATGCGATTAATGGCGCACTCTATGAAAAGATGTCATTTGACCCCGTTAAGGATTTCACACCCATTAGCTTCTTAGCCAGTACGCCCAATGTATTGGTGGTTAATAAAAAACTCGGCGTTAATAATTTGCATGAGCTGATCGAGTTAGCAAAAGCGAAACCTAATCAACTGACATTTGGATCGTCAGGTGTTGGAACTTCATTGCATATGTCAGGCGAGCTCTTTAAAGAGATGGCTGGCATACAAATTCGTCACATTCCTTATAAAGGTCGTGCGCAATCTTTGCCTGATTTGGTTAGTGGTCGTATCTCGATGTTGTTTGACAACCTATCTTCTTCTTTGCCCTTGATCAAAGCGGGAGAGGTGCAGGCTTTGGGAGTGACCACCTTAAAACGCTCGCATGCTGCACCAGAGATTCCTACTTTTGCTGAACAAGGCCTTCCAGGTTTTGAAGCAGTCTCTTGGTTCTCATTGATGGCGCCTGCTAATTTACCGCCTTCTATTCAGAAGCGATTAAATCAACTCACATATCGCGCACTAAACGATTCGGAAGTAAAAAAACGCCTAGTGGCGGGAGGTCTGGATCCATCTCCAAGTAGTGCTAAGGACCTATCTAAATTAATTGCTCAAGAATCCGCAAAATGGAGCAGGATAGTTCAGCAATCAGGTGCGAAGCTAGAGCAATAAGCTAGATAAAAGCTATCAGAAATATCTTGATTTCCTGTCAGCTTAATAATTTATCGAGCGTTATTGATGGTAAGGCTAGTAAAAACTAGAATAAAGAAGTAGGCTGTATCAAGACCAAAGATAAGAAGGGGTCAACCATGAAAAAAGTCAATAAATTCAGCATCTTAGGTGTTATTTTGGCTTCAGTCTTAGCGTGCTCAGCAGTGCAGGCTCAGGCTGGTAACGTCGCTTGGAATGTATCGGTTGGCGGCGGTTATGGTGGTTGGCGTCCGGTTGCTTATGGACCTGGCTGGGGTCACGGCTGGGGTCCGGGTTGGCGAGGCAATTGGGGTTACGCCGGCGGCTATTACGGCCCTTATGCTGGCTACTATGCTCCACCAGTGGTTTACGCACCTCCACCTGTAGTTACTTACGCACCACCGCCACAGCCCGTAGTTCTAGCTGCGCAACCACAACCTGCGGTTTGGTATTACTGCGCGGCAAGCGGAAAATATTATCCGTACGCACAAGAGTGCCCAAGTGGATGGCAGACTCAGGCGGCTACACCGCCAACAAGTAGCGCGCCACATGGTCGCCCACAGTATTAATTTCAATACGTTTTATTTATTCAGGATTTTTATATGACAAGATTGATTCGCGTAGCTGTATTAGCCGCTGTTGCCACTGGCGTATTAAGTGCATGTGTATCTGCGCCAACAGGGCCAACGATTGCCATCATGCCGCGCGAAGGGAAGCCATTTGAAGTATTCCAACAGGAAGATCAAGTGTGCCGCGAATTTGCAGCGAATGCCGTGAAAGATACTAGTAATGCAGCCTTAAAAGAAGGCGCAACCAGTGCTGCGATTGGTGCTGCTCTAGGCGCCGCTGCGGGTGCAGTGATTCAGGGTGGTAGCAGTCAAAATATTGGTACTGGCGCAGGTGTTGGCTTATTAGGTGGCGCTGCTATGGGTGCCATGAACTCTGCTGGCAAACAAAATCAAGCGCAGACACAGTACAACATTGCTTACCAGCAGTGTATGTATTCGAAGGGTAATCAGGTGCCCAGCTATCCAGCGCCAGTTTCAGGCTCTGGCTATCGCCAGTAAGTACATGTAAATTAGACCTCAACAGGCGGATGCGTTTTCTCGTAACGCTCCGCTGTTTTTCTAAAGAGGTAGAGCAGTAAACAGGCGGCCAAACCTAGGCTGATACTATTGCCAGCCCAAAATCCATTAGCGCCTTGCAAAAATTTGGGTGTAAATCCTAAAACATTGAAGCCCATTAGGTAGCCGCCACCAAGGCCAACGCCCCACAGTGAGCCTGCATATATCACCATTGGCCAAAATGCGATGCGATAAGCCCGCAGAATAAATGCCGCAGTCACTTGTAGAGCATCAAAGACTTGATAAAAGGCAATAAACAAAAGGAGTGGGATGGAAAAGACTTTTACCGCCTCTGGTGGGTCATACAAATCCAATAGCTGTATGCGGAAAAACCAAACCGCAACCCCAATCAAAATGCAGGTGCTAGTGGTGAAGAATACAGATGACCAACCGATTTCTTCAGCGCGCTCTGGTCGATTAGCGCCAATCGATTGTGATACTAAGGTCATGGTGGCAATCGACAACGAGAGGGGCACCATGTAAATAACGGTACCCATATTGGCAACGATCTGATGGCCAGCTAATGCTGTAGTTCCCAAGCGAGCAATAAACAGCGACATGAAGGTGAATGAAGTTACCTCAATCAAATAACTAAAACCAATTGGAGTTCCCAGCTTTAGTAAGGTCCAAATGCGATGCCAATCAGGCATGCTAAAGCGTGCAAAGATTTGGAAAGGGCGATAGAAGCGGTCAAAGAGAACAAAGCCCAAGGTCATTAATAACCAAGTCCAGTTAATGATGACGGTTGCTACTGCACAACCAGGACCACCCATGCCTTTTACACCTAAGCCGCCATAAATAAAGAGGAGATTGAGTGGTAGCTTTAGAGCCAGGCCAATTAATTGCACAACGGTGATGACGCCAGGCCTAGATACTGCATTGTGAAGAGCCATGAGTACACGCATGCCCATGCTGGCAGGTAAACCAATTGCCAGAATCTTGAGATACAGCCTAGCTTTTGCTTCGATTTCGGGTGCCACTTGAGAGATTGCCAAAAGATGATCGGCGTTGAGCAAAATAAAGCAGCCCAGAATGGTTAAGCCAAAGGCAAGCCATGTTGCTTGGCGCACTTCTTCGCCGATATCTTCATGGCGTTTAGCACCAAATAGTTGACCAGCGATTGGCGCAAGAGCAGAAATAACTCCTGTTAAGCCTACATAGATGCTGATAAAAATCGCGGAAGCCATTGCTAGTGCAGCTAAGTCATCTGCAGAGTAACGCGCAGTCATTGCCGTATCTAAAACACCAAAGGCGATAACGGCTAACTGACCAATGAGTAGTGGGCCAGCCAGTTTTAATAAAGCAGGGATGTCCTCGCGAAGACGCGATACTTTAAAGTGCAGCACCCATTACTCCGGAATAACTTCGTAAAGGCGTAAGCGCTCATCACGGTCTGCAGCGCGACGATCTTCCCATAGTAAATGGAGCTTTTTATTATTGAGCTGAGCGTAAGCTTGAGCTTCAGACTGATTGTGGGTGAGCATCCATGGGCAATTAGGATCATCACGTAAGGTCAGCTTGGTGAAGTAATCAAAGGAAGCAAGCTGCGCAGGGCCGATATTGCTAGTATCAATACAGCCACCACCCGGAGGCACTACTTGTGCCAGTCGCGCAGAAACAAAGCGATAGGTCTTAGCGTAATTAATAGTTGGCAACCATAAGGTCATCAATAAAACCCACATCAAGGTAGTGCCCGATGCGGAAATAATCAGGCAGCGCCAGATTTCTTTTGGAGCGCGAGAGGTTCTCCAGCGAACTACTGAAAGCCAAACACCAGTAATGGCTAGTGCAACAATAAACGCGAGCCAATTAAATTGACCTTCAAAACCTGGAAGCAAGCGTGTGATGTTGGCGGCAGTGGTTTCTGGAAAGCCGGTCACTTTTGCTAACCAAATAATCCAAATAGCTAAAGCGATTAAGGTAAAGCTAAATAATGCGAACCAATCAATAAAACTAATGACGCTACGTTTCAGAATAGGCAAGCTAAAGGCCGCAATGATCGAGAGACTCGGAATCATGATCATCAGATCATGTTCATTTGCCTCAAGACGAAACAGTACGTAAATGAGGCTGCCAATAAATAAACTGAGTGGAATGCATAGGTGAGGGGCGCGCCATGCGCCTATAGATTTAATGCGACCCCAGTGCGCTAATGAGATAACAGCGAGAGGCCACACTGGCCAGGCATACGCCCAGAAGTTCACGCTTAAGAAGCCTAAAGATTCAATCGAAGGTCTTGCGCGCATCTCTGGAGAATTGCGCCAACCTTCTTCTGCGATATGGCGCCACTCGGTAGGTAGATCAACTAGATACCAAACGATAGGCCAGAGCGCAAAACCAATGAGGCCTAAGACAGTGCTGGTAAGTGTCCAGCGAAAGCGTAATTTGGCATTACTGGCAATTACTGCAATGATGGTAGATGTGACAACAATCAGGCTTAAGGTGAGATTGCTAGAGAGCGCCACAATTGCGATGCCTAGACCAGTCCATAAACCGCCTTGCCATGGTTTATCAAGACCACGCACGGTGCCATAAAGCACGATGCTGATGCCCATCAATTGGGCCATCATCGGCGTTGTTTCATGGGCGCGCTGCGCAAGACCAACGCAAGCTAAGAAGATGAGCAATGCGCCATCAGCCAAAGTCATACCGTAGCTCTTCATGTCAGGTTGACCGCCAACTGCTAAGGCCATGGGTTGGACTTCACGACGACGACCAAGTAGATAGGTGGCATACCAAATTGCTAGTGCTGCTGCAAAAAAGCAAATCGCTGAATACAAGCGCGCTGCATTAGCAGCACCAATAAATTGGCTAAATAATTTAATGAGTGTGGCGCCCATCCAGTAGGGCAGTGGGGCACCTAAAGAAACATCGCGACCAGCCAGATGCGGAACTATCCAGTCAATAGAGTTGCCGCGAAACAAGGTCCACATGCCACCAAAGCCAATCGCATCTTCATTTTTCCAGGGATCACGAAAAAAGAGACCGGCAAAGCCATAAATCAATGTCAGCGCAAAAATAATAATGCGCGGAATCGATCTAGTGGCGGCAGCGGTTAGTTTGACCATGAACTCTATTTGGGTGAAACGGTATTAATGCAGCAAATTAATAAAACAAAATGCGAAAGCAAGCTACGAAAAATAAAAAAGGCAGCAAAGGCTGCCTTGATTATCTCGCAGAGAAGGGCATTGCCATACCCTGCGATGAGGAGGTGTATTAAGCCTTCTTCTTAGATGTCTTTTCAGCAGCTTTTGCTTCTGCAGCAGCAGCTTTTTTCTCTGCAGTTTTAGCAGCGCCATCACCAGAAGCTTTAGCAACAGCTTTGCTACCGAATTTCTGACGGAATTTCTCAACACGACCAGCGGTATCCATGATTTTTTGGGTACCAGTGTAGAAAGGGTGTGATTCAGAAGAGGTCTCGATTTTGGCTAATGGATATTCATTGCCATCTTCCCACTTGATGGTTTCTTTAGTAGCCATTGTGGAGCGAGTCTTGAAGCTGAAGTTATTAGAAACGTCCAAAAAGACGATTTCGCGATATTCGGGGTGAATGCCAGGTTTCATGTGAGGTCCTATCAGCGGGTAGCCGTTTAAGTTAGTTAACTTAAATACTTTCCCAAGTTAAAAGCGGTTAAGGTGCTGCAAAAGCAAAATTATGCCATGAAATCAATAAGAAAGCGCTGTCAGGCTAAGTAAAAAGGGGCTAAAAAGCCCCTTTTTGCCTTAAAACAACCCTAAAGGGCGTCTCAATTAGCCCCCGCGACGCATCAGGTCGAAGAATTCACCATTGTTTTTAGTGGATTTGAGCTTATCAACAATAAAGTTCATTGCCTCGATGTCATCCATATCAGCCAGCAATTTGCGCAATACCCAGATCTTCTGGAGATTTTCTGGTTTAACCAGTAATTCCTCACGGCGGGTACCAGACTTATTGAGGTTAATAGATGGGTAGACGCGACGCTCAGCCAGGCGACGCTCAAGGTGAACTTCCATATTGCCGGTGCCCTTGAACTCTTCATAAATGAGGTCATCCATACGGCTACCAGTTTCAATCAAGGCAGTTGCGATGATGGTTAAAGAGCCACCTTCTTCAATATTACGTGCTGCACCAAAGAAACGTTTTGGACGTTGCAATGCATTTGCATCCACACCACCAGATAATACTTTTCCAGAGGAAGGAACAACGGTGTTGTATGCGCGTGCAAGACGAGTAATCGAGTCCAGCAAGATGATCACATCTTTACCCATCTCCACTAAACGTTTGGCTTTTTCAATCACCATCTCGGCAACTTGAACGTGACGTACAGCAGGCTCATCAAAGGTAGAGGCAACCACTTCACCGCGAACGGAGCGTTGCATCTCGGTAACTTCTTCAGGACGCTCATCAACCAACAATACGATCAAAATCGCATCAGGATTGTTCGCAGAAATTGCATGCGCAATGTGCTGCATCATCACAGTCTTACCGGATTTAGGTGAAGCAACAATCAAGCCACGTTGACCGTAGCCGATTGGAGAAATCATATCGATGATGCGGCCAGTGAGATTCTCTTCAGCCTTGATATCACGCTCTAAACCAATAATGCGGTTAGGGTGTAGTGGCGTTAAGTTTTCGAACATGATTCGGTTCTTTAGGGCTTCAGGAGCCAAACCGTTGATCTTGTCGACTTTTACCAATGCAAAGTAACGCTCGCCGTCTTTTGGTGTTCTCACTTCGCCTTCAACGCTATCACCAGTGTGTAAGTTAAAGCGGCGAATCTGCGCAGGAGAAATATAAATATCATCAGGAGAAGCCATGTATGAGGCTTCTGGAGAACGCAAGAAGCCAAAGCCATCTGGCAAGACTTCTAAGGTGCCATCACCGTAAACAGTTTCACCAGCTTTAGCGCGTTTCTTCAGAATTGCAAACATCAATTCTTGTTTGCGCATCCGTTGCGTGTTTTCAATTTCCAATCCAGCAGCCATTTCAAGCAAAGCGGATACGTGGAGGCCTTTGAGTTCAGTTAATTGCATGTGGTTCTCGGATGTTAAAAAAGGGTATTAAACAAATTGATTTTGAAATGAAGCTGTGCTGATCGATGTCACACAGATGTAGAAAAACAGAATTTAAGTTTTGCTAAAAGAAGGGGAAGTAAAAAACAGATGGGGATAAATTACGGGGAAGCGGTGCACTTTGAAAAATGCGCTGAACTGCTATTACCGAAATACTACACTAAAACCACAGGCTCAGCTCCTGAACCTGTGGTGCGGGACTATTTACAGATGACTATCAATAAATGCAGTCAACTGGGACTTGGCCAAAGCGCCTACTTTTTGAGCAGCTACAGTGCCGTTCTTAAATAGGATTAAGGTTGGAATGCCGCGGATATTGAACTGGGCAGGTACCCCTTGGTTCTCATCAACATTCATTTTGGCTATTTGCAACTTGTCGCCGTACTCACCGGAAAGCTCTTCCAGGATAGGGCCAATCATTTTGCAAGGACCACACCATTCAGCCCAGAAGTCGAGCAGAACAGGTTTATCGGACTTGAGGACGTCTTGTTCGAAAGAGGCGTCAGTTACATATTTAATGCCGGCACTCATGAAAATTCCTTATTTGGGCGTATTTGGTGATGTATTTAGTTATAGCGCTACAACGCTTATATTAGCAATAAGCGAAACATTCTGCTCAAAACCCAAAATTAGCCTTCAATCTGAAACTCAAAACCCCGCTTAATGCCGCAGCCATTTCCAACCATTTCTAACCAAAAGCAAGTACAGGCTTGGGCAATTACACCTGATGCCACTGCGCTTGAGCAGTTAGCTAAAGGCATTTGGGATTGTGCAGTGCAAACTAAAGTTCGTCCTCTCGTAGTGCTCAGTACTGCTGGTCCTTTGATTGGAGTTAGGGCGGCCCTAGAAAAACACCGGCCCAAAAACTTGGATCCTCAGATTGCATTCTTGCCCCAAGTCATTAGCTTTACAGATTGGTTGGAGGCAGCGCCAGGCGCATGGAAGTTTCCTAAAAAGCAAACCGATTTAGAGCGTTGGCTTTCGGTATTTGTAAATTTACGCAAACACAAAACATTGCAAGCTTGGTTCAAAGCCGAGAGTGAGGCGGGGGCATGGGGTCTTGCTCAAGCAGTGATTCAAGCATGTGATGCATTATCAGAATTAGTTGTTCCTCAATTGCAAGATGAGTTCAATGGCTTGCTGCAGACACATTCATTAGATACTCAAGCATGGCTAAAGAAAGTTGAGCTAGTTTTAGATCAAGCTATCGCAAAAGCCTATGTGGGCTTATCTAAAAATGTCGTTGATGAAGAGGCGGCGGTACTACTCGCTTTTTGGCGTTACCTCACTAATGCAGGTGATCCAGTGATTCGCAAGCATCTAGCGATGTCAGTGCACTTGCAAGCTGCCAAAGAGCAATCAACATACAAGAATTCAAATAACAATCCAAATACAAGCCCAAATCCCCGCCCATTTATATGGGTTCAAACTGCGGATCCAAAACCAATTGATCAGGAAGTCATTGATCGCTATTTAACGGAGTACGCTCAATGGGCACCGGTGATAGGTGTTTCTCTTGATTGGACCAGGGCTGCTTTATGGTGGGAAGCGCTTGCAGGTCAGGGCGTCACAGGAGAAGTTGCTGGCCTTGATGCAGAAGATGAACAGCAGATTCAACGCAATATTGATTCGAGTGTGCATGAGGGTTGGCGGTTAATTTCTGCCAAGCGTTTTGAAGAGTTGGCTTGGGCTGCAATCAAATCCGTTGAGTCTCACCTGATTGCAGGGAAGAAAAATATTGCCTTGGTTGCACAGGATCGTTTAGTTGCGCGCCGAGCCAGAGCATTATTAAGTCGCTTAGGCAATGCATTGCGTGTGCGAGATGAAACTGGATGGAAGCTATCCACTACTCGCGCGGCCGCTGCATTTGATAGTCTCCTAGAGTTAATGCGTGTACCCAAAGAAGGGCCGAGCGCAAGTATCTTGCTTGAGTTTTTACAAAATCCCTATTTAGATCTTGCGCACAGCCTGCAAAAGACACCTGAATCTTGTGTTGGGTTGCTTGCGCAGCTAGAAGATATCCTGGTGGCTAGTCAGGCTAAGTCTGGCTGGGAAACTTTTATGGCTGCGATTGAGAAGGCAAACAGCCATGCAGCGACCCATGGGGGTTCACCCAATCAACAGCTCATCGATTTAATTCGGTTTGTCAGGCAATTGCACGGACGGTGGCTAAACCCAGTATTTACATGCTCAGAAGCCTATCAAATATTGCAATCTCAGCTTGAAACAACAGGCATGGCTGGCCGATTGGAAAAGGATGCCGCAGGTCAGCAATTATTAGAAACCCTTAAACGATTTGATCTTGGCTCAGGACCATATAGTGACTTGAAGATGCGCTTGCCTGAGTGGCTAAGTCTTCTCAAAACCGTAATTGAAGAATCTTCATACGAAGAGGCGGGAAAAGATTCGTTAGCAACTTTAAGTATTTTGCCGCTCAGCTCAACACGGCTGCGCGAGTTTGATGCGGTAGTACTTGTGGGCTGTGATGAGCAACAGTTGCCAGCATTCTCCCAGCCGCCATTATTTTTTTCTGATGCGCTAAATCGCTATCTCAAGTCTTCAACGATTACTGCGCAATACATTCAACAGGCAAGGGATTTATCCCAGCTCCTGGTCTCATGTCCAAACGTTGATTTGTTATGGCAGAACAAAAGCAAAAGTGGCGAGCCTTTGAGACCTTCGGCTTGGATTGCGCGCCTGCAAGTAGCGCTTGGCAAGAGTGCGCTAAAAGTAACAGAGCCAAGCTTGAGGTCCTATGAAGGGCAGTCCCAGCCGATTCAGATGGCAATTGCTAAGCCAGACCAAGATTTGGCGATTCCGACGACGATTTCCCCTAGCGCCTATAAGGCTTTGCGCGATTGTCCTTATCGCTACTATGTCAGTAGCTTATTAGGATTGCGAAAGGCAAAAGAATTTGAAGAAGGTTTTGATGCTTCATTGGCAGGACAAATACTGCATGCGCTTCTGAGGAACTTTTTTCATGCTCTCAAGACAGAGGAGAGTAAATCGCACTCACCAATTCATGGAGGTGAAGAGGCAAAGCGTCAGTGGATGATTGAACATCTAACTCAATTCTCGGAAAAAGAGTTCGAGAGATTGATTGCTGGTGATGCAAGAGTCTTGGGAACCTTGCGAGATTGGCAAAAGCAAATCCCTAGTTTTATCGATTGGCAAATCAATCGAGAGAATGCAGGATGGCGCTATCACGATGCTGAGCTACCAGTAGGCTTTGCAATCACTTTAAAAGATCCCCATGGCGTAGAGCGAGAGATTCGTATCGCGGGGCGCGCCGATCGATTCGATATTCATGAATCGGACGGCTCGATTGCCGCTGTGATTGACTATAAAAATCAAGACATGAAGAAGATTGCTGATCGTGCGAAAAATATTCTGAATGATCCGCAGCTATTAATTTATGCGCGGGGTGCTAATGAGAATCAAGTTGCCACACGTTTACCGGGGCGAAAGGTAGAACAGGCTGAGTGGGTAAGCTTGAAGGCAAAAATCACCGAGAATGAGAAAAAAAATGGACGCGCTCATCTGGTTGAGGATATGCCAGAGCTGATGGAAGAGTTTTCCACTCAGATTGTTCAAGATTTAAATGACCTATGGGCGCGCAAATCCATGAAAGCCTTTGCCCCAGATAGCGTTTGCCAATACTGCGATGCTCGGGGAGTTTGCAGAAAGGGGATGTGGTGAGCGAGAGATTTGATAGCAAGATTGCCTGTGATCCCACTAAATCAGTAATTGTTTCTGCCTGTGCGGGCAGTGGCAAAACATGGTTATTGGTTTCTCGAATGATCCGCTTGCTGTTAGCCGGTGCGAAGCCACAAGAAATCTTAGCTCTGACATTTACTCGCAAGGCTGCGCAGGAGATGCGTGACCGCCTATTTCAATTGTTAGAAGAATTCTCAAGTAGTGATGATGCTGTTTTAGCTGATCAGTTAGAGCAGCGAGGCGTCGCCAAAGAGGATGTCAATACATTACTTCCAATCGCTCGCTCTTTGTATCTCAAGATATTGGCGAGTCCCCAGGCGGTAGTAATTGATACCTTTCATGGTTGGTTTGGCCGCCTTTTGGATGCGGCTCCCGTATCTGCCGAAGTACAGCCAGGCTTTCGTTTGCGTGAAGATGCCAAGCGTTTGCAGGAGGAGTGCATGTCCGATTGGTGGGGTAATTTGCCAACGGAATTGCAAAAACACTATGACGTCTTATTGGAAGAGTTTGGCGCATTTGAGACTCAAAAATTCTTGATGGGCAATTACAGTCTCTTTAAGCAAAGAGGCGCATGGACATTTTTTCAAGATATTTGCAATGCCCAAGGTGTTAAGCCTATAAATTGCCTTGACAAACTTCTTCCAACATTGGGTGCTTCAAATCCGCTAGAAGATTTTTGGAATCGACCACAAACAAAGGCCAATTTAGAAGTTATGTACAAGTGCTTTAGTAATGGCACTAAAACTCAAAAAGACAAAGCCCCATTTATTTTAGATGTGATAGCTCACCATGCGGCAGGTAGATCGGTGATGGAAATTGCCAATCAATGGGAAAGTTATTTCTTAACGCAAAAGCGCACCCCTTTAAAAGATATTGTAGAGATGAGTGTGCCAATGCGCACTTATCTTGAGAAAGCTGGGCAAGATCCCGCTGAAATTACTGCTATTCGCAACGATTGGATTAAAGCCTATGAAGCCCTATTTATTTGGCAGGGTGAGCATTTGATCCATCAATTAAATGATGCATGGTTTGCAATGAGTGAAGCCATGCTCACGCATATGGAAAAAACCAAAGAAGCGATGCGGGTACGCGACTTTGATGATTTAGAAATTGGCGTTAGTAAGTTAATGGCAAGTTCTGACAACGCAGCATATTTGCAAGCGAGGTTGGATGCTCGATACAAACATATTTTGATTGATGAGTTTCAGGACACCAATCCTTTGCAATGGCAGATATTACGCTCGTGGCTCGCTGGTTATGGCGATGACGGATCTATGCCAAGCGTTTTCATTGTTGGCGATCCCAAGCAGTCGATTTATCGTTTCCGTCGTGCGGATCCCAGATTATTTGATAGCGCTCGTGATTTTTTAGTTCAAAAGCTGGGAGCAATTCCCCTTTATCAAAACGAGACACGACGTAATGCGAATGCAATTAATAATGCTGTGAATGATATTTTCTTGGCCGGGTCTTTGCCTGATACTTATCGCTTCGCAAAACAAACTACCGCTTGGAAACCATTATTAGAAGGACTTCCAGAGCAAAATTACTCGGCTATTGGTGAAGCCTATCTATTGCCCTTAATTCCTAGGGAGGAACCTGTTGTGGGTACTCGTGTCGGTACCGCGCTCGAAGGTCCTGTAGAAGATGCGGGGCAAACCACTGCCGTTCAGCAACGCTACGAAGAGGGTAAAGTTGTTAGTCGTTTGATTCATCATTTGTTGAGCACTCGCCAAGTGATGGATAAAAAAGATGGAAAACTCATTTGGCGTCCAGCAAGGGGTAGTGACTTTATCTTATTAGTAAAGCGCCGTGAATTTTTACCCCAATACGAAAAGGCTTTACGTGAAGCGGGCCTTGCCTATGACAGCTCTCGACTAGGGGGCTTGCTCAATACTCTGGAGGTTGATGACCTCATTGCGCTACTGACGGTACTCGTATCACCAAGACATGATTTGCCTTTAGCTCAAGTGTTGCGTAGTCCGATATTTGGTTTTACCGAAGTGCAGATGCAAGAACTTGCCAAGAGTGTAGTTAATGAGCTTCCGAGCTGGTGGGACGCTCTACAACTAAGTCAGAACCCCGTGATTCAGAAGGCGGCTCGCTATCTAGAGCGCTGGCGCAGCTTGGGGGAGGCATTGCCAGTTCATGATTTGTTGGATTTGATTTATCACGAGAGTGATTTGCGAATTAAATATGCGGTTTCTGCCCAAAACTTAGCTCGCGCTCAAGTGCTAGCCAATTTGGATGCCTTCTTAGAGCTTGCGTTGAATCAAGATGGTGGTCGCTACCCTAGCTTGAGTCGTTTTATTGATGAGATTAATGCAATGCGTCGTGGTGACGATGATGAAACGCCGGATGAGGGTGATGTTGAATCAGAGGTCGATGACAACATCGGTGAAGTCGATTTAGAGAGCGAGATGTCTGAAGAGGATCAACATCGACGTGTTCGTTTAATGACGATTCATGGTGCCAAAGGATTGGAAGCGCCGTTTGTGTTCATGCTCGATGCCAACAACACGGAGTGGAGGGCGCCTCATCGCGGCGTTCTTTTGGATTGGTCGCCAGAAGAGGCTAGCCCAAGTCATTTGTCCCTGTATACCGCTAAGACCTTGACAGGTGAGCGTAGCGTGGTCTTTAAAAAGGAAGCTGTAGTTAGTGAAAATGAAAACTGGAATTTGCTCTATGTAGCAATGACTAGGGCAAAGCAGGGTTTATGGATTAGCGGCGTTGCAAGTAACTCCAATACTGGGATTAAAGAGAAATCATGGTACGGCAGAGCCTTGGCTGCAGGGCTGCCAACCTTAGATATCAATGCGCTTGAGCTTGAGGATGTGACCCTACAGACAAGCGGGGCTAAAGAGCAGCTTGGTAGCGTGCCATTTACGATGGATCACTTTGATATTGAATGGGATCAAGCTAAAAAAGATTACAAAGAACTTCTCTCCAGGATTGAGAGTGGAGAGTTTGCAAAAGAACTTGCAGTCAAATCCTTAGAGCAAGCTCAAGAGCAGTCCGACCCAGAAATCTTGGAGGAGGGTACAAACTTCCATAAGTTACTAGAGTTCCTAGTGCCAGACTCCAGCACTCCAAATAAACCACCTGTACTCAGTGAACAAGAGGCAATGAATTGGTTAGGGGTGGATCAAGAGCAAGCTAGGAAACTCATTGAGCGAGTGACAGCAGTTTTCAACTCTGCTGAGCTCACAGCTTATCTCACCTCCGGTCAGTGGATCGCTGCTTGGAATGAATTAGATATCGCCAGCGAAGAAGGTAAGAGTTATCGCATGGATCGATTGGTTGAGTTTGATGATCATATCGCCATACTTGATTACAAATTGACTATTCCGCAGGTAGGTAGTGAGAAGTATGAGAAATATCGCGAGCAGCTACAGAATTACCAAAAAGAATTAACACGCATACGCAAAGACAAGCCTAATAAGGCCTATTTGATTTCATCTTCAGGCGAGATAGTTGGCCCCATCTAAATGATAGAGATCGCCTCCCTCCTCTTTGATTGTGAGTTTTAATAATTACACTAAATGCAGCTCAATGCGTTTGCCTAAAGCGGCTGCATATTTTCGAAGTGTATTAAGGCTGGGGGAGTGCTTGCCGCTAGCTAAAGAGCTTTCTAGTCTAGCAATCGCTGGCGCTTGAGTGCCCATGCGTTTGGCGACTTCAGCTTGAGAGAGACCAGCCTTTTTTCTGGCTGCTAGTATCTCATCAAGAATGGCAAATTCTTCGCGGTTCAACTTATCGAACTCTGCTTTGACAGCGGGGTTCTTTAACATTTTTCCAACAAGTTGTTTGTGGCTTAAAGGCTTAGTTTTTTTAACTGGCATTGTTCAGTTCCCTCGTCCACTTACCTCTTCTTGTACCTCTTGGTTGAAATAAATAATGGAATAAGTCATCAAGTAAATGATAACAAATTTGTTATGATTGTATCAGGAAAACACTTTCAAAATAAAGGGTTATCTACCTTGAATTTCCCTAAAAAGCCCTCATATAGCTAAGGGATAGCAAAAATACCCAAACTAGCGATAATAAAAATCGCAATGAATTTCCTACAAGGAGTTTTAATGAAAATGCGTAATGTAATAAAGATGTTGGTGACAGTGTTTGCCAGTGCGTTATTGCTAACGAGCTCATTCGCTTTTGCCGAGGCAACATTGCCAGAGGTTTCTCAAGCCATTCAGTCCGGTCAATTGGCTAAAGCCGATACCATGATGAAAGAGGTATTGCAAAACCATCCTAATAGCGCCAAGGCACATTACATTGCATCTGAGTTGTATTTGCGTGAAGGCAAAATCGATGCTGCACGCCAAGCATTTGTTCAGGCAGAAAACTTAGCGCCTGGATTGCCATTTGCTCAGCCTGAATCTGTTCAGCGCTTACAGGCAGAGTTGCGTGCTGGCACAGTGCCTGCCCACACAAATGTGAATGCGGGCGTAGGCTCTATCTTCACTAGCCCAATGTTTTGGATTCTGATTGCGATCTTGATCTTCGGAATTATGTTCTTTATGAGAAAGCGTCAACAGCCGGTAGAGGTCTATAACGCTCCGACAGCAAACGGCCCATATCCTGGTGCCCCAGGTGCTCCTGGCGCTTATCCTCCTGGTTACCCTGGCGCACCTAGCGCAGGTAGTGGCTTAATGGGTAGCTTGGCAACAGGCGCCGCTTTAGGTGCTGGCATGGTTGCAGGCGAAGCATTGGCCAGCCATTTAATGGGTGGTGGTCAACATGCTAATTCTGGAAATGTGAATAATGGTTTTAATCAAGTCGGCGGCATTGCGCCAGATGCTCCGAACTTTGGTGTGAGCGATGCGAGTTCGTGGGATGACACTGGTGCTAGCTCATGGGATGACAGCGGTGGTGGCGATTTTATGAGTGATGTTTAATTAAGAGAGTGAGAATCAATATGGCAATGTCAATGTATCAAGCATCGATTCCACAGTTTGTGAAGATGCTGACAAATCTCTCCAACATTTTGAAAAAAGGTGAGGCTTTCGCTAAAGAAAAGAATATTGATGGCGCGGTGTTAGTCAACGATCGCCTCGCGCCAGATATGTTCCCGTTATCGAAGCAAGTGCAAATTGCCTGTGACCAAGTCAAAAACGGCATGGCGCGCTTAGCAGGTATTGAGCCGCCCAAATTCGATGATCATGAAAGTACGTTTGAGCAGCTACAAGAGCGTGTTGCAAAAACCATTGCTTTTGCTAAGACTATTACTCCAGCTCAGCTTGAAGATAGTGAAACCAAGGAAATTAAGTTTTCCATTAAAGAGTGGAGTTTTGAGTTTGTAGGCGATCAATACCTGTTGACCTGGATTATTCCGAACTTCTACTTTCACATTACGACCGCATACAACATCTTGCGTCACAACGGTGTAGAGGTGGGCAAGTCGGATTATCTCGGGGGTTAGGCTATTACAATAGCCTCATGGAGCTATTTTCAGAAATCGTTGAGACCGTAAATCCTTGGTTTTTTAGGGCCTGCATTTATCTATCGAATGCGTTTCTGGATGATCCGGCTGTGCTGGCATTCATGTTTTGTTAATTCAGCTTGCACAAAAAATGTGCAGCGATTCATGCGGCCGATCTATTTTTTTGGTATTTTATTGGTTCAATATTTTAGAAAAATTTGCTGGCGGGGCGCAACAGCCTGCCTTTTGAAATCAGCAAGGGTATCGGGAAATGACTGAGGGTATATTAATCGGGGGTCTAGTCGTGTTAGGTGGCTTAGTTGCCAGCTATATGAAAACACACCCTTTTTATAGCCACAAAACCCAAAAATACAAAGAGCGCTATCAAAATAAATTGCAGGACGTGCTCTTAAGTGACTATGACGCAACTGATGCTTATTGGTTGTCACGCGCCATTGCTGACAATATTTTTGATTTCGGCACAAGAACGTATCACGATTACCATGTTGAGCGTTACGAGAAAAAAGCAAAATCAGAGCGACCACATCTCTATGGACTTCATATTGAAAGGCCAGTCACTCTTTGTGAGCAATTAACAGAGCGGGCTATTGAGTTAAAGGTTCCAGTGAGTGCGTATAGCATGCATATGCGTCAGCTTTGGCAAGAGTATCTAGTGCCTGTTGGGCGTCTTGCCCCGAAGTCAATTGAGCGCCTGCCGGGTTCTGGCCTTTATTACACTGACCTTGTTAGCTTGCCTGTCTCGCAAGAGGATATTCAAATCTTTATGCATAAGACAGGACAAGCATAAGGCTTGCTCACTTAATCATTCCGGCATTTTTAGCATCTTCCATTGATTGCGCAGTTTTATCTTTGATAAACGCAGGCATCTTCGCTAGCGGAATGTCAACCAATACAAAGCCAGATTCCTCTAATTTTTTCTTGGTCTCAGGATCGGCGTTGAGTTTGGCAAAGTAATCAGACAATTTTTGCTGCAATACCAGTGGAGTGGATTTGGGCACGGCTACACCACGATAAGCGCCGTCTACCCAGTTTAGACCGAGCTCTTTAAAGGTGGGTACATCAGGTAGCGCAGGGTTACGTTTCTCAGTAGCAATCGCAAGAGTGCGCACCTTTCCTTTTTGCTGAATCGCTAATGGTAAGTAACCCATAGCACCATCAACATGCATGCCGATGAGGGCGGTAATTAAATCACCAGTACCTTTAAATGGCACATAGTTGATTTTGACACCCGCTAATTTGTTCAGACGCTCTACAGCCATATGGTTGGCGGAGTATTGGGCTGAACCGGCGAGCGACATCTTGCCAGGTTCTTTTTTGGCTGCCGCAATAAATTCTTGATAGGTCTTGTAGGGGCTGTCAGCCGAGACCATTAGGGCATCTGGGGTGAAGTGATAGTAGTAGATTGCGTTGATATCTTCCGTCTTGTACTGAATACCTTCTTGCAGTGGTTGCAAGATAGTGTGTGGGATATTGACGCCTACTACCGTGCTGCCATCGGCAGGGTAGGTATTGAGTGCGCTCCAAACAAGAGCGCCGCCAGCGCCAGCACGATTCATTACCACCATGGGTTGCCCAAATTTTTTCGCAGAGATATCAGCTTGATAGCGAGCCACTAAATCAGATTCACCGGCGGGTGGAAAAGGAATGATGTACTGGATCGTTCTATCGGGGAAGGGTGCTGCAGATTGTGCAAACGCTGCTGTACACAGACCTAAGAAAAAACAAAACCCAGCAACGATATGTGTTGCCTTTTGATGCACCTTCATTTGTCTCCCCCACCGGTATCGGTTGTCTTGGAATGGAACTTCATCGAAAACTCATGACTCATTATGGGTTAAATCCTTCTTGAGGAGATTGGGGTTTATGACTAGAAAATCTATCTAAAAGATTGGAAAACAACAAAAATAGCTTCATCTTTCAGGTTTTTATATATACTGTATAAACATACAGTATATTAATCACTATGAAGCCGCAGTTAAGCCCACTCAAAACGACCTTAAGTCAGGCGCCAGAAGCCTTGGCGGGCCATTTTGCCGCCTATGAGCTAAGGCTCTTAAGTCACCGAATTTCAGCTGGCTTCCCCAGTCCGGCGGCTGATTATGCCGAGGATGGCCTGGATTTAAATCAGTACCTTGTGGAGAACAAGCCGGCTACCTTTATGTTCACCGTTAAAGGCGACTCAATGTTGGGTGCCGGGATTTGTGATGGCGATAAGGTGGTAGTCGACAAAGCCCTAAAGCCAAAACACAAAGACATCGTGGTGGCAGTCGTTGATGGTGAGTACACCATTAAACGTCTATATCAATTGCGCGGTCGTGTTGAGTTGCAGCCCGAGAACCCCAGTTATGAATCGATCACCTTTAGCGAGGGTAATGAGTTGCAGATTTGGGGGGTAGTGGTTGGTGTGGTGCGTAAGTACAGCACTGCGAGTACTCGTTACAACAAGGGCATTAAGCCATGAACGCGCCACAAAAATTACCCACTACTCATTCAGCCGCAGCATTGTTTGCTTTGGTAGATGTCAATAATTTCTACGTTTCTTGTGAGCGTGTCTTTCAACCCAAGCTTGAAACCGTTCCTATGGTCGTGCTATCAAATAATGATGGATGCGCCGTAGCACGTAGCGCGGAAGTTAAGGCCCTAGGAGTCAAGATGGGTATGCCTTGGTTTCAGATGAAAGATCTGGCGCAGAAGCACGGCATTACTGCCTACTCATCAAACTACACACTATATGGCGATATGAGCAATCGAGTAGTGCAGGCGCTTAAAACCTTTACGCCCAAGATTGAGATCTACAGTATTGATGAAAGCTTTTTGCAAATCGAGAGCGTCTTAAAGCGATACCGCGACACTGTTGAGTTGGGCCAATCGATTCGACAAACCATAAAAGATACAACAGGCTTGCCAGTCTGTGTGGGTATTGGCGCTAGTAAGACTTTGGCGAAGTTGGCCAATCATTTAGCCAAGAAACATGCTTCATTCTCTGGTGTATGCGATGTGCAAGCAATGCCTAAAGAAGAGCTCTATCAATGGATGAGTGAGACTGAGGTTGGTGAAGTGTGGGGTATTGGTCGCCAGCTAAATAAAAAACTCAAAGCACAGGGTATTCATAGTGTGTTTGATTTGCTATGCGCTTCACCACAGGCTATGCGTCAGCAATATGGCGTGGTGATGGAGCGCCTTTGCTATGAACTGCGAGGTACTTCCTGCTTGCAGTTAGAAGAAGTGGCAGCAGACAAGCAACAAATCATTGCTTCACGTAGCTTTGGTAAGTTAGTTACTAGCCAGGCTGAGCTAGCCCAATCGGTAGCCACTCATGTCGCGAGAGCTGCAGAGAAGTTGAGGGGGCAGGATGGGGTGACTGGCGCGTTAACTGTGTTTATTCAGACCAACCCATTTAAGCAATACGAGCCGCAGCATCATCAAAGCATCACCATTCCATTGGCTGATCCAACAGATAACACGCTAACACTAACCAATGCAGCGCTAGCAGGTCTGAAGCAAATTTATCAACCGAACTTTCGTTATAAGAAAGCAGGAGTCATTCTGAACTGCATTAGCGATAAGCCCAGCGTTCAGCAATCGCTCTTTGAGGATCTTGAGAGTAAGGGTAAATCAGCGCACCTCATGAAGGTAATGGATGAGATTAATACGCGCTTTGGAAATGCAGCGATTCAGTCAGCAGCTTCGGGTACGCAAGACAGTAAAAAAGCCTGGCAAATGCGCTCAAACAATCGATCACCCAACTACACCACTAAGTGGGATGAGTTGCCGATCGCTCGTTAGGAAGCCCATGAAATATATGAATGAAGCACAGAAAAAACCACAATTTTTAACTAGCTCATTTCATGAGCTTTTAACTCGGTAGTCTAGTAATAACTAAGTAAACAACTAAGTAATTAAAGCAGAGGAGAAACAGATGAATACATTAAACAACTTGATGAACAACTTCAACGGCATCTCATTGGCTGCCATCATGATTTTGTCGTATGGAGCTGTCTTGAAAAACACTAAGCGTCATGAATCTGAAATGAAGCAAGTCCTAAATAGCAACAGCTAGTCGCAGTGCTGTTGTAAAAAACAAGAGGGGAATTGAGAAATCACGGATTCTTGATTCCCCTCTGGTTTCTTAGGGTGGGCGACTAAACTTGAGCTTGGAATTGACCTCCTAGTAATTCTGTTAACGCTTTAGCGTTACTTTTGATGGTGGCAGCCATTTTGGGGTTAAACCGATAGGTTGGCATTGTCAAGGTAATCACGCCAACTAGGCCTTCAGCATTAAAGACTGGGGCGGAGATCCCTGATATTTCTTTAACGCGATCGCCAGTAATTGCTAGCACCATATCTTTACGAATTTGCGCTGAAGCTTTATCTTTAGACCCCTCAAAGGCTCGTAAAACTTTTCCACCAGCTCCTTTGTCAATGGGAAGTAAGTCGCCTACTTTGATGTGATCTCGTAGCGCTTGATTCGAATCTACTCGATACAGACAAAGGCGCTTATCACCTTGACGCACATGAAAGGCGGCGCTTTCGTGGGTTATCCGCATGAGTTTATTCAGTATGGGCATAACTATGGCTTCAAGGGATTGTTGATGTTGATACGCAGCATATAAGGATGCGATAGTTGGGCCTAAAGCGTATTTGCCGTCCATTTTTTTTATAACAAGTAATGCGCTCTCGAGGGAGGCTAGCATGCGCAGGGCGGTACTTTTATACAAGCCTGTTCGTTCTGCAATCTGCATTAAGGAAAGTTCGGGAGCATCGGAATGAAACAGTCTCAAGATGCCTAGTGCTTTATCTACAGAGGCTACCCCAGTATCAGAAAGGGCAATTTTGACGCTATTTTGTTTGCTCGATATTTTGGGCATGGACAACCTCAATCTTGTGTGATTAAATAATAGAACTATATTCTATAGGATAGAACGCAATGAATTCGACGTCAACAGATATTCTGATTAGTGAAGTTGGTCCAAGAGATGGGTTGCAATCCATCAAGTCGATCATGCCTACAGAAAAAAAGAATGCATGGATTGATGCTTTGTATACAGCTGGCATTCGTGAGATTGAAGTTGCTTCATTTGTCCCTGCAAAACTTTTGCCACAAATGGCCGATGCAGATCAGGTGGTGCGCTACGCTAAAAACCTTCCAGGTTTGACGGTAATGGCTTTAGTACCGAATCTTAAAGGTGCTCAGGCCGCGATCGAAGCGGGGGTGGATAAGGTTACAGTTCCTGTCTCAGCGAGTGCAGCTCACTCATTGGCAAATGTTCGAAAGACGCGCGAGGAGATGATTGAGGAAGTTAAAAAAATTGCTCAATATCGAAAAGATTACGCCCCCCACGTTAAGGTTGAAGCAGGAATAGCTACCGCATTCGGATGCACTCTGCAAGGATTGGTTCCGGAAGATGAGGTCATTTGGATGGCCGAGCAAGTTATTGCCGCTGGTGCAGATGAGTCTGGTCTGTCAGACACAACCGGTTATGCTAATCCAGCTCAAATCAAAAGATTATTCAAGCGTTTGAAAGCAGCAATTGGAGATAAGGCTGGAGCTGCGCATTTGCACAACACACGTGGGCTTGGATTAGCTAATTGTTTGGCTGCATATGAAGAAGGGGTGACATCATTTGACTCTTCGATGGGTGGTTTGGGTGGTTGCCCATACGCGCCGGGCGCATCAGGAAATGTTGTGACAGAGGATCTTGTATTTATGTTTGAAGCGATGGGAATCAAAACAGGGGTTAATTTAGATCTCTTATTTGAAGCTCGTCAGCCATTGCAAATTGGTGTTCCAAATGAGGCGATCTATGGCATGGTTCCAGAGGCCGGTGTTCCAAAAGGCTTTGAGCCAGCAACACATTGGAGTAACTAATGAGCACTAAGAATAAATTGCCGTATGAAGGAGTTCGTGTTGTTGAGTTCACACACATGGTTATGGGACCAACCTGCGGAATGATATTGGGCGATTTAGGCGCCGATGTGATTAAGGTTGAGCCGATTGATGGTGACAAGACTAGAAATTTATTAGGTTCAGGAGCAGGATTTTTCCCAATGTTCAACCGCAACAAGAAAAGCATTGCGGTAGACATGAAAACTCCCGAAGGCATTGAGATTGTCAAAAAGCTTGTAGCTAGCGCTGATGTAGTGAGCGAGAACTTTAAGCCTGGAACAATGGCTAAGTTGGGGCTTGACTACGACACTCTAAAAAAGAGTGATCCTAAGATTATCTATGTCTCTCATAAAGGTTTTTTGCCAGGTCCATACGACCATCGAACCGCCTTGGATGAGGTGGTCCAAATGATGGGCGGTCTAGCTTATATGACTGGCCCAGAAGATCGCCCACTGCGTGCTGGTACATCAGTCAACGATATTATGGGTGGCATCTTTGGAGCAATTGGGGTAATGGCTGCATTGCGGCAACGCGATATCACCGGAGAAGGTCAGGAAGTTCAGAGTTCGCTATTTGAAAACAATGTATTCCTAGTTGGCCAGCACATGATGCAGTATGCCGTTACAGGTAATGCTGCTAAGCCAATGCCAAGTCGCATTTCCGCATGGGCGATCTATGATGTATTTGAAGTCCAGGGCGGGGAAAAGATCTTCTTGGCCGTAGTATCTGATACGCAGTGGAAGATTTTTTGTGATGCTTTTGGATTTGCTGATCTTTATGAAGATCCAACATTAAAGCTAAATAATCAGCGTGTGCAAGCTAGGCCAACATTAATTCCTGAAGTTAGAAGGCGTCTGGCCGATTTTTCAGCGAAGCACATTAGCGATATCTTCGAAAAGAATGGACTGCCATTTGCACCTATTACTAAGCCAGAGCGGTTGTTTGATGACCCTCACTTAATTGCAACAGGTGGATTAGCGCCAATCAAGATCACCGATGGTCCTAAAGCTGGGGCGGAAACAACAACACCTCTATTGCCACTCTTGATGGATGGTAAACGACTTGGTGTTCGTCATAACCCACCTAAGGCAGGGGAGCAGTCCAAGGAGATTCTTGTTGACTTGGGTTACGGCGAAGATCAAATTTCAAAATTTGCGGCAAACGGCGCAGTTCATATTTAAAGGGATCGAAGATGAACAAGAAGATTATTTTTGGATTGGTTGGTTTGTTGAGTCTTTTGGGAATGACCGTGTGTTTAGCGGAAAACTATCCAGACAGGCCCGTAAAAATTATTGTTCCATATAGCGCCGGAGGAACGGCGGACTATTCAGCAAGACAAATTGCTCAAAAGTTAACTGAAATGACAAAGCAATCATTCTTTGTCGAAAATAAAACTGGCGCATCTGGAACGATTGCTACGAGCTATGTTGCCAAAGCCGCTCCGGACGGATACACCTTGCTGGCAAACGATACAACCTATGCAATGTTGCCTTCATTATTTAAAACGTTGCCATGGAATCATGCTGAAGATCTTGAGCCAATTGGTGTGATTACTCAAACCCCTGTGGTATTAGTTGTACCCATTACCTCTCCTTATAAAACAGTCGCTGAGTTGATTGCTTTCGCTAAAAAGAATCCCGGTAAATTAAATTACGGCTCTGGTGGTGCTGGCAGCTCAACCCACTTGTCTGCTGAAATTTTCCAACAGGTTGCTGATATTGATGTTTCACATGTGCCATATAAAGGTGCTGGCGAGGCAATGTTGGCGGTTTTATCTGGACAAGTTGACTTTGCTATTACTGCTGCTCCAACTGCAATTGCGCAATTGAATGGCGGCAAGATTCGAGCGTTAGCAATTACTGGGGATAAGCGCATTGCTGCAATGAAGGATGTATCAACCTTCAAAGAGGCGGGTCTGCCAGCATATAAGGTAAGTAACTGGTTCGGCTTAGCTGCGCCAAGGGATACCCCAAAAGTCATTATTGATAAATTGGCTGCTGATATGAAAAAAGGTTTGTCTGATCCTGTGATGAAAGAGCGCTTTGCTGCTGTTGGTGCCGAACCGGGTAATCTCACGCCAGCAGAATTTAAGAAATTCATTAAAGGAGAGACGGTTATTTGGGGTGCAGCGGCTAAAAAGGCTGGATTGCAACCGGAATAATTAAAGCTATATGTGGAATCTAAACTTTCAACCGCCTAAGGTAATTGAAGCGCAAGTGCTGACGCAGATGCCTAGTCAGTTTCGTTTGCCAAAAGAAAACGCTTGGGCCAATATCAATAAACCCGGCCAAACCATTGACAGCTTTATTGAGGGACCGGTATTTGATAAGAATGGCAATCTCTACATTACCGATATTCCATATGGACGAATCTTTAGAATCAGTCCAGCGCTTGAGTGGGAGTTAGTGATTCAGTATGACGGTTGGCCAAATGGCTTAGCTATTGATGCGCAAGGGAACTTGTGGGTTGCAGATCACAAAATTGGCTTACTTCGTATTGATCCAAAAAATCCTGCTGTTGAAGTAGTAATGGCGGGTACTGATAAGCCATTTTTAGGTTTGAATGATTTGATATTTGATTCCAAGTGCAACTTATTTTTTACTGATCAAGGTCAAACGGGTTTGCATGACCCAATTGGTAGGGTCTATTGCCTAGAGCCTTCAGGTAGGTTGCATGAAATTGCCGGTAATGTACCGAGTCCTAATGGCTTAGTCTTTGATAGTTCAGAGCGCTTCTTATTTGTAGCTGCTACCAGGGCTAATAACATTTGGCGCATGCCAATCTTTGAAGACAAGACAACGGGTAAGGCAGGGGCTTTTCAGAATTTCTTTGGTACGAGCGGCCCTGATGGTATGGCGATGGATGAAGAAGATAACTTATACGTAGCACACGCTAGCTTAGGCGGCGTGTTTCAACTTAACCATCGTGGTGAAATACAAACTTATATAAAGTCTCCCACTGGACAAACGACTACAAATGTATGTTTTAGTTTGGATAAAAAATTGTTGTTGGTAACTGAGTCAAGTACAGGGAGTATTTTGATGGCTCCACGAATAAAATAGAGGATAGTATGAGAATACTTTTGCAAGCATTGACATTGACTTTTATGTCTATTGGACTATGTTTGGCGCAAAATTTTCCAGACCGGCCTATAAAGCTAATTGTTCCCTATACACCAGGTGGTGGAACGGATACTGTCGCTCGGATGATGGCTGAAAAAATCAGCGCCGATCTGAAATGGACAATTTTGGTAGATAACAAACCCGGCGGAGGTGGCAACATCGGCATGGAGTTTGTTGCTAAGGCCAAGCCAGATGGATATACCATTGGCATGGGCCAGACCTCTAACTTGGCAATCAACCCAGCATTAATTTCTAAGATGCCATTTGATTCGGTGAATGATTTGGTGCCAGTTGCCTTGGTAGCAGAGGTGCCGATGGTGCTTGTAGTGTCATCAAACTCACCATGGAAATCATTAACCGATTTAGTTAAGGCGGCAAAAGCTAAACCTGATTTTTATAAGCAAGCTACTGCGGGTGCTGGAACGGTTGGCCATATCGCGGGAGAGATGTTTGCCGGTAAAGCAGGGTATGTGGTTTCGTATATTCCTTATAAAGGAGCATCTCCTGCAATCACTGATTTGATTGGTGGGCAAACGGATTTTATGTTTGCGACCCCGCAATCAGTATTGGGAATGATCGCAGGTGGAAAGTTGCGGGCATTGGCAGTAACATCGGGTAGTCGAGCATCTATCCTTCCAACTGTTCCAACTGTGGGTGAGCAAGGTTACAGGGGGTTTGAGGCAACCGATTGGAAAGTCTTAGTTGCTCCAAACGGAACGCCTCAAGAGGCCATCAAAAAAATTAATGAGGCAGCTCAACGGGTGCTTAAAAATCCAAGTTTAATTAATAAACTTCGCGAAGAAGCCAGTTCGCCAATGTATGGAGATCCCGCTGCGGTTTTGAAATATATTCGTGCTGAACAGCGGGAGTGGGACGCTGCCGTAAAAGCTGCTGGAATCAAGCTGGATTAATCTTTTATTGATGTGGCAACACGTCTAGTTATCTTGGGGGGATGTTTATCGATGTGATATCGATGTCGATCTTCTTGCATTTTGAGATCTTCAACGGTAAAGCGATCAAATCGTCTGAGGTAATCGGCCCAAGTATCGAATACAAAGTATTCAATAAATTTTCCAGGATTTTCTATGTCATCAAACAGACTCCAAGACAGAGCACCCTGTCTCAGGCGAGACTTACGAGACTTCGCCATTGCCTTTTTAAATTCCTCGACTTTATCTAAATGAACTTGATACTCAATTGAGATCATGACTGGGCCTGCATTCATATCCATGTCAGGACTCGCTTGAGGATGTTCAATCGGACAAACTGGAGTGAAATCCTCTAGCGGATGATTATCAATGCGATGTTTGCGAATAAAGAAGAGTACTAGTAGGCCAAAAATAGCGCTGGCAATGATGCTGGTTGTGACCCCAAACTCGGTTGCAATTTTTCCCCAGACTGCGGCACCTGCTGCGCCTCCCCCCATTAATCCCATTTGATAGATGGACATGCCTCTTGCTCGAACCCATCCTGGTAACGTCATTTGCGCTGAAGTGGTTAATGAGTTGGCAACGGAAATCCATGCCGCACCACACAGCATCATCAAGAGAGATGCTAACCATAAATTAGGGGCAAGAACTACTCCGGTGGATGCTGCTGTTAAGACCATGAGTCCATAGGTAATCAGATTGCTTGTTTTTAAGCTAGCTCTGAGTCGAGGTAATTGAGATCCGGCAATAATTGCTCCCAGGCCCAATGAAGAAAGAAGTAGGGTGAAGGTATGGGCATCCCCTTGAAAATGGTCTTTTGCAATCACGGGTAGTAGGGCGATGAGTCCGGTGGATTGAAAGAAAAATAAAAATCCTCTGGCAATGATCGTGCGCATTCTGTTGGATTGCCAGGCAAATTGCATTCCAACTCTCATTGCGCCAATAAAACGCTCTCCAGGCAGGGCGGAAACGTAGTTTTGATATTTCCACCGCATCACAATGATGACCGTGAAGAGCGAGAGGATCATGTTCAGGGCGAAAACATACATGCTGCCTGCTGCCGCAATGATGGCTCCTGCTGTGAGTGGGCCAACAATTCTGGAGGTATTCATAGCAATTGCATTTAGGGCGAGCGCTGAAGGCAGAATATCGCGTGGAACAAGATCCGGAACAATTGCTGCGAAGATTGGCCAACGCATGGCTAAGCCAATCCCATTGGTAAAAGTAAGTAACAAGAGTAAATAGGGGTTGAGTGCGTCAAACACTAAAAACAACATCAGTACTGTTGCGTTTGTAGTAAGCCAAATTTGTGCAAACAGAAAGTAATGTTTGCGATTAATGATGTCAGCCATAGCACCACTAGGTATGCCTAGAAGCAATACCGGGAGACTGGAGGCGGTTTGGACTAAGGCAATTAGAGTTGCGGATGTAGTGAGTGAAGTCATGGCCCATGCTGCGGCTACATCGTTCATCCACATGCAAATATTGGCTACTAACCATACGGACCAAAGCGATCGAAAAACGCGATGTTTTAGAGGTGACAGCCATCCTGCATTGTGTTTTGTATGGGCTGGTGAATATGACATTGATGATTAAATGCGTTCAATCACCATAGCAATGCCTTGCCCAACACCGATACACATCGTACATAGCGCATAACGTTTTTGTTGCTCTTCAAGTTCCACTAGTGCAGTAGTGACTAATCTAGCACCACTCATGCCCAGTGGATGACCAAGTGCTATAGCTCCACCATTTGGATTTACGCGCGCATCATCATCAGCTACACCAAGCTGGCGAAGGGTCGCTAAACCTTGCGCTGCAAATGCTTCATTTAATTCAATGACATCCATTTGATCAATTGACATATTTAAGCGCTTTAATATTTTTTGTGTTGCTGGTGCAGGACCAATGCCCATAATTCTGGGGGGTACGCCAGCAGTCGCCATGCCTAAAATTTTTCCTCTCGGCTTAAGTCCATACTTTTTCGCAGCTTCTTCGCTAGCAAGTAGTAGGGCGCAGGCACCATCATTGACGCCCGAAGCATTTCCTGCGGTGATGGTTCCATCAGGACGTACGATTGGTTTGAGTTTGCTAAGCGCATCTAACGTGGTTGCGCGAGGATGCTCATCGTGATGAATAACAATCGGATCCCCATTTTTCCGAGGAATTACCACGGGTGTAATTTCTTTAGCAAGTCGACCATTTGCTTGCGCAGCTGCTGCTTTATTTTGGCTATGCAGCGCCATGAGATCTTGGTCGGCGCGATTGATCTTGTAGTCATCGGCCACATTTTCTGCTGTTTCTGGCATCGAATCTACGCCATAAGCTTTTTTCATTAATGGATTAATAAACCGCCAGCCAATCGTAGTGTCTTGTAATGAATGCCCGCGAGAAAATGCAGATTCTGCTTTAGGCATGACAAAAGGTGCGCGACTCATGCTTTCTGCACCACCAGCGATGGCTAAATGAATATCTCCACAGGCAATTGCTCTAGCGGCTGTTCCGATCGCGTCCATTCCTGATCCGCAGAGACGGTTAATGGTTGCACCTGGAATATCAGTGGATAAACCCGCCAGTAATGAACTCATCCGCGCTAAGTTGCGATTGTCTTCGCCAGCTTGGTTGGCACATCCATAAATCACCTCATCTACGGCATTCCAATCTACTTGTGGGTTGCGTTCCATCAATGCTTTAATGGGGATGGCACCTAAATCATCGGCACGTACGGCCGATAAAGCTCCACCATAACGGCCAATTGGTGTTCTTATCGCATCGCAGATGTATACAGGTTTCATATTCATTTCCATTAAGAATGGTTAATTTTGATAATTTCAGATTCAATCTTATCTTTTAATTCAAAAAGTGCCTGAACGTAATCTTCTAAATAATTACTTAAGTCGCTCTCAGCGGGGGTACTGAAATTCAAAGAAGCATACTTTCCATTTGAGAATTCCACGAAAGTGGAGATGGCTGATATTTCAGGAAGCCAAGTGGCAATGCAATACCCTCGTTCCGTCATTGATGTAATTGCATTTTTTATCTCTTTCTCAATTTGAGACCAATTTTTAATGCCTGATGCTTGAAGTTGTGACAATAGTTCGAGTCTATTTTTGGGTGGTAATTTTGCAATCCAGGCCCTACCCAATGATGTTCTCTCTATTGGGACGCGTTGACCGGCGGCTACTGCTCTTAAGGCTGTTTTTTTGGTGTAGCGAATCGATTCCAAGTAAACCATTTCAAGGCGATCGGCTACCGCTAAACCAACATTGAGTTTTAATTTTTCAGAGGCCTTGCGCATGAGGGGCTCAATCGCCCTAAGTTCTTGAGAGCTGGTTTTATATGCATGCCCAAGACTCAACACTGTTGGCGCCAGTCGATATGCAGATTTTTGCTTATCGTGCTCTAAAAAACCAGATAAAACAAGGGTTTGCGTTAAACGGCTGACGGTAGAGGGTGCTAGCCCTGTACGCTCTGCAATTTCACTGTTCCCAAGTAAATTCATTCCTGGTTTGAAGCAGCGCAGGATCTCCATTCCCCGCTCTAGGGAACGATTGAGTTTGGAGGAGGGCTTTTTTAATTCCATCTAGTGGAATTAGACCATAAAAATATTGTGATCTTGGGGGGATACTTTGTCATTAAAAAAATTACCTTAAACGGATGGAGACCCTCTTGTTTTATAGTTATTTCAGCAAAAAACGACTCACTTTTATAACTTTGATATTGGTAGGCGTGCTTGGATATTTTTCTGTAGGCGCTGCAGTTGCCGCTTATCCTGATAAGCCCATCAAAGTCATTGTTCCATTTGCGCCAGGAGGCGGTACTGATCTTGTGGCAAGAACACTGGCCGTTCCTATGGGTGAGGATTTACGTCAGGCCATTGTGATTGACAACAAGCCTGGTGGAAGCACCATCATTGGAACGGATGCGCTTGCGAAGAGTCCGTCAGATGGCTATACCCTTGTTGTCGCAACGCTTGCGCACGCTGTAAATCCGAGTTTAAAAACAAAATTACCGTATTCGCAGGATAAGGATTTTGCACCCGTTATTTTGGTTGGGGTTTCTCCAAATATTGTGGTGGTCTCCGAAAATAGTCCATATAAAAATTTTGCGGAATTTCTTGCGGCTGCAAAAGCGAATCCAGGAAAACTCTCTTACGCATCCCAAGGTGGAGGAACCTCTGCCCATCTTGCAGGTGAATTATTCAACTCTATGGCAGGTACCAAGCTAACGCATGTACCTTACAAAGGCGCTGGACCAGCCTTGACGGATGTGATTGGCGGACAAGTTGATGTTATGTTTGCCACTGCATCGGCAGTTGGAAGTCTGGTGGAGGCGGGTAAATTGCGCGCCTTGGCTGTTACTACGCCAGTGCGATCAACCACTCCTGCTTTGTCGAAGCTGCCAACGGTCTCCGAAAGTGGCGTGCCAGGATACTCTGCTGGAAGTTGGTATGGGTATATCGCGCCAGCTGGCACACCATCTAATGTGATTAATAGATTAAATGCATCCATTAAAAAAGGCGTTCAAACTCCAGCATTCAAGAGTAGGGTTGAGAGCGAAGGTCTCATTATTAAAACGGGATCCCCAGAAGACTTCGCTAAGTTTTTAAAAATAGAAGAACTTCGTTGGCGCACTGTGATTAAAGATGCCAACATTACTCCAGATTAAATAATTTCAAAGGAAATTGTGATGACATTCAAATTGGTTGAGCTCTCGGTTGAAGATGGTATAGCGACACTGCGCTTAAATCGCCCAGAAAAGCGGAATGCTATGAGCGATGAGATGCGTTCGGAATTTATCGAAGCTCTAGAAATGATTACGGCGGATAAATCTATTCGAGCTCTAGTCTTAACGGGTAATGGTAAGGGGTTTTGCGCAGGCGGAGATATTTCCGGAATGGAGAAGCGGATGAAGGCTCCTGCTGGAGAGGTGGCTTATAACGGTTGGCACCGCCAGCAACGCGTGCATCACGCCGTTTCTCTTTTGCACACAATGCCTAAGCCCACGATTGCCGCAGTGAATGGTCCCGCATCTGGTTTAGGAGCAGATACTGCATTAGCGTGTGATTTCATTATCGCCTCAGATGCGGCGAATTTCACTTGGTCATATATTCACCGCGGCATTATTCCAGATGGTGGAGGCATGTATTTTTTGCCGAGACGGGTTGGTTTAGTAAAGGCAAAAGAGTTAATTTTCTCAGGCAGAAAAGTTGAACTCGATGAGGCCGTCCGCATTGGCATTGTCGATAAAGTTGCTGATGGCCAATCGCTGGTAACTCAAGCCCAATCTTGGGCTAAGGAGTTAACACGGGGATCTGCTACTGCGCTCGCTTTGGGTAAAACTATTTTGGATCAAACGTTTGAAATGACTGCGGCACAGGTATTTGCGCAAGGCAGTCAAGCGCAGGGGATTTGTTATACAAGTACAGAGCATCGCGAATCTGTAATGGCATTTTTAGAAAAAGCAGCAGCTTCAAAAAGATAAGTAAGGTAAAGATATGAGTAGTGCAATTCAGAAGTTGATGGAGCCTCGCAGTATTGCCGTGATTGGCGCATCAACTGATCCCAAGAAAACTGCAGGCAGGCCAATTGCATATTTGCAAAAACATCACTTTAAGGGAAAGATTTATCCAATTAACCCTCGGGTAGAGGAAATTGCAGGGCTGAAGTGCTACCCTGATATTGAGAGTTTGCCCGAAACTCCTGATGTTGCCATTGTGATGGTGGGTACTGATAAGACGCTTGTTGCTGTTAAAGAGCTTGCCGCTATCGGCACTCCCGCGGCGATTGTCTTAACAAGTGGTTTTGCGGAACACGGTCCTGAGGGCTTGAAGAAGCAGGAGCAATTAATTCAAGCTACAGGGAGCATGCGAATACTTGGACCCAATACGATTGGCATGGTCAATATTACCGATGACATTCCTTTGTCTCCTAGTAGTGCGCTTGAGATGGATGAATTTCCCAAGGGTGCTGTGAGCGTCATTTCACAAAGTGGGGGTATTTTAGGATCGCTACTATCCCGAGCCGCCGCTAGAGGTCTTGGTTTATCCAAACTTGTTTCTACAAGCAATGAAGCGGACTTGGGTTTGGCGGATTTTGTTGACTATCTTGTTGAAGATCCAAGTACAAAAGTGATCGTTTTGTACATTGAGAGCATTCGCTACCCAGAGAGGTTTAGGGCTGCGGCTTTAAGAGCAAAGCAAGCAGGTAAGCCCATTGTGGTTTATAAGGTCGGAAAATCTGAGGCGGGAATTCGGGCGGCAATATCGCATACAGGGGCATTAGCAGGTACCGACAAAATGTATGACGCCTTGTTTAAACAAACGGGGATTATTCGCGCTAATCAGTTTTCAGATTTTCTTGATATTCCTGCCGCACTTTCATCGGGTAGGGTGCTCAAGGGCAAACGCGTCGCAATCTTAACTTCTACTGGGGGTGCGGGAACGCTAGTGGCGGATAGTTTGGGTGAGTGGGGTTTTGAGACGCCAGCACCAGATGAGAAAACTGCTGAGCGTTTACGTGCTTTGCAGCCAGGCGATCAAGCAGTCCTTGATCGCAATCCGATTGATGTCACTCTTGCGGGGTTGCAACCTGATTTGTTGCGTGGCGCGATTAGCGCTTTATTGGACAGCCCTACTTATGATGCATTGATACTAATTTTAGGCTCATCAAGTTTGGCTATGCCCGATTTGATGGCGGGAGCAGTGCGCGATTGCATGACAAGAAGTGATAAGCCGGTCATTGCCTACGTTAGTCCACATGCGCCGATTGCGAGCGCTCTAATGACAAGATTGGATGTCCCGGCATTTTCTCAGCCAGAGAGCTGCAGTGTTGCCTTGGGTAGCATGCTGCATGCTAATCAATTGAAATCTCAGTTAACTAAGCAAGGAGCAATAGCATCAACTCCAGCAAGCCTTAACATTGCTGACTTGCGCGGTTCCCTCGATGAGCATGAGGCAAAACACCTTTTTTCTATCTTTGGTATTCCAAGTGTGCGCGAGATAAAGTTGGGTTTGCACAACCCCGATCTTAATAATTTGGAGTCTTTAGGAGAAAAAATCGTTTTAAAGATTTTGTCGGGTGAGATTACTCATAAAACTGAAGTGGGTGGCGTGGCTTTGAATGTTCCGTCTGCGGAGGTATTGCAAAGAATGCAATTGATGTCCAAGCAAGTTCAATCCAAAACGGACTCCAATATTGAGTATTTTTTGGCACAAGAAATGGTGCAGGGTGGTCTTGAGCTCATGGTAGGGATGCATCGTGATCCATTGGGAACGGCCATTTTGATTGGGATGGGGGGCGTTACTGCTGAGTTGTTTAAAGATACGCAAATGCGTTTAATTGCACCGGGTCAGGCATTATCAGAAGAAGAGGCTCTCGAAATGCTGCGCGAATTAAAGACCTGGCCATTACTTGATGGATATAGAGGTAGGGCTAAGTCTGATGTTGGTGCGTTAACAAAAGCCATAGTGAACTTCTCAAATATGGTGGCTACTCTGGAGGATCGCCTATTAGAGTGCGAGATTAATCCGATCTTTGTGTTTGATGAAGGCCAAGGTGTAAAAGCTGCCGATGGAATCGCAGTTTTTAAATGATATGAAACTAATGCAGGCGCATACTATTCATGAAGTCTCTTATGGTGAGGGGCATGTCTCGTGGCATGAATTCGGAGATGCTAAAACCGAAGGTATACCCTTAATCCTGCTTCATGGTGGTCATGGTAGCTGGGAGCATTGGCATCGCAATGTTGAAGAGTTATCAGAGCACTTTCATGTATTTGTTCCCGATATGCCAGGCTTTGGGAATTCATCTTTTTTTGATAGCCAACTTAAAGCTGGAATGATTTCTCCATTGGTGGGCACGATTAATGACTTAATAGGAAAAGATAAGCAAATCCAAATTGCCGGCTTTTCATTTGGTGGGTTTGTGGCGGCACACTTGGCAAATCAAAGGCCTGGCATCACAAAATTGGCCTTATTGGGTAGTGCTGGTCATGGTGGTCCACGACGTCCACGCGGAGAATTGCTGGCATGGAGGGAGCTTTATGCCAACGGTCATCAGCAAGAGTTGCAGCGAGTTATGCGTGAGAATCTGTATCTGCAAATGTTGAGTTCGTATGACAGGATTGATTCTTTGGCAATACGCATACATCAAGACGCATGCGTTGCCACTCGTTTTAGAAGTAGGCCCATTGCCAGGCCTGGGGGCTTGGCAGAACAGCTTGAAGCTTATGCAGGACCTGTATTAATGATATGGGGGGAGCATGACATTACCTGTACTCCTGAGTATCTTGTGGAAAAACTAGTCAGCGAAAAACAGAATCGTTCAGCTGAAATTATTTTGGATGTTGGTCACTGGGTGCAATATGAAAAGCCAGAGCAAGTTAATTCACTTTTAGTGCAGTGGTTTAAATGAATATGTCTATAAATTACAAAGTGACTTCCCAGATTGAGTCAGGTGTCATGGTCATTACCGTGAATAACCCCCCGATTAATGCTGGTTCTATTGAGGTTCGCAAAGGGCTCCGAGAGGCTATTGCAGAATTAGGGCGTAATCAACAAGCTCAATGCGCAGTCATTATTGGCTCTGGCAACACCTTTATTGCTGGATCGGACATTAAAGAATTTGCTTTGCCCTTGGCTGAGCCGCATTTGCCTGAGGTAATTGCAGCAATCGAGAATTGCCCAAAACCTGTAGTTTGTGCCATTCATGGCGCAGCTCTTGGTGGTGGTTTTGAGTTGGCGCTAGCTTGCGATGCCCGTATCGCTCAAGACGGTGCAGTGGTGGGTTTGCCTGAGGTTACGTTGGGCATCATTCCTGGTGCAGGTGGTACGCAACGTTTGCCCCGGTTAATTGGCGTTGAAAAATCGATTGACTATATTTGTAGCGGCGCTCGAATCAAAGCACCAGAGGCTTTGAAATTAGGTTTAGTTAGTAAAGTGGTTCGGGAGCATTTGTTGGAAGAGGCGATTACTCTCGCCAAGAGCTTAGTGGGGAGTAAGTCCCGGATTCGTGATCTTGTGACACCTAAAGCGAATGATGCTGATGTGGTGGTGGCTTCGCAAAAAGCTCTGAAGGCTGGAAAGAATAGACCTAATATTCAAAAGGCAATCGAAATGATATGTAATTCCGTATCGATGCCAATAGATCAGGCCCTTGCTTTAGAGCGAGCTACCTTTCAGGATTTGCGAGTTTCAACTGAGGCGAAAGCATTGCGCCATCAATTTTTTGCTGAACGCAAACTTTTTCGCACCTTCGATGCCGATGATGTTAAGCCTATAGAGTTGAAGCATATAGCAGTGATCGGTGCCGGAACTATGGGCACTGGAATTGCGATTGCCTGCTTAACAGCGGGTTATGAAGTATTGCTATTGGATCAAAATGAGGCTGCCCTGACGAATGGCTCAAACAAGGTTAGATCTTTTTATGAGTCTCGTCTTCAAAATGGCAAGATGAGCGCCGATAGGGTATCGCAGATCTTGACACAATTTACTTATTCAGCCGATTGGAAAAAAATCCATAATGCTGATTTAGTAATTGAAGCTGTATTTGAAGATATTGAGGTAAAGCATGCAGTCTTTCGGAAGATCGAAGAGCATGCTCGGCAGGATGCATTGTTAGCATCTAATACATCATATTTAGATATTGATGCCATCGCTTCTCGACTGGAAAACCCAAGTAGGGTATTTGGATTGCATTTCTTTAGTCCAGCTCAAGTCATGAAGTTGATTGAAATCGTGCGGTGTCTGCGTAGCTCAGCGGTGGCAATCGCCACGGGTTTGCAACTGGCAAAAAGATTGGGTAAGACCCCGGTCATTAGTGCGAATGCTTTTGGCTTTATTGGAAATCGAATTTATGCCGCATATCGCCGTCAATGTGAGTTTATGTTGGAAGAGGGGGCTTATCCCGCTCAAATCGATAAAGCTTTAGAAGACTATGGTTTTGCGATGGGCCCTTTTGCGGTGGGTGATATGTCCGGCCTGGATATTGCTTGGGGTATGCGCAAGAGTCAAGCAGCCACGCGTAACCCTGCTCACCGCTATGTCACCATTCCTGATAGTTTATGTATCGCCGGTCGACTGGGTCGTAAAACAGGTGCTGGTTACTATCGCTATGATGCAAATTCTGGCGAGCGCTCCGAGGATCCAGGGGTGCACCACATTATTGAAGAGGCTAGCAAGGCAAAGGGTATTGTACGTAGGCAGTTTTCCGCCGCTGAAATTATCGATCGTGTTTTGCTGGCAATGATCAATGAGATTGCTCACTTGGTTTGCGAGCATGTGGTTCGAGACGCAACGGATTGCGATGTCGCACTAGTAAACGGCTACGGTTTTCCGAAGTGGCAAGGCGGCCCTGTATTTGTGGCACGCACGCTTGGTCTGGAAAAATTAAATGCACAAATGGATCTTCTTGAAAAGCAAAGTGGACCCGGATTTCATCGTGCAGAACTGCACGCATTATTTGAATAAGTAAGGAACTAGGATGCACATTGTTATTTCTGATGACCACCAAGATTGTGTCCGTCATCTCAAGTGCTTTGCTAAATTGCAGAACCATACCGTGGAAATTTTTAATAATACGGTGGTTGGGGTTGATGCTCTAGCGCAGCGTTATAAGAATGCGGATGCGATTGTGTTGATACGTGAGAGGACCTTCATTAGCAGGGAGTTGCTCAACCGCTTACCCAAGTTAAAGGTCATATCCCAAACTGGAAAAATAGCCTCCCATGTTGATCTTCAGGCATGCAAGGAGAAAGGTATCGTTGTCATGGATGGCCGTGGGTCTGGTTCTGCTACGGCGGAATTGAATGTACTCCTCATTTTGGCGGCCTTAAGAAGGTTGGTTGATGAAGTCAATCGATTAAAAAATGGTCAATGGCAAGGGCATCTAGGGGCTCAGCTTTGCGGGAAGGTATTGGGTGTTTATGGATTTGGGCGCATTGGCAAGCAAATGTGCGAGTTAGGAAAAGCATTTGGTGCAAAGCCGTTGGTTTGGGGGCGTCCAAGTAGCCTAGAAAAGGCTAGGCAAGCTGGATATGACGTAGCCACATCAAAAGATGCCTTCTTTAGTGAGAGCGATATTGTTTGTTTGCAATTAAGACTGAATGATGAAACGCGCGGAATTGTGAAGCGCTCCGATTTAGCGCTTATGAAGGATAGCGCTTTATTGGTAAATGCTAGCCGTGCAGAATTAATTGAAGCTGGTGCATTAGAGGCTGCCTTAGCAGAGGGTAGACCCGGCTTTGCTGCCGTAGATACTTATGAGTCTGAGCCAGTATTAGGGGCGAATCATCCTTTATTGCACCTGCCCAATTGCCTGTGCACACCTCATATTGGTTTTGTGGAGAAAGATAACTACGAGGCATATTTTGGAATTGCCTTTGACAATATAAATTCTTACGTAGCAGGCACTCCACAAAATTGCGTGGAATAAGTAAGCGTCACATTGCAATATCAATAATATTAGGAGTAAAAATGGATTTTCAGTTGACTAGTGAGCAGCAGGCATTTGCGAATGCAGTGGCCAAGTTTGCAGAGAAGGAATTAGCGCCTGGCGCTTTAGAGAGGGCTCATAGCCCAGAGTATCCATGGGATATTGCCAAAAAAATTAGCGCGCAAGGATTGCTTGGAATTGCCTTTCCCGAAAAAGATGGTGGGATGGGTGGAACCTTGATGGATGCGGTGATTGCTATTCAAGAGGTGGCGTTACATTGTCCAAAATCCGCCGATGTGGTGCAGGCTGGTAACTTTGGCGCCATAAGGACGTTTGTGGAGTATGCAAGCGAGTCTCAAAAGGAAATGTACTTGCCGGATTTATTGGCTGGCAAAAAGATTTTAGGTTTGGGTATGAGTGAGCCTGGAGCGGGTTCCGCTGTAACTGAATTGGTTACCTCTGCAAAAAAAGTTGATGGGGGCTATCTCATTAATGGCTCAAAAGTATTTTCAACTCATAGCCCCGAAGCAGGTCTATTTTTGGTGTATGTACGATTTGGTCCTGGTTTGGATGGAATTGGCTCTGTGTTAGTAGAGCGAGGTAGACCAGGCTTAACGGTTGGCAATCCTAACAGTTTTATGAGTGGCGAAGAGTGGTCTCAGCTATATTTTGAGGATTGTTTTATTCCGGACTCAGCGCTGTTGTTGGGTCCGGGTGGATTTAAAAAGCAAATTAGTGGATTTAATGTTGAGCGTATTGGAAATGCTTCACGCTCTCTTGCATTGGGTCGATATGCTTTTAATAAAGCAAAAGAATATGCTCAAGTGCGTGAGCAGTTTGGCAGGCAAATTTGCGAGTTTCAGGGAATTCAATGGAAGTTTGCTGAAATGGCTGTCAAGCTAGATGCCGCGCAACTAATGCTGTATAGGGCCGCTGTTAATGCCGAGGGTGGCCTGCCATCAGCATATGAAACAACCGCCGCAAAGTTGATTTGCAATACCACCGGATTTGAAGTGGCAAATGAGTCGCTACAAGTTATGGGCGCTACAGGATATAGTCAAGAAACCCTAGTGGAGTATTGTGTTCGTAGAACCCGGGGCTGGATGATTGCTGGAGGATCGATTGAAATCTTAAAAAATAGAATCGCTGAGGAAGTATTTGACAGACGATTTAATCAGAGAGCATAGTTTTCCGATTCAAATTCACTACATTAAAAATACATAGAGAGACAACTGCCATGAGAGTTTTGCAATACATCAAATTTTTTATAGCCTGTATGTTTGTTCTGGCTGCAAATGCTTTTGCACAATCTGCAGGAAATTATCCTGATAAGCCTATCAAAATTATAGTTTCGTTTACGGCTGGCGGAACTACGGATATATTGGCTCGTGAGGTTGCCAATCAAATGAGTATTCGCTGGAAAGTGCCAGTAGTGGTAGAGAATAAGCCAGGCGCTGCGGGCAATTTGGGTACCGAAGTTGTGGGACGTGCCGCTCCTGATGGTTATACATTGCTCGCCAATTCCATTGGTCCTATTTCAATCAATCCAACCCTATTTGGAAATTTAGCCGTCAATCCACAAAAAGCATTAGCGCCAGTAGCGCTTTTGGGGGATGTGCCAAATATATTGGTAGTTCCTAGTTCATTAGGAATTAAAAATTGGAAAGAGTTCTTAGCTTATGCAAAAAGCCATTCGGGAAATCTGAATTATGGTTCTACTGGCATTGGAACTACCGCCCATCTTATTAGTTTCTTGTTTGCGCAAAAAACCGGCTTGGATGCAACCCATATTCCCTACAAGGGTGCTGAGGCAACACGTGATTTAGTTGCAGGTCGTTTGCAATTTATGTTTGCCACTGCACCTTCTGTAGTGCCGCTGATCAAAGCTGGTCAGCTCAATGCAATCGCGGTTTCATCAAAAAAGCGAATCAGTGCAATGCCTGATTTGCCTACATTAAATGAGTTGGGTGTAGATATTGCTACGGGAGCATGGTTTGGATTGTTTGCGCCAGAAGGAACAAATCCCGCCATTATTAAGAAGTTAAATGAAACCGTTGTGAGTATCTTAGAGGAGCCTGCCATTAAGCAGAAATTATTAGGCTTGGGAGCGGATCCTATACCGATGAATGTGCAGGAATTTACTAAATTTGTGCGTAATGATTATTTGCTATGGGTGCCTGTTGTTAAGGCTTCTGGTGCAAAACCCGAGTAAGTTATGACCCTGTTACAAAAATTCGGCGAATTCATTGCAGCGAGCCAGCAAGCTGACTTTTCTGCGCAGGCTATCCACAGTGCACGCCGTGCACTGTTGGATTGGCATGGTGCATTGCTTGCTGGAAGTGATACGCTAGTTGCGAAAAAATTGCGACATGGCTACCAAGAAGAGCTTGGGGCGGGGGGTTGTACGGTTGCGGGCGCTGATCAAAAGTCGTTTTCTAGAGCTGCTGCTTTTCTCAATGGAACGATTAGTCATATTGCTGAGTTTGATGACATCTTTCGTGATGGTGCATATCACCCTGCATGTCCAACAATCTCTGCTGCATTTGCACTTGCTGAAGCGCATGATGATTCATTGTTGAATTTATTGAAGGCCATCATTATTGGGTATGAGGTCTCAACCAGAATCAGTAAGGTTATTCAACCAAGTCATTATCAGTACTTTCATACTACTGGTACGGTCGGGGTATTCGGCGCTGCCGCAGCCTGCGCATATTTATTGCGTTTAGATGCTGGTAAGGCTTGTGATGCTTTGGCTACCGCCGGTACATTTGCAAGTGGTCTACAACAAGCATTTCGTTCTGACTCGATGACTAAACCAATGCATGCTGGGCATGCTGCCGAGGTTGGATTAAATGCAGCGCTTTTAGCCAATGCTGGCATGACTGGGACGCCTGATTTATTAGAGGGTGATGCAGGCTTTGGTGCCGCTTTATGCAAGAACCCACGTTGGGACTTGGTGCTTGAGGATCTTGGTCATGGCTGGAATATTGAGCACATGACATTTAAAAATCATGGTTGCTGCGGACACAATTTTCCAGCAATCGATGCGGTCTCCCATCTTTTAAGCGCATACCCTATAGATGCTGAAAAAATTACTCAGATACGGGTTGGGGCGTACAAGCCTACCGTGGATGTTTGTCATTATGTGCATCCACAATCGCCATTTGAGGCGAAATTTAGTCTTACATACACGGTATCAGCAAGAATCATTTTGGGCCGAGTCCGAGAAATGGCATTTTTGCCAACCGCCTTGGACAACCCTCGAATTCGTGCCATGGAAAAGAAGATCAAACTTTTTGTAGATCCGGAGTGCGCTGCAAAGTTTCCAGTGCACCGCTCAGCAAAAGTAGAGATTGAAATGAGTGATGGCAGCATTTATACCCATCATCAACATACCCGTCATGGCGATCCAGATGAACCCCTCACGGATCAAGAGTTACTGGATAAATTTCAAGAGCTGGCTGAGCCCAGGGTGGGTATGGAGCTTGCGAAGCATTTATCTGATGAATTGATGGAAAGCCCTGATGTCAAAATTAGAAAATTGGCGACCTTATGGTCGAAAATGAGTGCTTAACGTAGATTACGCAATTAACTCTATAAATAGGTGATAAAAATGAGTTTCGGACGCTTACAACTAGCTTCTTTAAAGGATCGTGTTAGTCCTGAGGAATGGCAAGCGCGCATTGACTTGGCGGCATGCTATCGATTGATTGCCCATTATGGAATGTCTGACATGATGGCTAACCACATCACCATTCGCGTCCCAGGTGAAGAGGATGCGTTTTTGACTAATCCATATGGAATGATGTATGAAGAAATGACTGCCTCTTGTTTCCTCAAAATTAGTCACGATGGAGAAATCTTATTTAAGCCGGATTTTGGCGACTTGAATTATGGATTTAACAAGCCGGGCTATATATTGCATAGCGCCGTGCATAAGGCGCGCCCTGAAGTAGGCTGTGTTATTCACACGCATACACCCGCGGGCATGGCAATTTCATCACTTCAGTGTGGTTTGTTACCAATCAATCAAACCGCAATGCGCTTTCTTAAGATTAGCTATCACGACTATATGGGTGTGGTTCTCAATATGGATGAGCAAGAGATTTTGGTGCGAGATCTTGGCAATGCTGAAGCTATGATTTTGCGCAATCATGGATTATTGACTGTCGGTAGAACGGTGGGCGAAGCCTTTAATTGGATGCATCGTTTAGAAACTTCTTGTAGGGCGCAGCTTGCCGCGATGGCGTGTAATACCCCATTGCAGGAGGTTCCGCAGCAGGTGCTAGAAGAAACCTATATGAACTATCAGCCACAGACCCGTCGCCCCTATGGTTTGATGGAGTGGCCTGGCTTGCTGCGCATGGTAGAGCGTATGGATCCGAGCTTTAGGGAGTAATTCAAAAAAACAGAATTTGCAGTAGCATGAAGTGTATTGAGAGCCAAGAAATTGAGCTTTAAATAACGAGTATAAAAATAAAAGCCATTAGGCTGGAGACAAAAATGCAGCAACAAATTTTGCAAAGGTGCATCCTAGGCATCTTGATGCTTTCGGGTTCTTTGTTAGCATCTGCACAGGGCTATCCTAGTAAGACGATGACATTGGTAGTTCCCTTTGCGCCTGGCGGTAATATTGATGTAATCGCAAGAGCAATTGGACCATCACTCGCTAAAGTGACGGGTCAGTCGGTGGTAGTGGATAACAAACCGGGTGCAGGTGGCGCAATTGGATCTAATTTTGTTGCGCGCTCTGATCCCGATGGGTATACCTTATTGGTAGCCACAACCAATACTATTTCAGTATTGCCTTATATGCTCAAATCACCCCCATATAAACCAGATAGTTTCGAGCCTGTCGGTTTAACGGCAATTTCCCCTTTGGTGATTGTGGTGCGCAAGGACGATAAGCGTTTTCCAACGGCAAAAGCATTATTCCAAGCGGTCAAAGTTGCGCCTGAGTCTGTATCAGTTGGTCATGCAGGGCAGGGAACCTCGAATCACATTGCGATCTTGCGCATGGAGGATGCGGCTAGAGTAAATTTCAATGTCATTCCTTACAAGGGTTCCGCACCTGCGTTAACGGATTTGATGGGGGGTCAAATTGATTTTGTAGTCGATCAAATAACGAGTTCCAAGCCCTTCGTTGATTCCGGAAATTTAAGAATTTTGGCGGTGTTATCAAAGGATCGTGCGCAAGGTTTGCAAGATATTCCCACTTTGCGTGAGGCGATCGGTATAGAGCTTGATGCTAGTACCACTGCAGGTATTTTGGCGCCCCCTGGAACATCAGCGAATGTGATTAAGGCATTAAATGCAGCATTAAGAAAGGCGATTGACGATAGTGGGGTGCGCGGCCGCTTAAGTGCGGTTGGCAGTACGGCGCGGTCCTCTTCGCCTCAAGAATGGGCTCAAATGCTCAGTCAGGAATCGAGTAATTCACAGGCTTTAGTGCAATCTGGAAAAATTAAGGCTGAATAAAGATGACTCGTACTTGTTTGCCGCCTAATGCGGATTACATGAAGGTAGATATGACTATTCCGGCGGGTGCTTGCGATAGTCATGTTCATATCTTTGGACCATTTGCGCAATTTCCTTTAGCTGATGATCGTAGTTATACCCCTCAAGAATTTTCAGCAAATCAATTTATTGAGCATTTGAATAAGATCGGCTTCTCAAGGGGTGTATTGGTGACGGCCAGCGTGTGCGGCACCAATAATGGTTCTATATTGCGTGGTTTAGAGGAGTATCCCGATCGATTTAGGGGGGTAGTTGTTCCGGATGCGGATGTATCGGATAAGGAGTTGGATCGCTGGCATGATTTAGGTGTGAGGGGCGCGCGGTTTAATTTATTGCAAATTGATGGCAAGCCTATGTATCGAAATGGTGTGGGTCTAGAAGTTCTTCAAAGACTTGCGCCAAAATTTGCGGAGCGTGGGTGGCATGCCCAGATTTGGGCGCATGCTCCAGATTTGCCCGAGTTAGCGCCAAAACTATTGCCCTTGGGTTTGCCATTGGTGGTTGATCATATGGGACGCATGAATACAAGTCATGGAATTAACCATCCAGGTTTTCAATTTTTATGCAGATTAATCGGCGAAGGGAAAGGGTGGGTAAAGATTTCAGGTGCCGACCGTATTGGTACGAAAGAAATAGGCTATCAGGATGTCGATCCATTTGCTAAAGCGCTAATTGCTGCCAATCTAGATCGAGTAGTATGGGGCACAGACTGGCCGCACATTAACTATTTTGATCCGGTTCAACTGCCTAATGACGGAGATCTTGTGAATTTGTTATCCCGCTGGTTTAGCAGTCCCTCCCAAATTGAGAAGGTGCTTGTGTCAAACCCGGCCAATTTATATGACTTCCCAAAGCTCTAAAAATCTTTTGCGTATCTTAGTCAGTCATTATTCGCTACCCGCTCTTGAGTCACTCTTGAGTCATTCGGCCGATATGTCAATGGAATTGCTCGATGCAGATAATCAAGTGCCTGGGGTGGAATTTGATATTGCCTTAATTTCACGCGATGTTACGGCGACATCGACAAAACAAAAAATTATCCCCTCAACGCAAAAATTTTACGACTTGCTATTGGGCTCAAGCAAATTGAAATGGGTGCAAATTCATTCGGCGGGAGCGGATAGGCAGATTTATTTAGATTTAATGTCCCGCGGAGTTAGGGTTACGGGTTCTTCTGGCGTTAATGCGCCCGTCGTTACGCAAAATGCTATTGCAGGTATTTTGATGTTAGCGCGTAAATTTCCCCAAATGATGAAGGCGCAAGCTCAGTGTAAGTGGGATCCTTTGATTAACTACCCATTGCCCCCAGACCTAGCGGGGCAAAGTGCAGTCATTCTGGGTAGAGGGCCAATCGGTGAGGGTATTGCGGAGGTCTTAAATGTATTTGGTGTGAGAACCATCATGATAGGTTTTCATTCCTCTTTAAAAGATCGGTCAGATAACTCCAAGAATATGCGACATATTTCCGAGTTAGATCAAGTATTACCGCAAGCTCAGTGGTTGGTGATTGCATGCCCATTGAGTCAAGAGACTAAGGGCTTGGTTAATCGTCAAATGTTGACTTTATTGCCCGCCGGTGCACATGTAATCAATATAGCTCGAGGTGAAATACCGGTTGAGGAAGATTTGATTGGGGCACTAAAAAGTGGGCATCTAGCCGGAGCCTATTTAGATGTATTCGCAGTGGAACCGCTATCAACAAGCTCTCCGCTATGGAGTATGGAAAATGTGATTGTGACCCCGCACTCTGCTGGCCATTCTGCCGGTAATGAAAAAAGAGTGCTGCAATTGTTTGTAGAGAATTTACGACTTTTTTCAAATGGTAAGCATTTGAAAAATAGCATTAATCCTTCATAGTATTTTTAATTCCCGATTTATTTTGAACGAGACTCATCTATGCCCCACATTCCTGCTTCTGCCGCTCTAGCACGCTTTCGCGTAATTGATTTAACTCAAGTTAGGGCTGGTCCGACAGCCTGTCGTCAGTTAGCCGATTGGGGGGCGGACGTTATTCAAGTGCAAATGCCCGATCACATGCGCGGTGATGATACTTTAGGCGGTCAAGATGGTTCGGATTATCAATATACGCACCGCAATAAGCGTTCGATTACTCTAAATTTAAAAGAGCCCGAGGGTATTGCGATGCTGAAGAAGTTAATCGCAAGTGCGGATGTTGTTGTGGAAAATTTTCGGCCTGATGTGAAATATAGACTTGGAATCGATTACGAAACTTTGAGCAAAGAGCATCTAGGCTTGGTGTACGCTAGCATTTCAGGTTTTGGTCAAACGGGCCCATTAGCGCAACGCCCTGGTTTTGATCAAATCGCCCAAGGGATGAGTGGTTTAATGTCTGTGACGGGCCTTCCTGGTCAAGGCCCAATGCGTGTTGGGATACCGATTGCAGATTTATGCGCAGGTATATTTGCGGCTCAGGGAATTTTGGTTGCATTGCTTGAGAGGGATGCGTCAGGTAAAGGCCAGTGGTTGCATACCTCCTTGCTTGAGTCAATGATTTATATGATGGATTTTCAGACTTCACGTTGGTTAATTGAAGGAGAGATTCCAAAGCAGGCGGGCAACTATCATCCTACCAGCATTCCAACTGGGGTCTATAAGGCAAAAGATGGTTATATGAATATTGCCGTCTTTGGCTCTAAGATTTGGGAGCGTTTTTGCGATATCTTAGGTGCGCCTGAGTGGGTTACCGATGAACGTTACAAAGATAAACAGGGAAGATCGATTAATCGTGATTCCATCAATGCAGAAATTAATCGTCGTTTGGCGGCGCAAGATTGCGCTTATTGGGTCGAGCGTTTTAATGCTGGTGGCGTAGCTTGTGGATTAATTAATGATGTAAAGGGAGTTTTTGATGAGCCTCAAGTTCAGCATCTCGGAATCGTAAAAGAGGTTGTCTCTAAGCATCACGGACTACAACATTTAGTTGGTCAGCCGGTTCAACTTGAACGAACCCCAAGCACCGTTTCTAGGGCTGCTCCAAAGCGTGGAGAGCATAGCGAGGAAATTTTAAAAGAGATTGGCATGAGCTCTGAGGAGCTTGCCGTCCTAAAGTCAAAAGGAGTGTATTGATGAGTGAGCCAATTTATAAATCAACTACTGAGCGGGTAAAGGTTTGGCTAGATAAGGATGGCAGTACATTGCAAATTCAGTTTAATAATCCCGAGCGCCATAACGCGCTATCGGTTGATATGTGGGAAGCCGTTACACCACTATTAAATGTTGCCGAATCTGATGAGCGGATTCGTTTGGTAGTTTTTTCTGGGGCTGGTGATAAAGCATTTGTTTCGGGTGCGGATATTACGCAATTTGAAGATATGCGCGCTGCCAAAGAGGCAGTTGCTCGCTATGAGCTAATGGCCGAGCAGGCATTGATGGGTATCTATAACTTTAGTAAACCCACTTTAGCTCGCATCAAAGGCTACTGCATTGGCGGAGGCGTAAATGTGGCTATGAGTTGTGATATTCGAATTGCTGCTGATGATTCAGTTTTCTCGATTCCTGCCGCTCGCTTAGGCTTGGGATACCGTTATTCTGCTTTAAAAAACTTAGTAGATTTGGTTGGTCCAGCGGTAGCTAAGGATTTGTTTTTTACCGCTAGACGAATTAATGCAAATGAGGCTCGGGAGGTGGGCTTAATTACGCGTGTTTGTGAAGTAGAAAACTTGGATGCACTCGAGTCTGAATATAAGCAGGCATTGGCAGCTAATGCTCCCATTACGGTATGTGCAGGTAAATCCATTATCAGAGAGATTTTGAAGCCATCACCAGAAATTGATCATGATCTGTGTCGTCAACTGATTAAGAATTGCTTTGAAAGTGAAGACTATGCTGAGGGTCGTCGCGCATTTATGGAAAAGCGCAAACCAGTCTTTCGGGGTGAGTGAATTAAATATAAAAGAAAGTGCAAGATGAAATCGTATTGGATGCAAAGTGATGGCGCAAATGCAGTAATCGAGCTACGAGATATAGATCAACCCGCCCCAGGACCAAACCAATTATTAGTCAGAGTAAAAGCGGCTGGATTAAATCGCGGTGAATTTATTTTGGGTCATGGCTTACATAAAGCAGGCACAGCAAAGCAAATTGGGATGGAGGCCGCAGGCGAGGTAATTGCCTGTGGATCGGCTATCACTGGGTTTGTGGTTGGTGACCGAGTAATGGGCCGTTGCCCGGGCGCATTTGCTGAGTACGCACTGATGTCTGAGAGTGAAGTCCTGCCGATACCTGCGTTATTAACTTGGGAGCAGGCGGCTGCATTACCTCTGACATCCATGGTTGTTTTTGATATGTTGGTGGTTCAGGGTCATATACAGGCAGGCGAGTGGTTATTAATTACCGGCGTGACTTCTGGGGTTGGAGTAACAGCGTTGTCTATGGCTAAAGCTTTAGGTGCAAAAGTGATCGGCACTTCAGGATCGCAAGACAAGCTAAATCAGCTGGAAAGTCAGGGTTTGGATTTGGGTATTTGCACTCGGAAGCCCGATTTCTATGACGCAGTAATGAAAGTAACTAAAGACAAAGGCGTCGATTTAGTAATCAATACTGTAGGTGGGTCTGTTTTTTCGGAGTGTGTTCGCACGCTAGCCTTCCAAGGTAGATTGGCTACAGTAGGATATGTTGATGGCGTTTTAAAAGCCGAGATTGATATTGAGGCTTTGCATGCAAAACGCCTTACTTTATTTGGCGTATCAAATAAGTTGCGCACTCCCGAACAGCGCGCTCAAGCCATTCCAGAGTTCAGGCGTCAGATTTTGCCTTTGATTGATGCTGGAAAGGTCGCGCCCATGATTTACCAAGTATTTCCATTCGAGAAATTGGTCGAAGCCAAGGCGGCCATGGAGTCGAATCAGCATTTAGGAAAAATTATTTTGGCAGGCACGCCCTAAGCAAAGGACAAGGTAAATGAGTAGATTGAATCAATATTTTCTGATGTCGTTATTAGCATTGCTGACGGTGTGTACCGCGCAAGCTCAGCCATATCCTAATAAACCAATTAGATTACTGGTGGGCTTTGCGCCCGGCGGAGCTGCTGACTATGTCGCTAGAAATGTAAGTGTCCCTTTAGGGCAGGCATTGGGTCAGCCAATCGTAGTTGAAAATAAACCAGGCGCAGGTTCTAGTATTGCTGCTGAACAAGTTGCTAAATCAGCCCCGGATGGTTACACGATTTTGATTGCTAGCCCTAGCAGCATTTCTGTTAACCCAGCATTAAGCCAAAAATTAGGTTACCGCCCAAGTGATTTTGTTCCCATTAGCAAGATTACTAGCTCGCCTGTAGTGATTGCGGTTAATCCTAATACTGGGATCTTTAGCGTGAAAGACTTGATTGCTAAAGCCAAGCAAAATCCAGGTGGCTTGAACTATGCAACCTCTGGAAATGGTTCGGCACCGCATCTAGCAGCTGCATTATTTAGTCAAGTTGCAGATATTAAGATGACGCACATTCCGTTTCGAGGAGGTTCTTTAGCGATTCAATCGGTGATTGCGGGTGATACGCAGTTAACTTTTGGTACACCTCCATCCGTATTGCCAATGATTCAGGCTGGTAGATTAAGGGGAATAGCCATCTCCTCTAAAGAGCGCTCTCCTTTAGCTCCTAATCTTCAGGGTATGCGTGAAGCAGGCTTGCCTGACTACGCTATCGAATTTTGGTATGGCGTATTTGTGCCAGCTGGAACGCCTCCTGAGATTATTCAAAAGTTGTATGAAGCAACACAAGCGGCTATGAAACAACCCAATGTAAAAGCGGCCTTAGCGCGCGAGGGTACGGATGTGTCTGTGTCATCTTCGCCTGCGCAATTTGCTAAATTCCTCGTTGAGGACGAAAAATTTTGGGTGAAGTTGGTAAAGACTGCAGAGGTTAGCGTCGATTAGTCGGTCTGAAATTCCTGTTCATTAATACACCAAGGTGGAAGTCTCGTCGAATCCGTGTTTTGATTGCGGCCAGTGTTGCCAACATTTTCGCGTCAGTTTCTATCATGGAGAAATTGAAGGTAATGGCGTTGGCATTGTTCCCGCCGAACTGACAACCAAACTCACAAATCATTTAGCTTGTATGAAGGGTACCGAGAGGGGCGGTGAGCCTTGTATAGCATTACGTCACACCAAAGAAGAAGGCTGGCGTTGCTCTATTTATGAGAACCGACCGTCTCCATGCCGAGAATTTAATATCCTCAACGAGGATGGAGCGCCTAACCCAGATTGCGAGCGACTGCAGCAAGTCGCCAAACAAAAGCGACTAGCAAGCAGCTGAGGTAACAATCGGGGGCTTAACGCATATTTAGCGTTTTGGCGATTTGACTAAAAGCAGCGTATTCCTGATCGAGTTTGTTTTTTAGCTCTTTGCCTGTAAGAACGGCAGGAGATTCACCAACTTCATCTAAATATCGAACGGTATCAGACTCTTTCATGGCTTGAGTAAAAGCCTGCGCAATTTGTTTAACGCGCTCAGGCTTAGTGCCTTTAGGTGCCAGCACTACGCGCCACAACAAAGTCTCTTCTTTAGGCAAGCCAATATCTTTTAAAGAGCTGGCATTCGGGAATTGCGCATTTCGGTTTACAGAAGAAACTAATAAGCATTTGGCTTTGCCAATATTAGCGTGTTGCAAGACTGGCGGAATGGAGCCAACATAAATATCAATTTGATTGGATAAGAAACCAATAATGGTCTCACCAGCGCCTTTATAGGGGACATCAACGGCTTGGATATTTTGTGGCCTAAAAATGCGTTCAGTAGCAAGTTGCGCAGGGCCTCCTAAGCCATCAGTGCCGTAGGTATATTTCTTGGGATTCTTGCGAAGTTCTTCCATAAAGGATTTGCCGTCATTCGCCGGAAAATCAGGGTGAACGCAAAAGACATACGGTGCGGTGGATAGCTGAATGACTGGGATGTAGTCGTTAGGTGTGTAAGGAACCTTACTAGTTTGTGGAACCACGGTAACGGGAGATGGCCAAACACCGGCTAAGGTGTAACCATCTGGCGGAGAGTTCACCATTTGCGCAACACCAATCGTACCGCCAGCACCAGGAACGTTCTGTACGCTAATCGGACCACCAATAAATCGTTGCGCATCTTTTGAGGCCACTCGGAAGAGTGCGTCTGTGCCGCCACCTGGTGCGGTAGGAACAATCAATTTAGTCACGGTCTGCGCAGAAGCGGATTGTAGTAAACAGATTGCCGTAAAAGCAAAGACAGTTTTGAAAAAGAATTGTTTAGAAAGATTGCGCATATCAGGCCTTATTCAAAATGAAACAGGGTTTTGGGGTTATTAATCAAAATGTCATTCCATACTTCAGTGCTTGAAATGGCTGACTGAATCCAGGTAATACAGTCGGTATAAGTGAAGCGGTTTTCGTAACTGAGCCATGGCCAATCGCTAGCCCACACCAGTTGTTTGGGGTTTGCTGCCACAAGCGCATCGACATAGCTTTGAATGGATACACCATCCAAAAATCCATGGCGATAGGGTGCCGAGAGTTTGACCCACACCTTGCCATCCGCTAGGCCGCGAAGAGTATTCTGAAAACTCTTGCTCTGATTACCTTGCATGCCAAGTTTTGGATCGGGGTTGCCAAAGTGATCCAACACTAAAGTGGCGCCACTGGCTAATATTTTCGGGGCTACATGTTCTTGTAGGTGGTCTTCTAAAAATAATTCAATATGAAGACCCAAGTCTTTGGCAATACCCAAGAGCTTTTTATAGTCAACGCTATCAATATCTGGAATTGCTTTTTTCTTAATCCAATTCAGTCGTATACCAACGACACCATGCTCGCGCATCTGTAGCAACTCTTGCTCAAGACGAGGAGAGCTTGGATCAACAATTACTGTCCCACGAAGTTGATGTGGGTGACGACGTAGGGCATCAAGCAAAAGGGTATTGTTGCTTCCATAAAAACTGGGGGCAGTTAATACCCCATGAGAAATGCCATGTGAGCCTAAAACCGCTAGATATTCTTCTGCACCAATATCGCGCGCAGGGCGAGAATGAATCTCCGGGGCCAAGGGAAGATCCACGGCCATGATGTGGGCATGGCAATCAATGCCGGTAATGGCGGGTTTTTCTGACATCTGTCTCTTGTGTATATCTTGCGATAGGTATTTATAATTCTATAAAAAGGAGACTACCATGCCACAACTAGATGGCTCAACCTATTTGGGTACCAAGCTACGCTGCCTCATTAATGAGAGAAGGGGATTGCTTGTTCCTGGAGCTGGTAATGCGTTGGCGGCAAGGGTCATTGAAGATGCTGGATTCGAAGCAGTCTATTTAAGTGGCGCAGGTCTCACTAATCAGTTTTACGGCATTCCTGATTTAGGCTTCATTAGTCTGAATGATGTTGCGTCGCACACTGCCGCCATTCGAGATGTGATTGGGTTGCCGCTTATTGTTGATATTGACGTTGGTTTTGGTAATGCCGTAAATGTGCATCACACCATAAAGGTGCTAGAGCGCTCTGGCGCTAACGCAGTACAAATAGAAGATCAAGCAATGCCAAAGCGTTGCGGACATTTTGCTGGCAAAAGCATTATTAGCAAAGAAGAGATGTGCGGAAAAATCAAAGCAGCAGTAGATGCTAGAGTTCATGATGACTTTTTAATCATTGCCAGAACGGATGCTAGATCTATTAATGGATTACAAGATGCTTTGGATCGTTCACAAGCCTATGCGCAAGCAGGTGCTGATATGACCTTCATAGAAGCGCCAGAGAGCGTAGAAGAAATGAAGATCATTGCTTCCCAAACTTATTGCCCTCAGCTAATTAATATGGTGATTGGTGGCAAAACCCCATCACTTTCTCAGCAAGAGCTAGCGCAAATGGGCTTTGGGATTGTGCTGTATGCCAATGCCGCCTTACAAGGCGCGGTGCATGGCATGAACCAAGCCCTAAATCATTTAAAGAAAACAGGCGAGCTAAAAGAAGACCCTAATTTAGTAGCCACTTTTGCCGAGCGGCAAAGTGTCGTTAAAAAAGAAGCTTTTGATGCATTAGAAAAGAAGTTCTCTTAAAAACCCAAGCATCCACAATTAACAATCCACAATCAATATTCAACCACCATCACCAACCTTAACTCACCATGAAAATATCCAAAATTCTTATAGCGTTTATTTCCACACTCGTCGCTGCATCTGCGCTTGCTGCAGACCCATGGCCTAATCGTCCAATTAAGTTTGTGGTGGGCTTTGGTCCTGGCGGCGCAAATGACTTAGTAGCTCGCGCAGTAGCGGAAGCAGTGGGTAAGCAATTAGGACAACCAGTGATTGTGGAGAACAAGCCAGGCGCAGGTTCTGTGCTAGGTGGCGATTATGTCGCCAAGAGTGCCCCAGATGGTTACACCTTCTACGCAGGTGCAGCTGGTGGCGTTGTAACTATCCCGATGCTTCGTAATAGCATGCCTTATAAGCAAGAAGATTTGGTGCCTGTAGGCATGATGGCTGTTAGCCCATCGATCATTGTGGTGAATAGTGATTCACCAATCCAGAACTTTAAAGATCTTTTGGCAAAAGCCAAGAACAAACCGGGCGTGACATTTGCCACAGCAGGCTCGGGCAGCACGCCACACTTTGTGGCAGAGATGCTCAAGCTTTATGCTGGTGGCGGCAATTATGAAATCATTCCTTATAAGAGTGGATCAGAAGGTGTATTTGCCGTAGTTTCTAAGCAAGTGGATGCAACCTCAGAAGCCAGCGTTGTCGTATTGCCACAAATTGAAGGTGGCAAACTCAGGCCAATTGCTTCTACTTGGAACAAACGTATTACCCGCTTGCCAAATGTACCAACTACTAAAGAGTTGGGTTACCCCAATATTTTCATTGGCCACTGGTCAGGTATCTTTGCGCCTAAAGGTACCTCGCCTGAGATCATTGCGAAGATGAACCAGGCGATTAATGCATCTTTGGATACCAATGCACTGAAATCCCGCTTGATTCCGCAAGGTATTGAACCGGCGCCAGGTTCACAGGCGGACTTTATTAAGTTCTTGAATGAAGAGCGTAAGCGTCTGCAGCCGATTGTGAAAAGCGCCAATATGAAAGATGAATAAGTTTTTGTTGCATAGCAATATAGCCAAAATCGTCTAAACGATGAAGCCAAGCAAGATCACTCGCTTGGCTTTTTCTTTTGGTATTAGCCCTAGAGCCATTGACAGAGTTGCCATCTAAAAGCAAGATTGCCCTCCGAGCTCAAATAAATTGAGGGAGACATGGCAAATTTAACTGAGATTAAAAGCGCAAAAGAACTGGGTAAGTTGTTGCAAAAGTCGCGCGAATCACAGTGCATGAGTATTCTTGGATTGGCTAATTTAAGTGGCCTGTCTGTGAATCAAGTTGTGAATTTAGAAAACGGTAATTTTTTTGCATTCGGTCAGAGTATTAGTCAATTTGAGGCTAACGTGCAGCACTGTGCCGAAAAAATGGGCGTCACTATTAATCCAATAAAAAAATCGATTGAAGCGATCTCATCAAAACCAATCACACAATCTTTTTCAGTAGATTCTATTGAGCAATCAATTCCTGTATTTTTGCGACACGTAGCTTAGAGTCACGCATGATTGGATTTTGAAAGCCACCTTAGGGTGGCTTTATTTTTTAGCTAGCTTATGTGATTTACTCTTGGCTTGTGATTGATAGTTCGCCCCACATCACAATATCGGCATCAACTAGCTGCCAGCCTTTGTGTTGGAAGCCAATATCAAAATCATCAATGGTTTTGCTGCTCTCAAATATTTCTGTCATGACCTTCTGCTCGTCTTGAGAGGTAGTGGGCGAAAAGTAAATGAGCTTTTTGCCTTCATCAGAAAGGTTCACCTCGGAAAAGTCATGGCTACTCACGCTCAAACCAACATCTGCCTCATAATCATCTAAGAAGTCAGGGGACTGATTTGTAATGAATGCCCCCGTTTTCCACAGAAAGCCGCAATGAATTTCTTTATTGTCCTTGCGGTAAGTCATTCGCTCGCTAATATTAAATTCATTTTTTGGCGCAATCCGATACGGCATACATCACCCTCTAAATAGTAGTTGGCAGTAGTTAAGCTGATTTTTTATTGGTTTTAAGCTCAAGCACTTCAGACTCTGAAGAGTTGACCTTATCTAGCGCGGCGCATGAAAGTAGTCCATCAACTTTTGCATCGGGATGAATGTCTAAGATCTTATAGCGGATATCTCCGCGGATGACAGCGCTAGGATAGACTTCCATTTTTTCGTCAACCGTGATTGAGCCATCGATTCTGCCGGCGACGATCAGATTGGTATAGTGAATATCGCCTTTGAGAACCCCGTTTTTATCAATAACAAGCGTGCTCTTGCTGCCTTTGGCCTCAGTGATATTGCCGATAAAATTCCCGCTCACACGAAAATGTCCATTGCCTTCTAGGTTGCCCAGCACCTGAGAGCCCGTGCCAATTTCATTGCTAAATTGCAAGTGGTAGTTTGTGGATTTCTTTTGATCAAACATCATGCTTCTACTTTGCTTTAGTCACCACCCCAATCACTGAAATCTTGATCAGGAATTTGAGTCATACGTAAATTTTGCGTCGCGTTAATTTCTACTAAGTTAAGCATTCTTGGGTCAATTCATAAGAATTCTCAAGAACACATTATTTGGTTGCCAATAAATCCCTTGACCCATGTTGTGTCGAAACAAGACCGAACACATGTTCAACTGAGTTATCAGCATAGGTTCATGCTGAGGGGTCTAAGAAGTTTTGTCTATGAATTTTTCTGATTTTTTACGAGATGAAATCTCGTTGCAGAGCACCAAAATATGGCATGCCGTAAGTACTTGATTTTGCGAGGTAGAGAAAACGCACTGCAACATTTGTCATGACTAGCCCTAGGGTTAATAGGGCACCCAAATCTGATGTACGTCTTCTGATATTTATCTGAAATACAACCAAGTCTCTTGTGATGTTGGGAGGGTATTTGGAAAAATGACCGTTATCAAAATGCACCATGAATACTCTTGAGTTAGGTGGCAATTTCAAAGGGAACTTAACCGGGATTCGATATAGATTTTTGGGCGCTACTGTATGCGCTTGGCTCAAACATACTTTTGGGCATGCCTACTAATGCAAATTTAATAGTGCATCTCTAATCTTTATAATGAGGACACTATGATCAATCATTTTGTTCATGCATTATCGTTCGCCGCCGAGAAGCATAAAAATCAACGTCGCAAAGATGCGCAAATTACGCCTTATATTAACCACCCAATTGAACTTGTAAATGTTCTAGTAAATGAGGGCGGAGTAGTTTCCTGGGATATTCTGTGTGCAGCGCTACTGCATGATGTTATTGAGGATACGGAAACTACCGAAGATGAGTTAATGGCCCGCTTTGGTAAGAAAGTGGCATCAATTGTTAGCGAGGTTTCCGACGATAAATCGCTACCAAAGGATGAGCGAAAGCGCTTGCAAGTAGAGCATGCCCCATTTGCCAGTCATGAGGCAAAGCTCGTGAAACTCGCTGACAAGATATGTAATTTACGAGATATGTTGAGTTCGCCACCCACGGGTTGGGATCTTAAGCGTAGACAAGAATATTTTGCTTGGGCTCAAGCGGTAGTTCTGGGTATCCGCGGAACGAATTCTAAGATGGAAAAAGTTTTTGATGGCCTAGTTGAGCAAGGCAAAAACATGGAATAAATCTGATCGCTTTATTTCAGGGCAATCAGGCACGCAGGCAAAGAAACTTAGGTTACCGGTGCGGGGTTAAATAATGCAATTGCATTATGCAATTTCCATTGTTCGGCGAATGTTTGTTTCTTTCCGCTGGCAACATCTAACATGAAGTGAAACATTTCCCAGCCCAGTTCCTCAATAGTTGCTTGGCCATCAGCGATCTTGCCGGCATTGATATCCATTAAATCATTCCAGCGGCGCGCTAAATCCGTGCGAGTGGCTACTTTAATGACGGGTACGGCTGCTAAGCCATAAGGAGTGCCGCGACCAGTAGTAAAGACATGTAAGTTCATGCCTGCAGCCAATTGCAGTGTGCCGCAGATAAAGTCGCTTGCTGGGGTTGCCGCAAATACTAAACCTTTTTGCTTTAATTTATCGCCAGGAGCCAGTACTCCTGATATCGGTGAGGTGCCGGATTTAATAATTGAGCCCATTGCTTTTTCTACAATGTTCGACAAACCACCTTTTTTATTTCCTGGAGTAGTGTTGGCGCTGCGATCAACTTTGCCGCGCGCAAGATAAGCGTCGTACCAGGCCATTTGATCAATCATTGCTTGTGCAACTTCGGGTGTAGTGGCGCGAGAGGTGAGCTGATCAATACCATCGCGCACTTCAGTAACTTCAGAGAACATCACACTGGCGCCAGCACGCACCAAGAGATCGGTGCAAAAACCTACAGCGGGGTTTGCAGTTACGCCCGAGAATGCGTCGCTACCACCGCACTGAACACCCACAACTAATTCGCTAGCTGGAACAATCTCTCGTTTGCGTGCATTGAGTTTTTCTAGATGCTTTTTCGCAGTTTCCATAATGGAATTAATCATGGACATAAAGCCAATATGCTCATCATCCTGCAGGCACACAACATCCAGCTCGCCATCTGCCGAGCCTTTGATCGGGATGCTTCCTGGAGGTAGAAGGCGTTGAGGTTGGAGTTTTTCACAGCCAAGACTGACAACCATTACTTCGCCACCAAAGTTTGGGTTCAGGCTGATATTGCGTAATGTCCGAATCGGAATGTCTGCGCCATCAGCATCAATTGCTACGCCGCAACCATAAGTGTGTTCAATACCAATCACATCATCAACATTTGGGTATTTGGGTAGCAATTCAGATTTAATGCGCTGAACTGCAAAGTCCAGTACGCCGGATACGCATTGCACGGTAGTGGTGATGGCTAATATGTTGCGTGTACCCACAGAACCGTCTGCGTTGCGATAGCCTTCAAAGGTATAGCCTTCTAGGGACTCTTGCGGCTTAGGTTTAACTGTCGCAATCGGTAGGTTATCCAACTCCCGTGCATCCGGCATTTTCAGAATGACTTCGCTAACCCAGCTTCCGGCAGGGATATCTTGCGCAGCATAGCCAATCGGAATGCCATATCGAACAACAGGGGATCCATTTGGCAGATCCACCAAAGCTACTTTATGGCCCTGTGGAACATGCTCTTTAAGAGCTAACCCAGATGGAAGGGCTGTACCTTTCGGTAAACCACCATCATTGGCAACAATGGCGACATTGTCCTGTTCGGTCATCTTGATGGTCAGCGGTATCATGCCTAGTTCCTTCATTTATGGGCAATAAATGGATTTATCCAATGGATTCTGGCTATAATGATAGCGCTAACAATTATGAGATGCAATATTTCCCATGAGTGATTCTGAAACGAGTAAGCGTACGCGACGTGGCAGTGGTGCAATTACTTTGCATGATGTTGCTCGCCTTGCTGGGGTTTCGCCGATTACAGCTTCAAGAGCTATCAATAAACCTGAGCAAGTATCACCAGAGCTGCTTAAGAGGGTGGAAGATGCGGTAGCTCGAACAGGCTACGTTCCTAATCGAATGGCTGGCGGCTTAGCTTCTTCAAGAAGTAAGTTAATTGCCGCAGTTGTGCCAAGTACGGTGATCTCTGTTTTTAATGAAACTATTGAAGCCCTCAACAACACTTTGTTTGATTCTGGTTATCAATTGATGCTGGGGCAGTCGGATTACTCATCGGAACGTGAAGAACTGTTATTAGATTCGGTAATTGGTAGACGTCCTGACGGTATTTTTTTGGCGGGAGTAATGCAGCCCGGTAAGGGTAGGACGCGCCTAATGGCATCAGGTATTCCGGTGGTCGAAACTTGGGATTTAACGCCCACGCCAATTGATATGCTGATCGGCTTCTCCCATAAGGATATTGGCTTAGCGGTCGCCAATTATCTTATTCAAAAGGGCAAGAAGCACTTAGCTGTAATACGTGCTGGTGACGAGCGCGCGGATCGGAGAACGGTCGCATACCAAGAAGCAATTGCTCAAGCTGGTTTACCGCCACCTTTTGTTGTGAATGTCGGTGGAGAGCGATCGATTCATAGTGGTAGGGCGGCTATGGCAAAAATATTAGCTGATGCACCCAAAACCGATGCAGTATTTTGTAGTTCAGATTTGCTAGCACTTGGCGCGTTAACAGAGGCGCGTCATCAGAATATAGAAGTTCCCAATCAAATGGCCGTCATGGGTTTTGGTGATGTGCCGTTTGTTGCTGATATGCTCCCCGCCTTAACTACAGTCCGAATCAATGGCGGAAAAATTGGCCAATTGGCTGCGCAATACCTAATGGATCGTGCAGAGGGTAAAACCGTATCCGAACCCATTGTTGATGTGGGCTTCTCAATCATTGAGCGCGATACGGCTTAAAAGCCCAAAGCCCTCTAAACCCCCTACAAATCTACAAAAAATCTGTTGACAAGCTAATTTGGTATCGCTAACATTTGATCTACTTTGGTAGCGCTACCATTTATTCGTAAATTATTTGTCAAATTCGCAAAAAAACTCATACATAAGGACCCTGAATGAACCCGCAAGACCTTAAAAAGATTGTTTCAGACGGCTTACTTTCCTTTCCGGTAACGGATTTTGATCAACAAGGCAATTTCAATGCAAAAGGATATGCCGAGCGTTTGGAGTGGTTGGCCCCTTATGGTGCAAGCGCATTGTTCGCGGCAGGTGGTACTGGTGAGTTTTTCTCAATCGACGGTCAAGAGTATCCAGAGATCATCAAGACCGCAGTGCAAACTTGCAAAGGGAAGGTTCCTATTATTGCTGGGGCAGGCGGGTCTACTCGATTTGCTATTCAGTGCGCACAAGAAGCAGAGCGTCAAGGTGCCCACGGTATTTTGTTACTGCCGCACTATTTAATGGAAGCAGGCCAAGAGGGTTTGATTGCACACGTAGAGCAGGTGTGTAAGAGCGTGAAATTTGGCGTGATTGTGTACAACCGCAATGTCACTAAGCTCACTCCTGAGTCATTGGCCATTTTGGCGGATCGTTGCCCTAATTTGATTGGCTTTAAAGACGGCGTGGGCAATATCGAAATCATGTCTTCCATCTACATGAAGATGGGTGACCGTTTCTCATACCTAGGTGGCTTACCTACAGCCGAGGTATACGCTGCAGCCTATAAGGCATTGGGCACGCCAGTGTATTCATCTGCGGTATTTAACTTCATTCCAAAAACTGCCATGGATTTCTACCACGCTGTGAAGAATGATGATCTCAAAACTCAGCATCACTTACTGCGTGAATTCTTCATGCCATATTTGAAGATTCGTAACCGTGATCCAGGTTATGCGGTCAGCATCATTAAAGCAGGCGCGAAGATTGTTGGTCATGACGCAGGTCCAGTACGTGCGCCGCTAACAGATCTTAAGCCGACTGAGTATGAAGAGTTGGCAACATTGATTAAAAAATTAGGACCACAGTAAAAATTCAGGAGACGAACCATGAAATTTTCAAAATTACTTAACGCTATTTTTGGACTATTGATTTGTTTAATTAGTTCCGTTATTTGGGCGCAAGCATACCCAAATAAAGTCATCACTATTGTTGTTCCGTTTCCTCCTGGTGGCTCAACTGATGGAATGGCGAGAGCCATTGCCCCAAAGATGCAGGAAGTGCTTGGTCAAAATGTGATTGTTGATAACAAGCCTGGTGCAACAGGAACTGTAGGCGCAGGATTTGTCAAGCGTGCTCCAGCTGATGGATACACCTTGCTAGTGACATCACTTGGACCATTGGTAATTGCCCCGCACTTATTGCCTAGTGTTCCTTATAACGCTGCAACAGACTTTGACTATCTGACGGTGGGCTTGCAATCTCCTAATGTTTTAGTTGTTCCAGCAAACTCCCCATATAAAACATTGGCTGATTTAATTGCGGCAGAAAAAGCAAACCCAGGAAAGTTGTCATTCGGATCTTCTGGAAGCGGTTCATCTGATCATTTGGCAACTGAAATTTTCTGGCAACAAACAGGCACCACTGGAATTCACGTACCTTATAAAGGTGGTGGCCCAGCCATTACCGATGCTGTCGGTGGTCAATTAGATGCTTTATTTGCTAATGTGAACTCTGTTATTCAGTTTATTAATGCCGGCAAGTTGCGTCCGCTTGCATTGGCTGCAAACAAGCGTTCTCCTGTACTGCCAAATGTGCCAACATTTTCTGAGCTGGGTTACAAAGAGGTTGTGGCTTACGGATGGCAAGCTGTTCTTGCGCCAAAAGGCTTGCAACCGGATGTAAAAGCAAAAATTTATAAATCAGTCATTTTTGCCCTCAATGATCCGCAAACGAAAAAATCATTTATTGATATTGGTTATGAGGTCGTGGCGAATACTCCTGAGCAATTTGCGCAATATCAAGCACAAGAGAATGCTAAGTGGAAAAAGCTTATTGAATCTCGCAATATCACTGCTAATTAATTTCAGAACTTACTGCAAATACAAATAAGAAAAATTTACTGAAATCCATGAATTCAAATACCCCAAAAATTACCGAGGTGACTGTTATCCCTGTGGCAGGGGAAGATAGCATGCTCATGAACCTCAGTGGTGCCCATGGCCCATATTTCACCCGCAACATTGTGATTCTGAAAGATAGCTCTGGCAATGTTGGCGTAGGTGAAGTTCCTGGCGGTGAAAAGATTGAGAACACCTTAAAAAAATCCGCAGAGATTGTTATGGGTTCATCTATTGGTGCATATAAATCTGCTCTCAATGCCGTAAGAGATAAATTTGCCAACTTAGATGCCGGCGGTCGTGGTTTACAAACCTTTGACTTGCGTACTACCGTGCACGTAGTCACTGCGCTAGAGGCTGCCTATCTAGATTTATTGGGTAAACATCTTGGAGTGCCAGTTGCTGAATTGCTTGGCGAAGGGAAGCAGCGTGATTCTGTGGAGATGCTCGGCTATCTTTTCTTTATTGGGGATAAATCTAAAACTGATTTGGCATATCGCTCGGAAAAGGATTCTGCGGATGCCTGGTTTAGAGCTCGTAACGAGACGGCAATGACGCCAGAAGGCGTTGTGAAGTTGGCTGAAGCTGCTTATGAAAAATACGGCTTTAATGACTTTAAGCTTAAGGGCGGTGTATTAGCAGGTGAGGCTGAAGTAGAGGCGGTAACTGCTTTAGCAAAGCGTTTTCCAAATGCACGAGTAACACTGGATCCTAATGGCGGTTGGTTGTTAAAAGACGCTATTCGCCTAATGCGTGATATGCATGGCGTACTAGCTTATGCAGAAGACCCTTGTGGTGCTGAAGGCGTGTTCTCTGGTCGCGAGGTTATGGCTGAGTTCCGCCGTGCGACTGGTTTGCCAACCGCAACCAATATGGTCGCAACAGATTGGCGTGAAATGCAGCACTCCATTCAATTGCAATCGGTGGATATTCCTTTGGCTGATCCGCACTTCTGGACAATGGCCGGTTCAGTGCGAGTGGCGCAAATGTGCAATGAATGGGGTTTAACTTGGGGCTCACACTCTAATAACCATTTTGATATTTCATTGGCGATGTTTACGCATGTAGCCGCAGCAGCTCCTGGAAATATCACGGCAATTGATACTCACTGGATTTGGCAAGATGGTCAGCGCCTGACTAAAGAGCCATTCCAAATCAAAGGTGGTCATGTGCTAGTTCCTAAAAAGCCAGGCTTAGGTGTAGAGCTTGATATGCAAGAGGTAGAAAAAGCGCATCGTCTCTACAAGGAAAAGGCTTTGGGCGCGCGTGATGATGGCGTTGCGATGCAGTTCCTCATTCCAAACTGGAAATTTAATAACAAAATGCCATGCATGGTGCGCTAATACAAAATCAATCCAATTAAAAGAACGAAAGAACAAGATGACAATCGCAGGAAATATGATTATTGGAAAAGAGTTGGTACAAGGCTCTAAGAAAGCAATTTACGGAATTAATCCTGCGACTGGAGAAAATCTTGAACCCGCATTCTTGGGTGGAGGAGCACAAGAAGTTGAGCGCGCTTGCGCATTAGCCGAGCAAGCATTTGATGCTTACCGTGAAACCGATTTAGAGAGCCGCGCAAAATTCTTAGAGCAAATCGCTTCTAATTTAGCGGCTAATGGCCCAGCGATTGTTGAGCGTGCAGGTTTGGAGTCTGGCTTGCCAAAAGCACGTCTTGAAGGCGAATTGGGTCGCACCATGAATCAGCTCAAGCTTTTTGCGGAAGAGGTTCGAGCAGGGCGTTGGTTGGGTGTGAAAGTTGATACAGCTATGCCAGAGCGCACACCATTGCCAAGATCGGATTTGCGTTTACGTCATATTCCATTGGGCCCAGTTGCTGTATTTGGCGCAAGCAACTTTCCTTTAGCATTTTCTGTGGCGGGTGGAGATACTGCTTCGGCATTGGCTGCTGGTTGTCCAGTCGTTGTTAAAGGACATTCTGCTCATCCTGGTACATCTGAGTTGGTTGGAAAGGCCATTCAGGAAGCCGTGAAGACATGCAATATGCCAGAAGGAACTTTTTCATTACTGTTTGGTTCGGGTGCCGATATTGGATCTGCATTAGTCGCTGATTCCAGAATTAAGGCAGTTGGATTTACGGGCTCACGTTCAGGCGGTGTGGCGCTCATGAAAATTGCTGCAGCAAGACCTGAACCAATTCCTGTTTATGCGGAGATGAGCAGTATTAATCCGGTTTATTTACTACCAGAAGCATTGAAAAATCGTGCAGACGCGATTGCTACAGGTTTTGTGAACTCCTTATTAATGGGTTCGGGTCAGTTCTGCACCAATCCAGGCTTATTAATTGTGAAAGAGGCCCCAGAGCTCGATGCATTCATTGGCAAAGTAGCGGAGCTCGTATCGACCTCTACTCCAAGCATCATGCTTACCCCTGGAATCCACCAAGCTTATGAGTCTGGAGTGGCTAGGTTGAAGGCGAACAGCAATGTGCAAGAAATTGCTCAAGCTAAAGAAGCTAGTGGACCAAATCAATGTCGCGCAAACCTCTTTGTCACAAATGCCAAAGCCTTCCTACAAGATCATGCATTACGTGATGAAGTATTTGGCTCTAGCTCACTCATCATTAAATGCAAAACCGATGATGAAGTCCTTGAGCTTACTAAGAGCTTAGAAGGGCAGTTAACGGCGACAGTATTGATGGAGCCAAATGATGACAAGGTGTTCATTAAAAAACTTCTGAGTATCCTAGAGCGCAAAGTAGGTCGCATTCTCTTTAATGGTTATCCAACTGGTGTTGAGGTTTGCCATGCCATGGTGCACGGTGGCCCATTCCCAGCAACATCTGATAGTAGAACGACTTCGGTAGGTACGGAAGCCATTTGGCGTTTCTTGCGTCCGGTTTGTTATCAGGATGTCCCAGTCGATCTATTGCCGCTGGCGTTAAAAGACAATGGCATCAACATTCCCAAGCTCATCAATGGAAAGTAAATGAAAAAATTGCAATCCCTTTTCTTATTGTTTATTTGCATAGTTTGTGGAACCGCATTAGCGCAAGGCAATCCAAGTGCCGCAAGCTCCTATCCAAATAAGCCCATCAAAATCATTGTTCCGTTTCCGGCAGGAGGCACCTCTGATGTATTAGCTCGTTTAATCGGTCAAAAAATTGGCGATGCAATGGGTCAAATGGTAGTTGTGGATAACAAACCAGGCGCTAGCGGTAACTTAGGCGCTGAAATGGTGGCAAGGGCTGCACCCGATGGCTACACATTGGTATTGATGGATGTGGGTACTTTGTCTATTAGTCAAACGTTGTATCCAAACTTGCCATTTAATGTCACCAAGGATTTCGCTCCGATCACGATGGTGGCGTACTCGCCACATTTATTAGTGGCAAACAATAAGATGCCATTTAATACTGTTCCTGAGTTGATTGTCTATGCCAAGAAAAATCCCGGCAAACTCAATTTCGCATCAGCTGCTGGCAGTGGTAGCGCAAACCATTTGGCTGGGGTAGTGTTTGCCAAGCAGGCTGGCATTGAGTGGGCCTATATTCCATATAAAGGTGGTGCACAAGCTATTACTGACTTGGGCGCAGGGCAGGTTGATCTAACCTTTAATGGCATGACGGCTACTTACCCACATGTCAAAAGCGGTCTTATCAAGTTGGTTGCTGTCTCTAGCGCAAAACGTCTAGAGCAGTTTGCCAATACACCAACCATTGCTGAAACACTTCCTGGATTTTTGACTGGTAGCTGGCAAGGAGTGTTGGCGCCAGCTGGCACACCTCCTGCCGTTGTAGCCAAACTCAATGCCGAAATACTAAAGGCCATGAAATTGCCAGAGGTAAAAGAGGCATTAAAGACTGCGGGTGCTGATGCTTACCCAATGAGCCCGGCTGAATTTGGCAAGTGGCTACAGCAGGAAGTAAATGCCTGGGGCAAAGTTATTAAAGAAAACAACATTAAGTTGGACTAATGCATTTGCAATGCGAATGCATGAATAAAAAAGTAGGTTGAGGAGACAATATGCGTAAATTTATTCCACTATTCATGGTGGCCTGTATCGCCATCAGTAATGCTTCGTCATGGGCACAAGGTGCTGGCGAGGTATTTCCGAATAGACCGGTCACCATCGTGGTGCCATTTCCTCCTGGGGGTGGAACAGATGCTGGCGCACGCTTAATTGCACAAAAGCTTTCAGTGAAATGGGGGCAATCTGTCGTTGTGGAAAATAAGGCAGGCGCCTCTGGCATGCTGGGCTCTGAGTATGTGAGTAGAGCAAAGCCAGACGGTTACACATTATTGATTGGTAATGTCGGCACTTTATCTATTAACCCATCGCTGTATAAAAAGATGCCATACGATTGGGAGAAAGCCTTTTCACCAATCAGCATGATCGCTGAATTGCCTTATGTCTTATTGGTAACCCCAAGTTTTCCGGCAAATAGCACAAAAGAATTAATTGCAATTGCCAAGGCAAAACCAGGAAAAGTGAGTTACGCAAGTTCTGGTAGTGGCGGTGGGCCACACATTGCAGCAGAGATGTTTGAAAAAGCTGCCGGTATTCAGTTATTGCACGTGCCATACAAAGGTGGTGGCCCAGCAGCGGCAGACGTGATGGCTGGTCATGTGGATATGTACTTTGCAACTGTACTTGAGTCGATTGGTTCGGTAAAGACAGGCAAGCTGCGAGGCTTGGCGGTCAGCTCGCTCACAAAATCGCCTGCATTGCCAGAGTTGCCAACTATTGCTGAAGCGGCTTTGCCAGGGTTTGATACCAGCTCATGGATTGGTATGGTGGCACCAAGCGGAACATCCAATGCGATTGCTGATCAAATTTCAGCCGATCTAAAAACTGTGATTAATGATCCAGAAGTAAAGAAAACCCTGATTCAGCAGGGCGCTACACCGTTGGCAATGACTCCAGCAGCATTTAAAGCGCGCATCGAGTCTGATCGTGTGCGATACGCCAAGGTGATTAAAGAAGCCAATATTCAAATTGAATAATTCATGACAAAGCTAAAAGTTATTCAAAACAGCACCTTGCCAGAGTGGTTAGAAAATCAGCTCAAGAGTCGCTTTGATGTATTTCCACTTTGGAGCGAAAAAGATCCAGAAGTATTCTTAGCTAAGCATGGTGCTGAGTATGAGGCTGTTGTCTCGCGGGCCGCGGTGGGCGTCAGTGAAGCGCTGATCCAAAAGCTTCCATCTTTGAAAGTGATTTCTAGCTTTGGGGTGGGCTATGACAAGGTAGCTATTGATGCAGCGAAGAGTCGTGGCATACAAGTGGGTTACACACCCAATGTATTAAATGACTGTGTAGCTGATATTGCCTTTGGCTTACTTATTGATGTAGCTAGACAAATCAGTGCTGCAGATCGCTATGCTAGAGAAGGGCAATGGCTAAAAGGGCCTTACCCAATGACCACTAGAGTAAGTGGTAAGAAGCTTGGCATATTAGGTCTAGGCCGAATTGGTCAAGTCATCGCTAAGCGTGCAAGCGGTTTTGATATGGAGATTCGGTATCACAATCGCAAACAAAATTCAGAAGTGCCATATCAATATGAGCCTTCATTAATTGAGCTAGCAAAGTGGTGCGATTTCTTGGTGGTGGCTAGCGCTGGTGGAGAGGAGACTGCAAATCTAGTATCCACTGAAGTATTCGAGGTATTGGGACCAAAGGGCTATCTCATTAATATCGCCCGTGGCACCGTGGTTGATGAACTTGCTTTGGCTAAAGCATTAAAAGAAAAGCGCATTGCTGGTGCAGGTTTGGATGTCTACAAAGATGAGCCCAATATTCCCAATCAATTACTTGAGCTAGATAACGTTGTTCTGTTGCCCCATGTGGCTAGTGCAACCCATGAAACACGCCAAGCCATGAGTGAGTTGGTTTTTGAGAACTTGGTTAGTTATACAAAGACTGGAAAAGTAAAAGTTGGCGTACCAGGTACTGTCAAATAGATCATCAGAATTAAAGCAAAAACTAAATATATAAAAGATAGACCAAATCCCAGGAGATAAAAATGAAGTCAATTAAATCTCAATATTTTCTATGTCTGGAAAAAAGAGGGCAATACTTGGAAGTTGCTGGCTAGAAAAGCGTTTAGGGGGTGGTTTGAAGCTCAAACCCACCAAAAGGTGGGTTTTTTATCGAAAAAGTAAGTTGCAGGAAGTCGAAGCTCATGCTTATTCTTGTTTGTCACCCCTAATTGTTGAGTTGGTTAGAGCAGAGGACTCATAATCCTTTGGTCCCAGGTTCAAGTCCTGGTGGGCCCACCAGAAAAGCAAACCCTCATCAGAAGTGGTGGGGGTTTTGTGTTTTGATTAAGACAAAGCTAATATTAAATCCATAACTAATTAGTTTTTATATAGATGCCACCGAAGCTGAAATTGGATGTAGTGAATGCACGTTTGAATGAACGTGGGTTTGCGCTCGTGGGTGAATATATAAACGCGAACACTCATACATTGTTCAGATGTTCTAAAGGCCATGAGTGGTCTGCTCAGCCTAGATACATTATTAATTCTGGTTTTGGATGTCCTCATTGCGCTGGAAATGTAAAACTAACTAAGTCAGATATTGAGAAGCGACTAGAGGGCCGAGGTATTCGACTGCTGGGTGATCAACTGGGCTTACGAAATAAAGTCACGTTTGCTTGTGATTTTGGTCATGAGTGGAGAGCTGAAATTAATACAGTTCTTAATCACCATTCAGGTTGTCCGCATTGTGCTAAGAATGCCAAATTAGATGACGCGGTTATCAATGAGCGCCTCAAACCAAGAGGTATTCAAATGATTAGCTCGTATCAAGGCACTAAAAATAAGTCCACCTTCAGATGTAAAAAAGGGCATGAGTGGGAGGTTGGATTAGCAAGCGTCTTGGGCGGTAATGGTTGCCCTGTATGCAATATTGAAAAGCAAAGATTTACGACAGAAGAGTTTTTGCAGCTTGCTAGAGCGGCACATGGTGACAAGTATGACTACACAAAGACTCTTTATATAAATGGTAAAGAAAAAGTCGAGATCATTTGTAGACAACATGGATCATTTTGGCAATTGCCACTAAGTCATGTTCGGGGGCGCAAAAATGGCTGTAAACAATGTGTATTTGATGCATTAAGACTAACAACAGAAGAGTTTATTGAAAAATCTAAATTACGGCATGGCGACAAGTATGACTATTCAAGAGCGCAATACATAACCAATCATGACAAGGTTGAGTTGATTTGTAAGGAGCATGGGTCATTTTGGCAAATGCCAATGAATCACATTAAAGAGACGGGCTGTCCAGGTTGCGCTGTATCTGGTTTTGATCAGACTAAGCCCGGCACGCTGTATTACCTGGCTGTGTTAACGGACAATAACGAAACGTTATATAAAATTGGGATTACCAATCTAACAGTTCATCAGCGCTTTCCTAGGGTTGATATGGAAAGAATTAGGACGCTTCAAACTTGGTATTTTGAACGTGGGGAAGAGGCAGCTAAACGCGAGGAGTCAATTCTCCGTGAATTTGCAGATGATCAATATTTAGGACCCACTGTTTTGGTGGGGGCGGGTAACACTGAGCTATTCGTGCGAGATGTACTAGGATTAGATGATAGGGTGAGGTTAAAGTATTTTGAGCAATGGACTCAGGATTCCTTTGACTTATCTGTTGAGCCTAATCACAATCTAGGTGCCTAGAGGCAGGCTTTATATCCCGGCGGGCCTACTAAAAATGAAAATACCAAACTTCGGGCCGGTATTTTTTTGAGCGTTACTTTAAGTAACGGTTATGGGTTCACTAGCTTGGTATACATTAAATAATCATGCAGAAAAGATCCAAGCTACCTAATGGCTATTGGAATAACCTTGAGCATTGTAAAGCCGAGGCTATCCAATATGTCACCCGAACAGAGTGGCAAAGAGGTTCGCCATTAAGCTATCGTTGGGCAGCTAAAAATAAATGGCTTGAAGAATGTGCCGTTCATATGTCATCAGATCGAATGCCTGATGGTTATTGGACGCTAGAGCGTTGCCAGGAGCAGGCGGAGAAATATAAGACAAAGGTTCAGTGGAGGTTGGAGCATCGAGCATCCTTTTCTAAGGCAAATAAGGAAAAGTGGTTAGTTCAGTGCTGTGAGCATATGGAGCCAAGCGGTATGTGGTTTGGTCCGGCATCTGTTTTAGAGGCTTTGCTTTCACATGACGTATGTTACGAAATGGAATATCGCTTTAAAGATGGTGCAGAGATCTCACGCAGACCATTTGATTTCTATTTGCCTGATTACAACTTAGTGATTGAATTTCATGGGGAACAACATTTAATAGGTTGGGGCAGAAATGATTCCGACGCTCGAGGAATTCAGGCTCGAGATTTATTTAAAAAGACATGGGCTAAAGATCATGGTATTAATTATTTAGAGATAAAACAGTGGGAAATTAAGTCAAAAGAGGAAATCTGTGAGAAGGTAATTAAAGAGCTTAAATCGATTGCAAAAAAGAATAGCCTTTCTATCGACTTAATTAAAAGAGCTTTAACAAAAGCAGAGATGCTTAAGGTTAAAAATAAGCTTAAGTGGACAAAAGAAACGTGTATTTCAGAGGCAAAAAAGTACTCAACCATTAAAGAATGGCAGACGGGTAGTGCCGGTAGTTATCAAGCAGCTTTTAAAAAGAAATGGCTTGAGGAATGCTCAAGCCATATGGATAGACAGCTCCATAAAAAGAATTACTGGACACTAAGCACTTGTATTGAAGATGCTCGGCAATACAAAACAAAGACTGAATGGCAGCAAGCAAAAAGAAGCGGTTATTCAATAGCTTCTAAGAATGGGTGGATTGAGGAATGCACGGCTCATATGGAGCCCGATGGCCGTAAAACTGTAGGGCAAAGATTGTGGACAAAAGAAAAATGCATGGAGCTCGCTAAGAGGTGTAATTCTCGGGCCGAATTTAAAATGGCTTCCGGGTCGGCATATTTAAGGGCAAGAGTAAAGGGTTGGCTAGATGACTGCTGTGCCCACATGCAAGGTAATTAGCCTCAATAATTCCCCAAACTCTTCCACTATTCGCCATAACTTAGCCACTCATTCTTTTGGCCAAATTGACCTTAGTAATTCATCCAATTAGGTTGCTCTAGCTGGTGCTCAGAAGCTACAGTATGTGTATGGCAATTAAAAAAGAAAGTACACATCAACTCATACACCGTAACCTAACCCTGTACCAACGTGAACATAGTGCCGTGTGGCAATGTCGCTATAAGGTGGATAACAAGTGGATTAGGGCTACAACCAAAGAAACTCAGCTTGACCTAGCAATCAATAAAGCGAATGAGCTATTGGTGAAGCAGGGATTCTTAAGTGCTCTTGTATTCCAGTAGTTGCCAAGCGATTTAAGGATATTGCCATGTTGTTGCTGTTCGAGTTATTTGCCGAGCCTTGGGAGTGCCGGATTTTTGCGAGGGCTATTTAATCCCTTTCCTACAGCTATTTCATCTTTAATCTCTTTTGATTCCCTTCTGATTTGACTACGCTGAACCTTTCTATATATAGGAGGGTTCGTTTTGCAAGTATCTGTTGAGTGCACTCATAAAACATTACGTCTCTTTAAGATTCAGTTAGACGTAAGAACCGTCATGGTTTTAGTCATCTTTTGGTTCATTTGGGGGATTTTGAGCTTTTTAAAGATACTTTAGATCGCAGTGCCTCTAGCTTCTAGCCGCAATTTAAAAATAAAATAGCCGCATGCCCGAAAGCCTTCAACCATTACGATCAATAAAACCACTCAGGGTCAAAAAGACCTTGGATGATTTATTGGGAGAGGGGCAAGTCAAAACAGGTAAAGCAGTTTTAGATGAAAAAGCCCAAAAGGCGAAAGAGGAAGAGCTCTTTTTAGCAGCCGCGCTAGAAGAATTACACATGCGTCAATTTGCAACAAAAAGACGGGCTAGATAAATCATGTCAAAGTCCTCGAATCAAACGCCCAATCGAACTCTCAAGTGGTTGATTGCATTTGCCATATTAGGTTTGGCGCTATTTGTATTAGTTGACCAAGGCATATGCAATCGCTGGGTGTATCACGACTATGCCGCCGGAATAGATCGGCGGATGGAGTGTTTTTGGAAGTAATTGGCTGCGAGGGGCTGTGAGGGGGGCGGTAAGGCTGGCAAAGCTACATTTCCCTAGATTCGGGTTAGTATTGCCATCTCGTCCTTTGATTGCTTTGAACCCCTGCCATGACTGATCTGTCTTACTTTAATAACCCCGACTTTGCAGAAGGATTGCGTTGTCAAAATCTGGGGCTATACCCACAGGCATTTGATCTCTTTTTCACGATTGAGAGTGCGGGCTATGAGCGCACCTTTCGTAAATGCTGTGAAATGGCTTGGAGCAATCAATTACAAGAGCGTCAATTAGATCGACTCTTTTACGAGCTCGATTTAGAGGTCAAGCGTAAAAATGGCGTTGCTATATATAACTATGGCTTAGTCATGGAATTTAAGCAAAACATCGCCAAGGCAACCGAGCTATTAAATATTGCGGATCAACTTAAAGTGCCAGAGGCGCGCGATGCATTGATGCGCCTCTTGTTAGTGCCAAAAAAATAAGCTGAATTTGCACTGGGGAAGGGTGGATGAGCCAAGCCCCCGGCACTGGCAGAAATTGGGTTTGGCTGCTTCGTTCCCGACCTGACCAGGTTATCCAACCCACCATGCGGGGAGGCCCATCCAATTCCCATTTTAGCTTGTTAGAATGGAAGGCATGACAGCACTGGCATTAGCCCGTTCGTGGCGCCCCAAAACATTCTCTGAACTCATTGGTCAAGACCATGTGGTTAAAGCTTTAACCCATGCATTGGATCAAGGTCGTTTGCATCATGCTTGGTTATTTACGGGTACCCGTGGAGTAGGCAAGACCACGATTTCTCGAATCATGGCAAAAGCACTCAATTGCACTGGTGCTGATGGTTCTGGAAAGATGACTTCAGAGCCTTGCGGAAAATGTCCAGCTTGCATGGAAATTGATGCCGGTCGTTTTGTTGACTATATCGAGATGGATGCGGCTAGTAATCGTGGTGTGGACGATATTGCTTCTTTATTAGAGAAGGCGGCATACGCGCCAAGCAGTGGTCGCTATAAGGTGTACATGATTGACGAGGTGCATATGCTCACCAATCATGCCTTTAATGCCATGCTCAAGACCTTAGAAGAGCCGCCAGAGCACGTCAAATTTATTCTGGCGACTACTGATCCGCAAAAAATACCAGTCACCATTTTGTCTCGCTGCTTGCAGTTCAACCTCAAGCAAATGCCAGTACCGCTCATCGTTGAGCATTTAGAAAAAGTACTTGCTGCAGAGAAAGTCGATTACGAAGTCAATGCCTTGCGTGTGTTGGCAAAAGCAGCCCAAGGTTCGATGCGTGATGCCCTCTCACTTACAGATCAAGCCATTGCCTATGCCGCTGGCAAAGTTACCGAAGAATCTGTGCGCGGGATGCTTGGCACACTAGATGATGCTTATCTCATTCGGATTTTGGATTGCTTAATTGCTAAAGATGGCGCAACCCTTTTAGCGGTTGCTAATGAAATGGGTGAGCGCAGTATGTCTTTTTCATTGGCATTGCAAGATTTATCGAGTTTGTTGCAAAAGATTGCAGCAGCACAAGTCGTGCCTGAGTCTGTATTAGACGATTGGCCAGAAGCACCAGAGATTCGTCGCTTAGCAGGACAACTGACTAAAGAAGAGGCGCAGCTCTTTTATCAAATTACCATTACTAGTCGCCCAGATTTATCACTCGCGCCGGATGAGCAAACTGGCTTTGCCATGACTTTGTTGCGCATGTTGGCGTTTCGTCCAGGCAGTAGTGCAGGAAGCGTAAGTGGATCTGCACCATCAGCGCCACCAGTAAACACAGCGCGTCCAGTATCAACATCGCCGGCAGCACCAGCAAACCGTTCCGCTCCTGCAGCGCCCGCACCTTCAGCACCCAAGGCTTCTGCTCAAGCGCCTGTCGCTGCTCCAGCACCAGCTACACAAACTACTCCTGCAAACACTGGCCCAGTAGATCGTCCTGATTGGCATGGCTTAATGCGCCAACTGCCTGTGCGCGGTTTAGTGCAACAGTTAGCATTTCAGACGGAGTTGCAAGATTGGAATGATTCACCTAATGGCATTAAGGCAGTCGTTGTCACGCCGATGCCACAACTAGCTTCGGATTCATCAATTGCGCGTTTGGCTGATGCACTGACTGCTCACTTTGGCAAGACTGTCAAAGTCGTCATTGAAAAAGGTGAAGTAGAGGGCAAGACCGTAGCGAAGGTAGATGCGCAGATACACCAAGAGAAAAGATTAAATGCAGAACAAATGATTGCTGCCGATCCATTTATTCAGCAGTTAGAAAAAGAGTTTGGTGCCAAAGTGGTTGGTGGCTCAGTAAAGCCGCTATGAAGCCACTGTAGTGCAAGCTCTTTAACTCAATAGATATTCAACATATTCATAGCACTAAGGAAAAGAAGTCATGATGAAAGGTGGACTTGCTGGCTTGATGAAACAAGCTCAGCAGATGCAAGAGAAGATGAAAACCGCGCAAGCAGAGTTAGCCGCACTCGAAGTGACTGGTCAAGCTGCAGGTGGTTTGGTTAAAGTGACTGTCTCTGGCAAGTATGAGCTCAAGCGTGTACAGATTGATCCAGGTGCCATGGATGATCGTGAAATGCTTGAAGACCTCATTGTGACTGCATACACTGAAGCATTTAAGCAAGTGGAAGCGGCTAGCGCACAGTTAATGTCAGGCGCAACTGCAGGCATGCCAATGCCTCCTGGCTTTAAGTTGCCTTTCTAACTAAGTTACTTACTAAGTAGCTAAATAACTCAAGTTCATGGCGCGTCACGAAGCTCCAACCGATGCTCTTGGTCGTTTGATTGAGGCATTACGGGTATTGCCTGGAGTAGGCCCCAAGTCTGCTCAGCGCATGGCTTTCTATTTATTGCAACATGACCGCAATGGCGCTGCTGTATTGGCGCAGTCACTTGGTGAGGCCGTAGAAACCGTAGGTCATTGCACTCGTTGCAATACGTTTTCTGAAACGCAGATATGCACCACCTGTTCTGATGGTCGCCGTGATCCATCGTTGCTGTGTATTGTGGAGACGCCTGCTGATCAAGTGATGATTGAGCAAACTCTGAGTTTCAAAGGCAATTACTTTGTACTTATGGGTCGCATTTCACCGCTCGATGGTATGGGTCCCAACGAAATTCATTTTGACCGCTTGCTAGCTCGTATTGAAAACCCAGATACGGGTGTGCCGATTCGGGAAGTAGTGCTAGCGACAAACTTTACGAGTGAGGGTGAAGCTACTGCTCATTACATTGGTGAAGTACTTAAAACCAAAGGCATCAAAGTGACGCGTATCGCCCGCGGTATTCCGGTGGGTGGTGAGCTTGAGTACGTTGATGCTGGCACGCTTGCTAGAGCTTTAATGGACCGTCGTTAATGCACCATTAACGCAAATTAGCTTTACCCACAATTAATTAATAGCTACTAATTGATATTTATTCTAAAGAACTTATGAAAAAAACCACCATCGCTTTGCTATTTGCTACTCAATCTATTTTGTTGGCGTGTAGTTCTAATCCAACTGCGAATTTGGGTGTGAGTGCACAAAGCATTGCAGTATCCAATTTTGATCGTGATGGTGTTCAGGTTATGTATACGTTAGATGGCAAAGTTACTAGTGTTGAGTCTATTGTGTATATGCCAATTTGGGGAACGGCTACTGGCGCAGTCAGTGATGCGCAAAAGCGTAGTGAGAAAGCGGCCAAAATGCAGATTAAAAGTTTTGCCGATAAAAAAGCGTTTACTAGCGCACTCTCAGCTAGCATCATCTCCATTAATTTAGAGCATGCGAGCGAGCAAAAGAAAAGCGGCATGACTGACGCACAAAATCTCGTTGCTTCTGATCGCGAGGTGTTCTTTGATAAAAATGGCAAAGATATCAACGCCAAGGCAGAGAGCTCCAAGGTCTTGGATGATGCGAACAAATTAGCCCAGTTAGTAGATAAGAATATTGATTGGCGTGAAGTTGAGGGCGGCATGGTTTTATCTAGCGCCAAGCCGATCAACAATGGTCAAACCCTTGAGGTTATCTATCGCTGGTCAGCTAAGCAGGCTAACTAAGCCAACTAAATATGCAGGCTAGCTAACCTGCATAGCTTGCATATCCCCGTTTGTCGTCCCTTTGTCACTCTATCGACATAAACGCTAGGTAAATTACCTCTTTTTGGGGATAATTTGGGCTGCGCCATCCTTAGGCTTCAATTCCTGATGTTCTTGACGATGAGCTGCTTGAATTTCTGTCAATCTGTTGCCCTACGATCATGTGTTCGTTACTAGGCAACGCAATCTGAAAACTGTGAATGATCCGCAACATTTTGCTCATTCTCCTGCTAAGTTTTGTGACTGCTTTTGCGTATGCGCAAAGGGCAGGGTCAGGTGCTGACCAGATTGCCAGCTTTGCTGATGACTTATCTTGGCTGCCAACCGAGGGTGATATTTTTGGTTTGCCAGTAAACGTGCATGGGCAAACCACCTACATCAATCAACGCTACAACGCATTTAATTCACCATACCAAGGACAAAACAGTTTGTCGCCTAATAAGTCGATGAGCTACACCTGGTCAGGTACTTTGTTTTTAGGTGCGCGTCTTGCTGAGAACACTGATATCTATCTCAATCCAGAGGTTGTATCTGGTGTGCCATTTTCTGGCTTGACTGGCTTTGGTGGATTTACCAACGGTGAAGCTACTCGCGCGCAAGGTGCTCAAGCGCACTTTTATTCTGCACGCGCTTTCTTGCGCCAAACAATCAATCAAGAAGGTAGCAAAGTTGAGTTGGCTAATGACGCAAACCAGATCAGCCAAATTGTCAGCAGCAATCGTTTTGTGATTACTGCAGGTCAGTTTTCTACTTTAGATATTTTTGACGATAGTCGTTACGCTAAAGACCCTCGTGTGCAGTTTATGAACTGGGGCAACATGACCTACTTGGCCTATGACTACGCTGCCGATGCGCGTGGCTACAGCTGGGGCTTGGCGGGCGAGTGGTACCGTGATAACTGGGTCTTTAGAGCTTCGCGAATGATTACTCCCAAGCTACCCAATGGTAGGGAATTAAATTGGCAGATCTTTAATGCCTATGGTGATCAGCTTGAAGTAGAGCGCCAGCATAACATCGGTGATTTGCCAGGCAAGGTGAGTGTGCTGGGTTATCGCAATCGCATGATCATGGCGCGCTATGCCGATGCGACAAATTACCTAATTGCGAATAACGCTCAAGGTACTCAAGCAATCAATAATGTACGCAACAACTACCAATACAAAACGGGTATTGGTGTGAATGCTGAACAAGCATTAACAAAAGACATGGGCGTGTATATGAGAGCGTTTACATCAGATGGCCATACAGAGACGATGGCATTTGCTGAAGCAGATCAATCGCTGTCTGTGGGTATGGGTATTAATGGTGAGCGCTGGGGTAGAGCAAAAGACACGATTGGTGTGTCAGCGATGCTCAATGGTCTTTTGGCAAATCGTCGAGGATATTTACAAGCAGGCGGTATCTCTAACTTTGTGGGTGATACGCCATATCCTTATGCTGGTCCTGCGCAAACAATTAGCTATAAGCCAGAACAAGTGAGTGAGCTGTACTACAACGCTTTATTAGTGCAAAACGTACTCCTTGGTTTGAACTATCAGCACATCATTAACCCAGCCTATAACGCTGCGCGTGGTCCAGTAAATGTGCTCTCCTTTAGGGTTCATGCCGAGTTCTAAGGCTTTGGGGGCAGTTATGAGCCTTTCTGTTTCATTATTGCCTTTAGAATCAATAGGATAGAAATTGTCAATAATTCGACATTTGCGTTTTCTACCCTATAATCGATAAAACCCCCTAAACGGGCACCCAATTTGGGTAAAACCGCGTTAGGGGCTATAAAAACAGCTTTATTGAATTAAGAGGCAGCCGCTTTTGTTGAGTTTCGGCACACGCACAATTCGTCAAATTTCGCCACACGGTGTTGCCTTGTTTATCAGTGCAATTGCACTAGCCTCCCCATCTTTTTTGTATTCAACTGCGTTTGCTCAAGCAAGCAGTAATTTAGTTACCCAAAGTGATGGCGAGACGCCTATTCCAGTGCAAGCGGGTACGGTGTCATCGTCGACAACTCCCAATGCAAGCCCCATTGCAAACTCATTGGGCGCAGTAGGGTCCATCGATAAGATGGGTGCTAGTGTGACTGTAGTAACAAGCAACGAAGTATCCACTGATTTATCCGCGCCTCCTTCAATTGGGTCGCAGCTTAGTTCGCAGCCAAGTTCCCAGCTGAGTGCTCAAGATAAATCTAAAGCCTCTGAATTATTTGCACCTGTTACCAAGGCAAACACACCAAAGAGTTATGTCAAGAGCGCGCCATCGGGCCCAGTAGAGATGGATTTACGCCAACTTTGGAATGAGCTCAAACTCAACAACCCGCAGTTGGCCGCTTTGCGTGAGTCTTATTTATCCGCTAAGGCAACTGTGCCCCAAATTGCTGCTCCGGCAAACCCACAAGTGGGCTTGGTGTGGTCAGGTATGCCAGTCAATTCACCATTTGCTTTGGGTGGTGCAAATGCACCTTCCCCGCAATACCCAAATGGTATTAGTAGCAATAACTCAATTTCGGTAGCGCAACCACTTCAATTTCCGGGTAAGAAGAGCTTGGCTGCAGAGATAGCTGACACCAACGCCGAATCTTTGTTGGCGCAGTCTGAATCGACTTATTTGCAATTGGGTGCGCAACTCTCGACCTTGTACTACAACACCTTAGCGACCCAAAAGCAATTGCAGGTTCTTAAAGAAACGGTCATGCGTTTAGAGATGATTAAGAACGTGGCCAAGGCAAGATATTCTAATAACGCAGCAGCTTATGTTGAATATCTGAATGCACAAGTAGCTCAAAGTGCTGCACAGGCAGACCAATTTAATTTGGAGCGCCAACTTGAGGTCGGCATTAAGAACATCAATACATTGATTGGTCGCCACTCGAGAGAAAAACTCATACTCAAAGGTGATGGACGTCGCTTGGCGCCTGTTCCTACATTGGTTGAGCTCGAAGATTATGCAGAAACAAGTCATCCCAGTCTGAAAAGCTCTGCCTTGCAACTCGATGCTGCCCGTAAAGGCGTAAGCCTAGCCAAGAAAGCTTACCTGCCAGACTTTCAGGTGATTGGTTCTTCTTATACGCCAAGAGGCCCATTTACGGCGAATAATGGCGCCTTGTTCTATCAGTTTGAATTGGACCTCATCATTCCACTGTATTTCTTTACTAAAGAAAAATATGGTGTTGAGCAGGCGATGCGCAGTCAAGCTTCAGCTGAAGCAAGTGACATCTCTAATCGCCAGCAGGTGATCTTGGCGGTGAACTCAGCCTATGCGGCGTATCAGCAAGCAAAAATGGCAACTACTTTCTTAAAAGACCGCCAAGTGCCGCAAGCCGATGCAGCTTATAAGGTGGGCTTGATTCAGTATTCCAATAATGGGCAGGGCTTTAATGATTTGTTGACAGCCCAAACACAGTTGCGTAACTTGGAGGTGCAATTGGCATTAGCCGAAGCAAACCTCCTACAAGCACAAGCCACGTTGATGGTGACTGCTGGAAAAGAACCTTTTTAAGGAGTGGTTTTGAAAGACAAACTCATTCATCTCTATAAGCAAGCAATTGCAGAAGTGAAAAAGTTGCAAGCTAAGCTTGCAGCACGAGTCGCTGCTAATACCAACGAGATCCATCGTTCTTACTGGTCTCTTCCCCCAGAGACTCGTGCTCGTTTGCGCTTGGTGATTATTTGCGTTTCTATTTTGATGTTAGGTATTGTGATTGGCTTGTTTGTGAATGTGAACCGTCCGGTCAAATTAGAAAAGAGTGACAAAGTATTAAAAGTAGAAAGCAATGGCGCTATGGAGCTCAAGCTGCCTGGCATTGAACTGAATCCAAATATTTATGTGTTCCAAGATGCCACTTTAGTGACCGTCCCTGTTGAGTTGAAAGTTCCAGGACGTTTAGCATTTAATGCCGAAAAATCCAAAGTGCTTTCTGCTAGAGCGCCAGGGAGAGTGGAGCGTATTTATGCATTTGATGGGGCTGCTGTGGAAGTGGGCTCTCCAGTGATTGAGCTCTATAGTCCAGAATTTATTTCTGCACAACAAGAGTATTTGCTCTCATCTAAAACTGCTAGAGTACTGCAGCACAATCAAACTATGACAGATCTGCTTGGTGATGCACAGATTACTCAACAAGCTGCTGCTAATCGTATGCGCAATTTGGGTGCTAGTGATGGTGATATTAGAGCTTTAGATAGAAGTGGAAAAACCCAAAGCAATCTCATCATGCATTCACCTCTAGAAGGTGTTGTTGTTAAGCGTGCGGTTGAGCCTGGAGCCGTTGTAAATGCTGGTGATGTTTTAGTTACTTTGGCAAATCCTAAAGAGCTTTGGTTCTTAGGCAATATTTTCGAGCAAGATATTCGTAAGATTCAGAAAGGTCAGACCATGATTCTGCGCTCTGAGTCTTACCCTGATAAAGAGTTCGTAGCTACTGCCAATTACATAGCGCCAACCATTGATCCCGAGACTCATGCCTTGCTTATTCGTTGTGATGTGGAGAATCCAGATGGTTTACTGCGTCCAGATATGTATGTCAGTGCGCGTCTGAAGACTGCTGAAGCAGAAGCAGTGGTGGTGCCTCAGTCAGCAATTGTTCGGGTACGCGAGATGCGTTACGCGATTATCAAGACTGGAAAAGATTCGTATAGAAGATTTGTTGTTAAGGGCTATGACCTTGATGGCAAACGTTTTGCGATTACTGAGGGTATTGAGCCCGGCATGAAAGTTCTGACGGATGGCGCGGTTTTGTTGAATGACCGTTTTGCCAAGCAGGAGGAATAATTGAGTTTTGTTACCTCCTTCATTCGGGGAGTTTTAGACAAGCGCGTCGTGATTTTGTTCGCGGCTGCAGTGTTGTTAATTCTGGGTGCTTTTAGCCTTAAGCAACTTCCGATTCAGCCATACCCTGGTGTGGCACCATTAACAATTCAGGCAATTTCTCAATGGCCTGGTAGAAGTACGACTGAAGTAGAGCAACAAGTCACCATTCCTGTAGAGAACGCTTTAGCTGGTATTCCAGGTGTAAAAGCATTTCGTTCGGTATCCCTCTTTGGTCTGTCGGTGGTTACGCTCAAATTTAATGACAATGCCGACCCCTTTAAGGTTCGCCAAATTTTCATTACCAACTTAGGTAATGTGGCATTTCCACCTGGAGTAAGTTCCAGTGTGAGCCCAGATTCTGATGCAACAGGTGAGATCTTGCGTTATCAAGTAGCCTCCGACTATGCATCACCAACACGCTTAAAGACTTTACAAAACTACGAGATCTATAAAGAGCTTAAGCAAACACCAGGTATTGCTGATGTATCTTCATTTGGTGGCAAGGTGCGTCAATACCAAGTGATTGTGAGTCCAGAGAGTTTGCAATCCAAAGGGGTGACTGTTCCCCAGTTAATTGATGCTTTATCAAAGGCGAATGACAACACCGGAGGCGGTGTATTACCAAGCGGTGAGCAACAGTTTGTCGTGCGTGGCGTTGGCCTTTTGCGCAACATCGATGATATTAAGCAGGTTGTGATTGCGGTCAATAAGGGTGTGCCAGTTCGCATTGGCGATGTAGCGACCGTAGTTATTGGGAATGCACCTCGCTTAGGCATGTTCCAGTTTGATAGCAATCCTGACTCAGTTGAAGGTATTGTGTATTTGCGTCGTGGCGAGAATGCTTCCGAAGTATTGGCTCGTGTCCGTGAAAAAATTGACAACATTAACGATCACATCTTGCCGCCCGGTATTCAGGTAAAACCTTTCTACGATCGTCAGGTATTGCTCGACATTACGGTTGGCACAGTAAAGCACACCATGTTTTTTGGTATCACCATGGTTTTGGTCTTGCTTTATGTGTTCTTGGGTAATTTGCGTGCGGCAGCCGTGGTAGCGGCGGTAATACCGCTAGCACTTTGCTTTTCATTCATCATGATGTATCTCTTTAATGTGCCAGCAAACTTGATATCCCTGGGCGCAATTGACTTTGGTGTCATCGTGGACGCCGCTGTCATCATTACTGAAAACGTCATGCGTCACATGGAAGAGGGTGGCAAGCGCGTTAATCAAAGCATCATCTTGGCAACGAGCGAAGTACAGCGTGCCATGATTTATTCAACGAGCATCATCATCGTGGCGTACTCACCACTATTCTTGATGGGCGGTGTTGAAGGCATCATCTTTAAACCAATGGCATTTACCATGGGTTTTGCGCTGGTTGCTTCCATCGTGCTGAGCTTAACCTTCTTGCCTGCCTCGATGTCCTATGTCTTTGGTCAGAACTTTCATCATGCGCCACCGAAATTTATTACCTGGATGTTGCAGCATTACCGTCCTTTGTTGCGTAAATGGATGGACCATCCACGTCATGTGATCGCAATTTCTTTATTTATTTTGGGTGTTACCTTGCTCAGCGCAATTCGCTTGGGAACTGCATTCTTGCCAACTCTGGAAGAAAACAATATTTGGTTGCGGGTGGTGTTACCAAATACAGTAGATTTGAACTACTCTGTTAAAGTTGCCAATCAATTACGCGAGACTTTCTTAAAGCAGCCCGAGCTTGAGCGTGTGGCTGTGCAAATTGGCCGTCCGGACGACGGCACCGACTCTACCGGAGTATTTAATCAAGAGTACGGCCTGTATCTCAAAGCGCCCGACAAAATGCCAAAGGGCACCACCAAGCATGATTTGATTAAGCATTTGCAGGCTGAGCTCGATAAGATTCCGGGCGTTAAATATAGCTTCTCTCAATATATTCAAGATAACGTCAATGAAGCTTTGTCTGGGGTGAAGGGTGAGAACTCCGTCAAGATTTTTGGTTCAGATCTAGAAGTGCTCGCACAAAAAGCCCATGAAGTTGTGGAGCAGCTCAAAAAAGTTCGCGGCATTGAAGATGAAAACATTCTTAAAGAGCTGGGACAACCGACTTTAAATATTCAGATTGATCGAGAGCAAGCGGCACGTTATGGCATCAACGTGAACGATATACAAACAGTTGTTGCCAATTCAATAGGTGGCGCGCCAGTTTCTAACTTCCTGGAAGATGAAAAGACTTTCGGTATAGCAGTGCGCTTAAACGAAGCTAGTCGTAACGATATTCCAGATGTGGCTGGCCTCTTAATTGATGCCCCCAATGGGCAAAAGGTACCCTTGAGTATGGTTGCCAAAGTGCAACTGACTGATGGCCCATTCTTTATCTATCGTGAAGCGGGTAAGCGCTATATCGCTGTAATCTTTAGTGTGCGCGGTCGAGATCTTGGAAGCGCGGTTGAGGATGCCAAATATCTAGTGCAAAAGAATGTTGCCTTACCAACCAACTACACGATTGCTTGGGATGGTCAGTTCAATCAGATGAAGGCTGCTCAGCAAAAGCTGATGGTCATCATTCCGCTGACACTTGTGGCGATTTTCTTATTGCTAGTAACTGCCCTAGGAAACTTCCGTGACGCAGTGATTGTGTTGATTAATGTTCCTTTTGCTGCGATTGGGGGCATTATTGCCTTGCACCTTGGTGGCGAGACTTTAAGTATTTCTGCCTTGTTTGGATTCCTGTCCTTGTTTGGGATTGCGATTCAGGACGGTGTAATTCTGATTTCATATATTAATAAGACGGTTGCCGAAGAGCATGGCGCTATGAAGGATGCCATGGTGGATGGTGCAGCATTGCGGGTTCGTCCCGTATTGATGACTGCGATGTTGGCAGGCTTGGGTTTATTGCCCGCTGCGCTGTCACACTCGATTGGCTCAGAAGCACAGCGCCCACTCGCCTTGGTGATTGTGGGTGGCATGGTAACTACAACCGTTCTTACTCTCTTAGTGTTGCCGGTGATATACGCGGCCATGAGAGCGCGTGGTAAGCATAAGCCTGGATTGGTATAGAGATGTCAAAGCAACCTCATATTTTGGTATCCAATGACGATGGCTATTTGGCCCCTGGTTTGCTGGCCTTGGTAAATGCCGTACGTCCCTTGGGTCGTATTACGGTGATTGCGCCAGAGCAAAATCATAGCGGCGCATCAAACTCTTTAACACTCTCTAGACCGCTCTCGATTCATCGGGTTGCAGGCGGAGAGCGAGATGGATTCTTTTTCATCAATGGCACGCCGACCGATTGCGTGCACGTTGCCATGACTGGCTTCTTGGATGAAAAGCCTGACCTCGTCATCTCTGGAATTAATCAGGGTGAGAACATGGGTGAGGATGTGCTGTACTCAGGAACAGTGGCTGCTGCAATTGAGGGGGTCATGTTTGGCGTTCCAGGTATTGCTTTTTCTCAAATTGATCGTGGCTGGAATCGCATTGATGATGCCGCTAAAGCGGCGCATGATATCGTGGCGCAAATGCTGGTATCCAACTTGAGCAAAAATCATACTGATGGCATGGCATCTTTACTCAATGTCAATATTCCAAATCGCCCATATGAAGATTTGTATCGCTGGCGTGTTACTCGTTTGGGAAACCGCCATCATTCACAGCCCGTAGTCGTTCAAGACAGCCCTCGTGGTGACAAGATATATTGGATTGGTGCTGCAGGACATGTAAAAGACAGTTCAGAAGGTACGGACTTTCATGCAATCAATGAAGGATGTATCTCGATTACTCCAATGCAATTGGATTTAACTCATCACGCTCGTTTAGCGGCGATGCGCGCAAATGGTTGGGATCGCGGTTGAAGCAGCCTGTTGAACGATTTGCAGCCTATCGCCAGGCGCTTGCAGCAAAAGTGCATGCCAGTGGAGTAAAGCATGGCAAAACATTAGAAGCAATCGCCACCGTTCCGCGCCATGCATTTATGGATCCTGGTTTGCATGCGCAAGCATATGAAGATACGGCTTTGCCTATTGGACATGAACAAACGATATCTAAGCCCTCTGTAGTGGCACGCATGATTGAGCTCATGCATAAACCTCGCCACCCTTTGGGTAAAGTGCTAGAGATTGGTACCGGTTGCGGCTATCAAGCAGCTGTACTCAGCCTCTTGGCTGATGAGGTGTACTCTATTGAACGTATTCGTCCGCTGCACGATTTAGCAAGAGCGAAGTTGCGCCCATTTCGGATTAATAACCTACGTCTGATTTATGGCGATGGTATTTTGGGCTTGCCACAAGCAGCACCTTTTGATGGAATTATCTTAGCTGCGGCTGGCTTAGGCATACCAGACGCTTTGCTTGATCAGTTGGCAATTGGTGGACGGTTAGTTGCCCCAGTAGCCAAGAACGAAAAAGAGCAGCAACTAGTGATGGTAGAAAGAATGAGCTCTCAGCGTTATCAAAGAACTGTTTTAGACGGGGTCTTTTTTGTCCCCTTACAATCAGGGGTAGTATGAGATTGATGAAGAAATCTGATTCTATGAGCGCCTTATTTAAAGCAATTTTCTTTTTGGTTTTGTCTGCTTCCATATTGTTGGTGGCGGGCTGTTCAACACCTCGCACAAAACCAGCCGGCGTCATTGACCGTACCAGTGGATCTAGTTCATATGAGCCAGCACCTCCAGGCTACTACCGAGTGAAAAGAGGTGATACCTTGGCGCGGATTGCTCTAGATCATGGGCAGGCCCCACGTGATGTGGCTCAGTGGAATAAAGCCGAGAACTCTAGCTTTAATCCCGATGTCATTGAAGTCGGTGATTTAGTTTTGATTAAGCCGCCGGCAAATGCTAAAGCCATCGCGGCAAAACCAGTAGATAAAAAACCTTCAAGTTCCGTGACCGATAAAGCGGATGCGCCTACGCCAGCAGAGACGACTAAGTCTGAGTTAGTTGCAGAACCGGGTATTCGTTTGTCATGGCCTGCAAAAGGTAAAGTGACTGGCGAATTTAATGAAACTAATAAAGGTATTGATATTGCAGGTAAAGTTGGCGAGCCAGTCTTGGCAGCAGCTGATGGCAAAGTAGTTTATGCAGGTAATAGTTTGCGCGGCTACGGTAATCTCATCATCGTCAAACATGACAACACTTATCTCACAGCCTACGCCCATAACAGCAAGCTCTTGGTGAAAGAGGGTGATAGCGTTCGTAAAGGTCAGAAGATTGCCGAGATGGGTGATTCCGATACGAATTCACCAAAACTGCACTTTGAATTGCGCGTAAACGGTAAGCCAGTAAACCCAACGCCATATTTGCAGTAATACAGTAGCGCCAAATCTTCATACCCTGTCATGGCTACTGTTCTCGTCTTTGATATTGAAACCATTCCAGATGTAGCAGGGTTGCGTCGCGTTGAGGGTTATCCAGATTCGATGAGTGATGCCGAAGTTGCCGCTAAGGCAATGGCAGAGCGCGCAGAAAAAACAGGAAGTGAGTTTCTGCCTCTTTTTTTGCAAAAGGTGGTGGCGATATCTTGTGTTATTCGCAGGACCACAAAAGAGGGTCTACCTCAAATCAAAGTAGGCACACTCGGCACGCCAGAAGATGATGAGAAAATAATTGTTCAAGCCTTCTTTGATCTCGTTGAAAAGTACACCCCACAATTGGTTTCTTGGAATGGCAGTGGTTTTGACTTGCCAGTCTTGCACTATCGCGCCTTAGCCAATCATATTCAGGCATCCCGTTATTGGGAGATGGGTGAGAGTCAGGAAGCCGATAGCCGTGACTTTAAGTGGAACAACTACATCAGCCGTTATCACATGCGCCATCTCGATATGATGGATCTCTTGGCTAAATTTAATGGCAGGGCAAACGCACCCTTGGATGGCTTAGCAAAATTATGTGGCTTTCCTGGCAAGATGGGCATGGATGGCAGTCAAGTATGGCCAGCCTATCAAGAAGGCAAGATCAACGATATTCGTCGCTATTGCGAAACCGATGTCGTGAATACCTATTTAATGTACTGTCGTTTTCAATTACTACGTGGTGGTTTCACTGCTGAAGAGTACCAAGAAGAAATTGCTTTTGTTAAGGCCTATCTAGAGAAAGAAGCCAAAGAGCCAAATGGCGGTCAGTGGCAAGAGTATCTAGCAGGCTTCGCAGCGGATGCGTAGAGGGGATAAGCCAGTCAACATTGAAGTGACTGAGCCGATTATTGTTGAGTCCCTCGATTTAGATGCTCAAGGAATCGCACGTCTAGCTCCAAATGTTAAGAGTGCGGAAACAGAGGAAGTAGATCACGATGCAAGTGGTAAAGTCATTTTTATCAAAGGCGCATTACCTACTGAGTTAGTCACCTACACAATCACTAGCGATAAAGCGCGCTTTGCAAAAGCTAAAGTGCGCGACATTCTGAAACAAGCTGTCTTTAGAGCGCAACCCAAGTGTGCGGCATTTGGAGTATGTGGTGGATGCACGATGCAACATCTCGATATCCGAGCGCAGGTAGCGATGAAGCAGCGTGTTCTAGAAGATGACTTACGCCATATCGCCAAAGTCACCCCCGAAGAAATTCTTCGCCCGATGGGTGGTCCCACTTGGGAGTATCGACATCGCGCACGCTTAAGTGCTGTAAATCGCTCGATTAAAAAAGGCACCGTCTTAATAGGCTTTCATGAAGGTAAAAGTGGTTATGTAGCCGATATGCTGGCTTGTGAGATTTTGCCCAAGCATCTATCTGATCTATTGCCAGAGATGCGCAAATTAGTAATGGGCTTATCGATTGTGGATCGTATGCCGCAAATTGAGATTGCTGTAGGTGAGCCGGAGGAACCAAATTCGGATGATCCAAAGAGAGCTGCGCCAGTTACGGCCCTGGTCTTTCGGAATTTGAAACCGCTTAGCAAAGAAGACAATGCCTTGCTACGGCAATTTGCTGACCGCCACAATGTCTGGATTTGGTTGCAACCCAAAGGTATTGAGTCAGTTGCGCCGTTTTACCCTGAGACCGGCAAGCTTTGTTACCGTCTTCCCGAGTTTGAAATCGAGATGCCATTTAAGCCTACTGACTTTACCCAAGTTAATCACATGATGAATCGCTCTCTAGTAAGCAAGGCGATTCGTTTGCTAGAAGTAAAAGAGGGCGATCGGGTTCTCGACCTGTTCTGCGGTATTGGTAATTTCACATTACCATTAGCGCGCAAGGCAAAACAAGTATTAGGCATCGAAGGTTTGGCAACCTTAACCACGCGCGCAAAAGCAAATGCGCAGCACAATGGCTTGGCTGATAAAGCTAGCTTCATGCAAAGCGATTTATTTGAAGTTACAACCGAAACCATTGCCTCTTGGGGAAAATCGGATCGTTGGCTAATGGATCCACCGCGTGAAGGCGCCATGGAGATATGCAAAGCGCTAGCAGACTTGCATCTGCAGAAAAGCCCTTTATTGCCAAAGCGCATTGTGTATGTGTCTTGTAATCCTAAGACGCTAGCAAGAGACGCAGATATCTTGTGCCATCAAGCTGGCTACACCCTTAAAGGGGCTGGCATCGTCAATATGTTCCCACATACATCGCATATGGAATCAATGGCGGTATTTGACCGTAGTTTGGAAGAGGTCGCGGGTAAATAAAAAGGCGCCCGTAGGCGCCTTTTGACTTACTCAGTCTTCTCGTTTAGTCGCGATTGCCACCAAAGATGCCCAAGAGAGCAAGCAGGTTGGTGAATACGTTGTACACATCCAAGTAGATTGCTAATGTAGCCATGATGTAGTTGGTTTCACCACCATTAACTACGCGTTGTACATCAACCAGAATGAACGCAGAGAAGATGGCGATAGCAAGAACCATCACAGTCAACATCAGGGCAGGTAGTTGCAACCAGATGTTTGCCAAAGAGGCAACGATCAAGAGTAGAACGCCAACCATCAGCCATTTGCCCATACCAGCAAAGTCACTCTTACTTACCGTTGCAATCGTAGCCATAGTCGCGAAGATTGCCGCTGTGCCACCGAAGGACAGCATGATGAGTGCTGCGCCGTTGCTGTAGCTGTTGAGCGTAAAGCCAACCAAGCGAGAGAGCATGATGCCCATGAAGAAGGTGAAGCCCAATAGGAGCAGAACACCCACGCCAGTGTCTTTATTTTTGTCGATTGCCCAGAAGAAACCAAAAGCAACTGCCATGAACACGATGAAACCCATGAATGGGCTACCAGCAAACAGATCAAGTCCCATGGCAACACCTAACCAGGCGCCAATTACAGTAGGCACCATGGAGAGCGCTAAGAGCGCATAGGTATTACGCAGTACGCGGTTGCGTACTTGAACGGTACTGATTGAGCCAGCTTGACCAAAGCCGTAAGAGTTCAGGTCACTCATATAGACTCCTTCTTTCGTAGTAAATACATGAGCCCATCAAGGGCTGTTGACACTAAGTATAGACAAAACACCCTAATTTCAAGACCTGCCATAAAAAGACTACAAACCGAGGGGTTATACCTTGTAAATTCAAGAGCTTAGCCCTACCAATATAGGGGTAAATACGGTCAGACAATGTATAATTCGGGGGTCGCTAGAGCAGGGTACTTATTGACCCTTCCTAGTAAATACCTTTGAAATCACTATTGGAGTCCTGAATGGCAATCGAACGCACCCTCTCAATTATCAAACCTGATGCTGTAGCTAAAAACGTCATCGGCAAAATCTATGACCGTTTTGAATCAGCTGGTTTGAAGATCGTGGCGTCCAAAATGGCACATCTCTCACAATCTGAAGCAGAGCAGTTCTATGCCGTTCACAAAGAGCGTCCTTTCTTTAAAGATTTGGTGAGCTTCATGATTTCTGGCCCAGTCATGATTCAGGTATTGCAAGGTGAAGGCGCCATCCTTAAGAATCGCGACTTGATGGGTGCTACTGATCCTAAAAAAGCAGAAAAAGGCACAATTCGTGCTGATTTTGCTGACAGCATCGATGCGAACGCAGTACACGGTTCTGACGCCCCTGAAACTGCTGCTGTGGAAGTTGCATTCTTCTTCCCTGGCATGAACGTTTTCAATCGTTAATCGTTACTGGCTATTCAATAACTTTATTGATAAGTAGTCGCATTGACCTCCCCGCGCGTAAATCTCTTAGATTTTGACGCTGACCAAATGGCGGCGTATGTCGCGGGGTTAAACGAAAAGCCCTTCAGGGCAAAGCAGCTCATGCAGTGGATACATCAACGTGGTGTATCCAACATTAATGACATGAGTGATCTAGCAAAAACCTTCCGAGCAACCTTGCTCGATAAGGCAGAAGTACTCTCTCTTCCCGTTATCAAGGACGAACATGCCCAAGACGGCACACGCAAGTGGCTATTGGACGTGGGCGCCGGTAATGCGGTTGAGTCTGTTTATATCCCCGAGGATGATCGAGGTACTCTGTGTATCTCTTCGCAAGCAGGGTGCGCTGTCAATTGCCGTTTTTGTTCTACTGGACATCAAGGATTCTCACGCAACCTGACTTCCGGAGAAATCATCGGTCAATTATGGTTTGCTGAGCATTTATTGCGCAATGATCCAGACGCAGTGCGTCGTATTGAAAAATATCCAACACCTGGTTGGGAGCACACAGGACGCGTGATCTCCAATGTGGTAATGATGGGTATGGGTGAGCCATTACTCAACTACGACAACGTGGTATCCGCACTGCGTCTGATGTTGGATGATCGAGCCTATGGTTTATCGCGTCGTCGTGTGACAGTTTCAACGTCAGGTGTCGTGCCAATGATTGATCGCTTAGCGCAAGATTGCCCGGTGGCATTAGCGGTGTCTCTGCATGCACCCAATGATGCTTTGCGTGATCAATTGGTGCCTTTGAATCAGAAATACCCTCTACGTGAGTTGCTCGATGCATGTGAGCGCTATTTACCGTTTGCGCCAAGGGATTTCTTGACCTTTGAATACTGCATGCTCGATGGTGTGAATGATTCCGACATTCAGGCAAAAGAATTAGTGCGCTTACTGAAAAACATTAAGTGCAAGATCAACCTCATTCCATTTAATCCTTTCCCCGAGTCTGGCTTGAAGCGCTCGCCAGCTCAACGAGTGAACATCTTTGCAAGCATTCTCTTAGATGCGGGCATGGTCGCCACAGTACGCAAGACCCGCGGCGATGATATTGCCGCTGCTTGTGGTCAGTTGGCGGGGGATGTTGTCGATCGTACTCGTGTGCGTGAGCGCGCAGTACATGATTCTGAAATCATCGTCGATGCTCAAACTAATGAACAGCCGATTGAGTGGCTGAAAAAGTTGAATTAAGAAGCTGAATTCAGAAATTAAATTGATATGAGCGATTCAACAAAACCAACTCCATTGCCTTTGGGCCCATCGCCAAAGCGCGCTACTCGCCAAGCGCAGGTAGCTTGGAAAACCAACATCATTACTGTTGGTGGCGATGCGCCTGTACGCGTGCAGTCAATGACCAATACAGATACGGCTGATGCGGTAGGTACAGCGATTCAGATAAAAGAATTGGCCCGTGCAGGTTCGGAGATGGTGCGCATTACTGTCAATACGCCTGAGGCAGCGGCTGCGGTTCCTTATATCCGCGAGCAATTGGACAAGATGGATATCTTGGTGCCTTTGATTGGCGACTTTCATTACAACGGCCACACGCTATTAAATGATTTTCCAGAATGCGCTAAAGCACTCTCTAAATATCGCATCAACCCAGGCAATGTGGGTAAGGGTGCGAAGCGTGATCCTCAATTTGCGCAAATGATTGAAGCGGCTTGTAAATATGACAAGCCAATACGAATTGGTGTGAACTGGGGTAGCTTAGATCAGGATCTATTAGCCTCCATTATGGATAGCAATGCAGCCCTTGAAGTTCCAAAGACTGCGCAAGAGGTGATGATTGAAGCGTTGATTCAATCAGCATTGCAGTCTGCCGAGAAAGCAGTTGAGTTGGGTATGAGCCCTAATCAAATCTTGCTCTCATGCAAAGTGAGCAATGTACAAGACTTAGTAGCTGTCTATCGTGATTTATCACGTCGCTCAGACTACCCATTGCATTTGGGTCTAACAGAAGCGGGAATGGGCAGCAAAGGAATTGTGGCCTCTACTGCGGCGATGGGTATTTTGTTGCAAGAGGGCATTGGCGACACCATTCGAGTGTCTTTAACCCCAGAGCCTGGCGCCCCGCGTGAGAACGAAGTCATCGTTGCTCAAGAGATTTTGCAAACCATGGGCTTGCGTAATTTCACGCCAATGGTGATTGCATGTCCTGGATGCGGTAGAACGACCAGCACCACTTTCCAGGAATTGGCTGCCAATATTCAGTCTTACTTGCGCCAGCAAATGCCTGTTTGGAAGAAAACCCATCCTGGCGTAGAAAATATGAATGTGGCAGTTATGGGTTGCATCGTGAACGGGCCGGGTGAAAGCAAGCATGCCAATATTGGTATTTCCTTGCCCGGCACGGGGGAGACCCCTGCAGCCCCGGTATTCGTGGATGGGGTTAAAGTAAAGACATTACGTGGCGAAAATATCGCTCAAGAGTTTCAGGTGATCGTAGATGACTACGTCAAACAAAACTACGCTCCAAAATAAAAAATAAGAGCAAAACAAAAGAGCAAAACTAAAAAAGCAAGAACAATAAAGTAAGCACAATAAAGCAAGAACAACATGACTGACCAGAACAAACAAGCTAAAGTCCAAAAAATTAATGGCGTGCGTGGCATGAATGATTTATTGCCAGCCGACGCTGCGCAGTGGGCGCACCTTGAGCATGTTCTGCGTGATCTCACTCGTGCTTATGGCTATGAGTTTTTAAGAACACCAATTGTGGAAGCGACTGCCGTATTTCAACGTGGCATTGGTGAGGTGACCGATATTGTTGAGAAGGAGATGTACTCCTTTGAAGATAGACTCAATGGCGAGCAACTCACATTGCGTCCCGAAGGTACTGCTGCATTAGTGCGCTCCGTTATTGAAAATAATCTACTCTACGAAGGACCAAAGCGTCTTTGGTACACAGGTCCGATGTTCCGCCATGAGCGCCCACAACGTGGTCGTTATCGCCAGTTCCACCAGTTTGGTATCGAGGCATTGGGTTTTGCTGGCCCGGATATTGATGCAGAAATCATTCTCATGGGACAGCGCCTTTGGGATGAGTTGGGTTTGAAGGGCGTCCGCCTAGAGATCAACTCATTAGGCCAAGCAAATGAACGCGCCGAGCATCGTGCGGCTTTAGTGGCTTACTTTGAAAAAAATCAGTCACAACTAGATGAAGATTCTCAACGTCGCCTGCTTACAAACCCATTACGCATTTTGGATTCTAAAAATCCAGAGATGCAAGCCTTGATTGAAGGCGCACCAAAGTTATTGGATTTCTTGGGTGAAGAATCGCTCAAGCATTTTGAAGCGGTTCAAGCTTTACTGAAGGCAAACAACATTCCTTGCAAAATTAATCCACGCTTAGTACGCGGTTTGGATTATTACAACCTCACTGTTTTCGAATGGATCACTGACGAGCTAGGTGCGCAAGGCACGATTGCGGGCGGTGGTCGCTATGACCCATTAATTGAACGCATGGGTGGTAAAGCAGCACCTGCTTGTGGTTGGGCAATGGGTATGGAACGTGTTCTCGAGCTAATGAAGGTTTCTGGTTCCTTGCCGGAGCCTCAAGCGCAATGCGATATTTTTGTTTTGCATCAAGGTGGCGAGACATTGACTGCCGCCATGATTATTGCTGAGCGCTTACGTAGCGCAGGTATTGATACGATTTTGTTCTGCCCCCCAGATGGCCAATCTGCCAGCTTTAAGTCTCAAATGAAGAAGGCGGATGCTAGTGGGGCGGCGTTTGCGGTCATTATTGGCCCAGACGAGCTGGCTAAGAACGAAGCTGCCCTTAAAGACTTGCGTGGCACAGGGGAGCAAAAGACCGTTTCCTTAGATGGGGTGCTTGAGGCGGCAATTGACGCCTTGGTTGGTGCCTCCGAATAGAATAACGATATAGACATCAACTTAGATTGTGAGTTTGGATTGATATGCCATTAGATTTAGAAGAACAAGAACAACTAGACCAACTCAAAGCGTTTTGGCAAAAGTATCGCAACCTTATTACAGGCGTTGCGACAGTTGCTTTATTTGCGTATGCCACTTACAGTGGATATCAATGGTGGCGCAATAGTCAGGCATTAGAAGCATCGAAGTTATATGAAACGATGGTAAGTGCTATTGCTAAGGGTGATAAAGAACAAACTTTGCGCGCCGCTGATGATTTGCAAAAAGATTTTGCTCGTACACCGTATGCCCCAATGTCCAGCTTAATTGCTGCTCGTATTGCTTCTGATGCAGGCGACAGCGCGAAAGCTTTGGATTATTTGCGTTGGGCTGCTAAGAACGCTTCCAATGACGCTTACCTTGCTTTGGCTAAGATGCGTTTGGTATCTCAATTAATCGAGCAGGGTACTGAAAAAGATTTTGCAGAAGCTGATCAGATCCTGCAGGGCAAACCTATCGCAGGCTTTGAGGCTCTTTGGCTAGAGCGTCGTGGCGATTGGTATTTGGCGCAGAAGAAAAATGAAGAAGCCAAAACCAGTTACCAAGATGCTTGGAAGAAATTGGATCAGGCGAAAGAATTTCCGGAAGAGGCGCGTCGTCTCCTGAAGGTCAAGCTAGATGCTGTTGGAGGGGTTGCACAGTGATAGTGGCTAAGCGCATGGTAAAGATCGCCAGCAAGGTTTTGGTTCTTGGAGTGGTTGCGGCAGCCTTGGTGGCATGCTCTGGAAACTCTCGTGTTCGTAAACCTGCTGAATTGGTTGAAGTGAAGAATCAGTTTGATTTGCAACCAGTATGGTCGACCAGCGTTGGTTCATCGGAATCATTTAACTTTCATCCGGTTGTTGCGGGAGATTCTGTATATGCGGCATCACACCGTGGCAATCTAGCAAAGATTGATTTAGCTTCTGGTAATAAGGTATGGGAAGTTTCAGTGCCTGAGCGTTTGGCTATTGGTCCTGGATCGGATGGTCGCACCACTGTGGCGGTAACGATTAAGGGCAATGTGTACGCTTATGACGATACAGGCAAAGCCCTTTGGAACGTCAATGTTGGTAGCGAAGTATTAAGTGAGCCTGTCGTTGCGGGCGGCGTTGTGGTTATTCGTGCACTAGATAACCGCTTCATTGGCTTAGACGCGCAAACAGGCGCGCGCAAATGGAATTACCAGCGTCAACAATCCGCTTTGTCATTGCGTGTTGGTTATGGCATGTTGCCAATTAATAATGAAGTGATTGTGACTGGTTTTGCTGGCGGTCGCTTTGGTATGATCGCGCTTGCTAATGGCGGTTTGATTTGGGAAACGCCGGTATCCTTTCCAAAGGGTTTCTCTGAAATTGAGCGTTTGAATGATGTGACAGCAAAGCCGAGTATGGATGGAGAAATTCTCTGCGCAGTGTCTTATCAAGGACGTATTGGTTGCGGTCAAGCGCGTACTGGTAACTTGCTTTGGTTCAAGGATTTCTCAAGCTATACCGGTACGGCGCAAAGCTCGGATTTAGTCTTCTCCGCTAATGAAAAGTCTCATGTATTTGCTTTTGCGACAAAAGACGGTAGTCAAGTTTGGGAAAATACCAAGCTGACATTCCGTGATGTTGGCGAGCCCCTTGCTGTTGGTAGGGTATTGCTGATGGGCGATGCGCAAGGTTATGTACATGCATTTGCGCAAGCGAATGGTGAAATAGTTGCACGTATTCGTCACGATAGCAATCCGATTTCTGCAGCACCGATCGCAGTCGGCGGACTCATCATCATTCAGTCACAGGGCGGCAAGATCGCTGCTTATAGTCCTAAATGAATCCAGTTATCACCATTGTTGGGCGCCCCAACGTAGGCAAGTCCACTCTCTTTAATCGCTTGACACGTTCCCGCGATGCATTAGTCGCGGACTTCTCTGGTTTAACGCGAGACCGTCACTACGGCAAAGGCCGTATTGGTGATCGCGCATTTATTTGTGTTGATACTGGTGGTTTCGAGCCGGTTGCGAAGACTGGCATCGTGGCTGAAATGGCAAAGCAAACCAAGCAAGCGGTTGCTGAGTCTGACATTGTTATTTTCTTGGTGGATGGCCGTTTAGGTTTAGCTCCGCAGGACCGAGTCATTGCGGATTTCTTACGCAAGTCCGGTAGACCTGTCATTTTGGCAGTGAATAAAACCGAAGGCATGCAAGCGGGTGTTGTAACCGCGGATTTTCATGAGCTTGGACTTGGTGAGCCTTTCCCAATTTCTTCTGCACATGGTGATGGTGTTCGTAGCCTGATTGATGATGCCCTCGATTCCTTGGGAATCGAAGAGCCAGATGAGGAAGAGGCAAGCGACCCAAATCGCCCAATGAAGATTGCTGTGGTTGGTCGCCCGAACGTTGGTAAGTCAACCCTGATTAATAAATTAATTGGTGAAGAGCGAGTCATTGCATTTGACATGCCGGGGACGACAAGGGATGCCATTGAAGTGCCGTTTGAGCGCAATGGCAAGCCTTACATATTGGTAGATACAGCAGGCTTGCGTCGTCGTGGCAAAGTATTTGAAGCTATTGAAAAGTTCTCCGTTGTAAAAACATTGCAAGCGATTGCTGATTGCAATGTGGTGATTTTGATGCTCGATGCCCAGCAAGATATTTCCGAGCAAGACGCGCATATCGCCGGCTTTATTGTTGAAGCAGGACGTGCCTTAGTGGTTGCCGTCAATAAGTGGGATGGTATCGATGCCTACGTTAAAGAGCGCGCGCGTTTAGAGATTGCGCAAAAGTTGCGTTTCTTGGATTTCGCAAATGTACATCCGATCTCAGCGAAGAAGGGTACTGGCTTAAAAGAGCTCTTTAAGGATGTCGATTCTGCGTACGCTGCGGCAATGGCAAAACTGCCAACCCCACGCCTAACTCGTATCTTGCAAGAGGCAGTAGAGCATCAGCAGCCCAAGCGAGTTGGCATGGGTAGGCCAAAATTACGTTATGCCCACCAGGGCGGCATGAACCCACCGATTGTGGTGATTCATGGAACCTCTTTAAGCGGTGTGACCGATAGCTATAAGCGTTATTTGGAAGGTCGCTTTAGGGATGTATTTAAGCTACGTGGAACGCCTCTGCGAATTCAGATGAATACCGCTAAAAACCCCTATGTTGATGCTGACAAGGGTAAAAAAGGGAAAAAGCGCTAGTTTTCTACTGTTTTAACCCTGGATTCGAGTAAGGGCTTGATTTTTATAAAATTAGGCTCAATATGACAAGTTCAGTAATCAGTTTTTGAGACACACCAAGATAAATAAAAGCAAGACTCCCATAAAAACAAACCAATAAAAAATTAAAAATAAATTAGGAGCAGTATGAGCAATAAACAAATCCAATTACTCCAAGATCCATTTCTGAACGCTTTGCGTAAAGAACACATTCCTGTGTCGATCTATCTTGTTAACGGTATTAAATTGCAAGGCAATATTGAGTCATTCGATCAATACGTTGTGTTGCTTCGTAATACTGTGACGCAAATGGTTTACAAGCACGCGATCTCTACGATCGTCCCTGCTCGCGCCATTGACTTTCGTATAGAAGAAGGCAGCTCTGTATAAAACTGGAGTAGATGCGGCACGCGCGGTTCTGGTAGGCGTAGATACAGGACGCGAAGATTTTGCAGATAGCATGGCCGAACTCAGCCTCTTGGCTGATAGCGCAGGCTCTATACCCTCAGCTAGCGTAATCGCCCGCAAGGGCAGAACCGATCCCGCTTTATTCATTGGCTCTGGAAAAGCTAATGAATTAAAGCGTGTGATGGAAGAACAAGATGCTGAGTTAGCCATCTTTAATCACCCTTTATCCCCAACCCAGCAGCGCAACCTTGAGCGTCATATTGAGCGACATGTGATGGATCGCACTGGTTTGATCTTGGATATCTTTAGTCAGCGCGCACAAAGCCACATTGGTAAGACTCAAGTGGAATTAGCGCAAGTGCGTTATCGCATGTCTCGATTGGTGAGAGCATGGAGCCACTTGGAGCGTCAACGTGGTGGTATCGGTGTGCGTGGTGGTCCTGGCGAAACGCAGATGGAGTTGGATCGTAGGATGTTGGCAACCAAAGCTAAGCGTTTAGAAAATGAATTAGAAAAGCTCCAGCGTCAGCAGCGTACCCAACGCAGGGCGCGTAATCGTAAGGATGTGTTTTCTGTATCTTTGGTTGGTTACACCAATGCTGGTAAATCGACTTTATTTAATGCTTTAACCAAGGCGGGTACTTATGCCGCTGATCAGCTTTTTGCCACCCTCGATACCACCTCCAGAAAAGTGCATTTAGATGGGGTGGGCTCGATTGTGGTGTCTGATACGGTGGGGTTTATTCGGGAATTGCCCCACCAACTGGTTGAGGCCTTTAGGGCAACTTTGGATGAAACCATCCATGCCGACCTGATTTTGCATGTCATCGACGCTTGTAGCCCTGTTGCCAAAGAACAAAAGGCTGAGGTAGAGGCGGTTTTGGCTGAAATCGGGGCTGACGATATCCCCCGCATTGAGGTCATGAATAAGATCGATCTGATGCCCCAAACCTTTACCCGTGGGGCGGTTTTAGAGAGGGATGCCCAGGGCTTCCCAGCCCAGATTTTCCTATCCGCCCAATCGGGCTTAGGCCTTGATTTGCTGCGCTCAACCTTGGCGGAATGCTCCCAAATGACTGATAAAATGAGGGCTGAACAAAATCGTGCCAAAACTCAGATGACTCCAGAGGAGTTTTTAGCTCCTTTACCTGAGCGACCAGAGTCATCCGAATTTAATCCGATACCTAACCGAAGCTATTTTTCGAATGATGCGTAAATTCTTGGGCTTTTTTTCGGTCAGTGATCCCAATTGGGGCAATAGCTCTAATGAGGGGTCTAAAGATGCCAAAGATGGGCAGGGAAATGGTCAAGCTCCAAAAGTAGATCCAGAGCAAACAAATGCCCCAGTTGATAAACCAGTTGGTCAGCAAACCAAACCAGATGGCCCGCCTGATTTAGATGAATTGTGGCGCGATTTCAACGACCGCATCGCAGGCCTCTTTGGCGGCAAGAAAAAACCGAGTGTGAATGGCAGCAATAACTCCAGTCCAAACCCGAATACCAATAAACCAAACAGCACCGATATTCCTCCACCATCACAACGTGGCAATTTCGGAAATGGAGGGGGTAATAATGGTTTCTCCGCCCCTGACTTCAATTTCGTAAACCCATTTGAATCCAAAAAGGGATTTTTGGTAGCAATTGGAATTGCCGCTTTTGTTTGGTTGTGCAGTGGCTTCTTTATTATTCAAGAAGGGCAAGCAGGCGTTGTTCTGACTTTTGGCAAGTACGATTACACCGCTAAGTCAGGTATTAACTGGCACTTGCCATGGCCGATTCAAACAGAAGAGACCGTTAACCTATCTGGTGTGCGTTCTGTTGAAGTGGGGCGCCCAGTACTCATTAAGGCAACCAATCAAAAAGATTCTTCCATGTTGACGGAAGATGAAAACATTATTGATGTGCGCTTTGCCGTGCAATATCGCCTGAAAGATCCAACCGATTACTTGTTTAACAATCGCGATCCTGATGCAGCGGTTGTGCAAGCAGCTGAAACTGCAGTGCGTGAGATTGTGGCGCGTAGCAAGATGGATACGGTTTTGTATGAAGGGCGCGAAAAAATTGGCATTGATTTAGCCGGTTCAATTCAGAAAATTCTGGATAGCTATAAGGCTGGTATTTATGTCACCAGCGTTACAGTACAAAACGTACAACCTCCAGAACAAGTTCAAGCCGCCTTTGATGATGCAGTTAAAGCGGGTCAAGACCAAGAGCGCCTGAAGAGCGAAGGCGAGGCCTACGCGAATGACATCATTCCACGCGCTAAAGGAACTGCCGCTCGCTTGATTCAAGAGGCTGAAGGTTACAAAGCGGGGGTAGTCGCTACCGCTGAAGGCGATGCCGCGCGTTTCAAGCAAATCTTGCCGGAATATACAAAGGGGAGGCAGGTTACGCGTAATCAGATGTACCTCGATACGATGAACGAGATATACGGCAACGTCACTAAGATTTTGGTTGACACCAATAAGAGCAATAGTTTGTTGTATTTGCCACTTGATAAGTTGGTCTCGCAAGTCAATGCGGAATCTGCACAAGCTACGGGTGTGCCAGCGACTGCAAATACGCCAACACCAACAGGGTCAGTGACTGTTGGTGGATCTGCAAGCGCAAACCCTGGAGTAACTTCTGCATCATCCACAACTGCACCGCCAAGTGCAATAAGCCCTGCAAACTCATCAAATGCTACTGGCGGTAAGTCGGTAGACAAGCGTGATGGCTTGCGTAGTCGCGATCGGGATTCACGCTAATGAATGCTAATCGCCTGATTGCTGCCATTATTGGCTTTGTCGCATTGATCTATGTGCTCTCATCGAGCATCTTCGTAGTGGATCAGCGTAAGTTCGCTGTAGTCTTTTCATTTGGTCAGATTGTTCGTGTGATCGAGAAGCCTGGTATTCAGGTGAAGTTCCCGGCACCATTTGAGAGCGTGCGTTTTTTTGACCGCCGCATTCTAACGATTGACAATCCAGAAGCAGAGCGTTTCATTACCGCTGAAAAGAAGAATCTACTAGTTGATTCTTATGTGAAATGGCGCATTGTGGATCCGCGTAAATTCTTTATCAGCTTCAAAGGTGATGAGCGCTTAGCTCAAGATCGTTTAACTCAGTTGGTGCGTTCCGCCCTGAATGAAGAATTTACCAAACGCACCGTTCGTGAATTGATCTCAGATCAACGTGAGCAAGTGATGCAGGGTATTCGTAAAAAAGTAGCTGATGATGCTTCAGATATCGGTGTCGAGATTGTGGATGTGCGACTAAAGCGCGTCGATTTATTAGCTGAAATTAGTGATTCCGTATATCGTCGCATGGAGGCGGAGCGTAAACGCGTAGCAAATGAGTTGCGCTCAATGGGCGCTGCCGAGTCAGACAAAATTCGCGCTAATGCTGAGCGTCAGCGCGATACGATCCTAGCGGAAGCCTATCGTGATGCCCAAAAAATCAAAGGGGCAGGAGACGCAAAGGCAATAGCTATTTATAACGAAGCGTTTTCAAAGGATCCCGAATTTGCGGAATTCTATAAGAGTCTCCAGACTTATCGCAATACCTTTAAAGACAAGAAGGATGTGATCGTATTGGATACCAATAATGAATTTCTGAAGTACCTGCGTAAAAAATAAGAAAGCGAATAGTTCACATCATGAATCGTTGGTTACTTCCTGAAGATATTGCAGATGTATTGCCAGCACAGGCTCGCAAAGTAGAATCTTTGCGCCGCTCGATTTTGGATCTCTACCAATCCTATGGTTATGAGCTCGTAGCACCTCCGATCTTGGAGTTCCTAGATTCATTGTTAACTGGCACAGGCTCCGATCTAAATTTGCAGACCTTTAAGTTGGTTGATCAACTTTCTGGCCGTACCTTAGGCTTGCGTGCTGACATTACTCCTCAGGTTGCACGTATTGATGCGCACTTATTAAATCGCGCAGGCGTAACTCGTCTTTGTTATGCAGGCTCTGTGGCGCATGCCCGTACGCCAGTGGGTAGCTCTTCTCGTGAGCAGTTGCAGCTAGGTGCGGAGATTTATGGTTGCGCGAGCTGGGAAGCTGACTTTGAGGCGATTACCTTGCTTCTTAAAACATTAGATGTTGCTGGACTGAAAAAAGTCTACTTAGATTTGTCTCATGCTGGAATTCTGACTGGCATCTTGGCAGATCAAATGCTGGACAAAGACACTATTGAATCTTTATATAGCCTTTTGCAAAGCAAGGATCGTCCTCGTTTACGTCAATGGGCTACATGCTTACCTGCAAAAGTAGCTGATGGATTGCTGGCATTAACTGAACTCAATGGCCCATGTGCAGAAGTGTTGGCAAATGCTAAGAAGGTTTTGCCAAAACACGCAGCGGTAGATCAGGCGCTAGCCGATTTAGAGCGTATTGTTTCTGCTAGCAAGGTGAATAACAATCTTGAGCTCAGCATTGATCTTGCTGATCTGCGAGGTTATCAGTACCACAGCGGTGTGATGTTTGCCGCTTATGTGGATGGTTTGCCTCAGCCGATTGCAAGAGGTGGTCGCTATGACCAAGTTGGTCAAGCGTTTGGTCGTTCACGCCCAGCAACTGGTTTCTCATTAGATTTATTGACATTAGCAAGCTTGTCCCCATTAAGTGTTCGCAAGATGGCAATCTTGGCGCCTTGGGTGCAAGATGCTGCACTGGAAAAAGCAATTGCCGATCTGCGTAATCGCGGTGAGGTGGTTATTCAAGTGCTCGCTGGCGAAGCTGTTGAAGCGGCTGAATATGAATGTGATCGAGAGTTGATAAAGCAGGGAAGCTCTTGGGAAGTAAAGAAGAAGTAAGTAACGAACAAGTAAGAAGCAAAGAAGTAAGAAATAAATAAGAACCAAATAAAGCGAATTTTTACCCTTAACCTATTTTTGTAATTATCTTTTTGGATTGAATATGTCTTCAAAGCAGCAAGCACAAGGTCGTAACGTCGTTGTCATTGGTACCCAGTGGGGTGATGAAGGCAAGGGTAAAGTAGTCGATTGGCTGACTGATCACGCGCAAGCAGTGGTTCGCTTTCAGGGTGGGCACAATGCAGGACATACTTTAATCATTGGCGATAAGAAAACCATTTTGCGTTTGATTCCATCTGGAATCATGCACAAAGATGTTATTTGCTATATCGGCAATGGCGTTGTGCTGTCACCAGAAGCGCTCTTTAAAGAGATTGGCGAACTAGAATCGGCTGGTTTGAATGTGCAATCACGATTGAAGATTTCTGAAGCGACCACATTGATTCTGCCGTACCACGTTGCGATTGATCATGCGCGCGAGAAGAAGCGTGGTGAAGCCAAGATTGGTACAACCGGCCGTGGCATTGGCCCAGCTTATGAAGATAAGGTGGCACGCCGCGCTTTACGCGTTCAAGATTTGTTTTACCCAGAGAAGTTTGCAGCGCAATTGCGTGAGAACTTGGAGTATCACAACTTCATGCTCACCAATTACTATGGTGCAGAGCCTGTAAATTATGAAAAGACGCTGGCTGAAGCGTTGTCTTACGCAGAGCGCCTCAAGCCAATGGTGGTGGACGTATCTAGCGCCTTATATGCTGCTGAGCAAGCTGGTCAAAATCTTTTGTTTGAAGGTGCGCAAGGGACATTGCTTGATATTGATCATGGCACCTATCCATACGTAACTTCTAGTAACTGTGTGGCCGGTAATGCGGCTGCGGGATCCGGTGTTGGCCCAGATTCATTGCAATACATTTTGGGTATTACTAAAGCGTATTGCACTCGTGTTGGTGCGGGTCCATTTCCGAGTGAGTTATATGACCATGACAATCCAGCAAGACAAGATCCAATCGGCGTGCGTCTCGCGGAAGTAGGCAAGGAGTTTGGTTCTGTAACAGGTCGCCCACGTCGTACGGGTTGGTTGGATGCTGCTGCACTCAAACGATCTATTCAGATCAATGGCCTATCAGGCTTGTGTATTACTAAGCTAGATGTGCTTGATGGCTTAGAGACTATTCGTTTGTGCGTTGGCTATGCCTTGGATGGTAAGAAGCTGGAGGTATTGCCACGTGGTGCGGAATCCGTAGCTCGCTGTGAGCCAATTTACGAAGATTTCCCAGGGTGGAAAGGCACTACTTTCGGTATACGTGAGTGGGACAAGTTGCCGGTTGAGGCTCAAAACTTCCTGCGTCGCATCGAGGAAGTGGCTGGAAAACCGATCGCCATGGTGTCTACAGGCCCAGAGCGCGATGAAACGATCCTGCTCCAGCATCCTTTTCAGGATTGATGGAAAATAATCGATTCGCTTTACTAACTTAAATAACTCAACTTTTTGCATTCGAACTAAGGTTTAAACATGACTGCGCGTACTACCTGCAATAGCCTTCAAGTGGCAACTCCTCTATATCGTTTTATCGAAGACAAAGTGCTTCCTGGAACTGGCATTAAGAGTGCTGACTTTTGGAAGGGCTTTGATGAAATCGTTAAAGACTTAACTCCTAAAAATGAAGCGTTATTGGCCAAGCGTGACCGCATTCAGTTGGATTTGGATAAATGGCATCAAGCCAATCGTGGTCCGATCAAAGATATGCCTGCGTATCGCAAATTCTTAAAAGAAATTGGATATCTCGATGATGTTCCAGGAAAAGTTGCTGGTACTACCAAAAACGTTGATGATGAATTAGCTCTCCAAGCAGGTCCTCAATTAGTTGTTCCTGTACTCAATGCTCGTTATGCCTTGAATGCTGCTAATGCCCGTTGGGGTTCTTTATATGACGCTTTGTATGGCACAGACGTAATCTCCGAAGATGATGGCGCAAGCAAAGCAGGGGCGTACAACCCAATACGTGGTGCAAAAGTTGTTGCTTATGCACGCAACTTCTTGGATCAAGCGGCTCCTTTGGCAAAAGGTTCGCACCGTGATTCAGTGGCGTACACAGTAGATGGCAATAAGTTATCTGTGAAGCTCAAGGATGGCTCTACTACTGGCCTCGCAGACGAGAAGCAGTTTGTGGGTTATCAAGGTGATGCGGCAGCTCCAAGCTCTGTGCTTTTGCGTAACAACGGTGTCCATATCGATATCGAGATCGACAAGAGTAAAACTATTGGTGCTGGTGATCCAGCTGGCGTCAATGATGTAGTGCTTGAAGCAGCGCTTTCAACCATTTTGGATTTGGAAGACTCTATTGCCGCAGTTGACGGTGACGATAAAGTGCTCGCTTATGAGAACTGGCTCGGTATTTTGAAAGGTACTTTGGTTGAGGAAGTGAGCAAGGGCGGCAAGACCTTTACTCGCACCCTGAATCCAGACCGTAAGTACAAGGCAGGTATTGGCGCAGTAAACGCCAAAGATGGCGTGGTGACTTTGCATGGTCGCTCACTCTTGTTCCTCCGTAACGTTGGCCACTTGATGACCAACCCAGCAATTTTGACTGGCGAAGGCAAAGAGATTTACGAAGGTATTTTGGATGCGGTTGTAACAGTATTGATCGCTCTATACGACATTAATCGCCCAGCTACACAGGCAATCGGTAATACCCGTAAAGGTTCTGTTTATATCGTTAAGCCAAAAATGCATAGCCCAGAAGAGGTGGCATTTGCCGCTGAACTCTTCGGTCGCGTAGAGAAGTTATTAGGCCTGCCAGCTGATACCGTAAAACTCGGCATCATGGACGAAGAGCGTCGTATGAGCGCAAATATTAAGGCGGCAATCGCAGCTGCTGGTGCGCGTGTAGCATTCATTAATACTGGCTTCTTGGATCGTACTGGCGATGAGATGCATACCTCTATGTATGCTGGCCCGATGATTCGCAAAGGCGATATGAAGACCAGCAAGTGGTTATCTGCATATGAGCGTCGTAACGTGTTTGCTGGTTTAGATTGTGGCTTGCGTGGCCGCGCTCAAATCGGTAAAGGTATGTGGGCAATGCCAGATATGATGAAAGCCATGGTTGAGCAGAAGATTGTTCATCCAAAGGCAGGTGCTAACACTGCTTGGGTGCCATCACCAACTGCGGCTACCTTGCATGCGCTTCACTATCACCAAGTAAACGTGGCTGAGCTCCAAAAAGAGATGGAAAAGCTCGGCACTGCAGCTGAAGCAGAAGCTTTGTTAAATGACTTGTTAACTATTCCTGTGGCAGAGCAAGCGAATTGGTCTAAGGAAGAGATTCAGCAAGAGTTGGATAACAACTGCCAAGGCATCTTGGGTTATGTGGTTCGTTGGATTGACCAGGGTGTTGGTTGCTCCAAGGTTCCTGATATTCATAACGTAGGCTTGATGGAAGACCGTGCAACATTACGTATTTCTAGTCAGCATATTGCTAACTGGTTATTGCATGGCATCGTTACTGCTGATCAAGTGAATGAAACTTTGCAACGTATGGCCAAAGTAGTAGACGGTCAAAATGCAGGTGATCCACTGTACAAGCCAATGATGCCAAATTACAAAGATTCCTATGCTTACAAAGCGGCTAGCGATCTGATTTTCAAAGGCCTTGAGCAACCGAATGGCTACACCGAGCCACTCTTGCATGCATGGCGTTTGGAAGTAAAAAAGGCGGCAAAATAATCTAGATTTTCATCTGGATTACATGACTCCAAAATGGATTTGTCGAAAGGCAAATCCATTTTTGTTTGCCTAAATCAGAATCATCTCCAACAAGCATGTTCAGCTTCTTCACCCGACTAACTCGCCCCCATCAAACATATCCGTTACGGATAAATGATGGCGGTCGTTCTGCGGCGGGATTTATAGGTGGGGCAGGAGATTGCGTGGTGAGGTCAATCGCGATTGCAACTGGATTACCATACATGCAGGTGTATGAGGACTTGCGTGATGCCAATGCGCACTATGCGCAAGAGCGTGATAACAAGCTCTCTAGAATGCTAAAACAACGAGGTTCTTCGCCCCGCAACGGCAATCACCGAAATGTATTTCATGAATACATACTCAAGCAGGGATTTCAATGGGTGCCTACTATGAGGGTCGGTGCTGGATGTCAAGTTCACCTAAGACCAGATGAGTTGCCAAAAGGAACTTTAATTGTGAAAGTCTCAAAACACCTCACTACTGTCATCGACGGGGTATTGCACGATACGCATGATCCCTCAAGGCGAGGGAGTCGCTGTGTTTACGGGTACTACATCAAGAATTCTTAGGGTCGTAATACTTGTATTTGAGTTTCCAAGCAATTTTGTAAGTATTGGTCATGCCGACCATGATTGAAGTGGTCCATGCTATGGAAAACAAGCCTGAAAGCGCTATAAAGAAAGCGAGACTTTTCCAGCCAAAAGGAAGAATGTCGGCTACAAAACCAATGGTAGTGTAGCAACTGCCCGCAAATAATAATGATCCAATCGGGTCATGAATGAGGTCGAGTTTGATTAGGTATGCGGCCCAGATAAAAATTTCGGCAACATGGATTAAGGCAATGAAGAGAAACGCGAGGTAAAAGCGGAAAAATACACGGTTATATTTACTTGCCCTGATGAAACTATCGGTGCTTATTTCAAATCGCATTGTGATGTGATTAATGAATGCCCCATGAAAAATGAGTACAGCCGTAAGTCCAATAAGCCCATAAAAACTATCTTTAAGCAGTGGAATTAGTGGAATGCCAAAGGCGGTCGATTGGGTAGTAAGGTCAACAAGATTGGTCATGGCGGAGGATGAGTCTTCAGTGCAAAGAATGGCAGGTAAGACGATAATGTCATATCAATTACCACGTGTAAAGCAAGTCCTTGAGTAAACCCGATAGCCAAAATCTCTTTCAATCCAGCAGGCATGAGCGATTCTTCCTCCTGGCGTTAGCAGGCATACAGTTCACGCACATTCTGGATTTCATGATCATGATGCCCTTAGGGCCTCAGTTCATTGCAGCGCTATCAATTAATACCCATGAGTTTGGTTTATTGCTTTCTTCATATACCTTTGCTGCAGCGATAGCGGGAATATTTGCGACCTATTACATCGATCGTTTTGAAAGAAGGCAGTTGCTGTTGCGCTTGTATGTCTACTTTATTATTGCAACGGTTGCTTGCGCGTTTGCGCCGAACTATCACATGTTATTTATCGCGCGTGCTTGCGCTGGCGCATTTGGCGGCATCCTAGGTTCTTTTGTTCAAACGATTGTTGCCGACTCTATTCCGTTTGAGAGAAGAGGTAAGGCGCTTGGAACGGTGATGGCAGCATTCTCGGTATCGACCGTAGCTGGAGTGCCCCTCAGTTTATTTCTGGCAAACCATATTTCGTTTTTAGGATGGCGCGCACCTTTTTTATTTATTGGTCTTGTCTCAATAGTGATTCTGCTGATTGGATACCGCAACATCCCTAAGATAGCTGGTCACCTGCATCACGTACAAGAAGGCAATCGCTTTAAGCAAATCTATGAGATTGCAATAGCCCATCATCATGCACGCGCCTTTCTATTCATGGGCTTGATTATGATTACAGGCTTCTCTGTGATTCCCTATATCGCCCTATATCTCACATCAAATGTAGGTGTTGCTAATTCCTATATTTCTTTAATTTATTTATGCGGCGGAATTGCTACCTTAATGAGTTCTAGGCTGATCGGCCATATGGCTGATAAGTATGGCAAGGTTAAGGTATTCCGAGTGCTTGCCATTATTAGCCTTATTCCTTTGTTAGTTACAACCAATCTAGTGCCAGTTCCATTGTGGGTGGTATTGATTAACTCCACATCATTCTTCATTTTGATATCTGGGCGCATGATCCCAGCGATGGCAATCGTCAGTCAATTGGTGGAGCCCAAAATTCGGGGAACCTTTATGAGTTTGGTGGGTTCTACACAGATGCTTGCCTCCGGTATTGCATCCGTTCTAGCGGGTCTGGTGGTGACCATTACTCCTGATGGCAAGATGGAGCACTATAGCCTAGTGGGTTATGGTGCGGCAGCCTGTGGCTTGCTGACATTCTGGCTGGTAGGATATATTCATTCTGATACAAAGAAGTCGTAATAACGAGTAAGTAAGCTTAAGTAGGCAAAAGGAAATTACATGATTGAATACAAAAGACCTGATGGCAAAACTGTAAATGGGTACTTGGCTGAGCCTTCACAAGCGCAGAATGCTCCTGGAGTAGTGGTTATTCAAGAGTGGTGGGGTTTGGATGATGAAGTGAAGTCCGTAGCCGATCGTTTGGCTAAAGCTGGCTATCGCGCACTTGTTCCGGATCTGTATCGTGGCAAGCTGGCATTAGAAGCAAAAGAGGCCGAGCACCTCATGGGCGATCTTAATTTTGGCGATGCTGCAGGACAGGATATTCGTGGTGCAGTCCAGTACCTCAAAGCGACGGGGAGCTCTAAAGTAGCAGTGACTGGATTTTGCATGGGCGGTGCATTAACTGTATTGTCGGCATGCAATGTGCCTGAGCTCGACGGAACAGTAGTTTGGTATGGCTACCCCCCATTAGAGTATGTTGATGCTAAGGCAATTACGAAGCCGATGATGGCGCACTGGGCAACCCATGATGATTTCTTTGCGATATCAGGTGTTGATCAACTAGATGCAAAACTTAATGATGCGGGTGTTGCGCATGAGTTTTATCGCTATGATGCGAAGCACGCTTTTGCTAACCCAAAATCGGATTCACGCGGTTTGCCACCCTTGCAATACAACGCGGAAGCTGCCAAATTAGCTTGGGATAGAACGCTTGATTTCCTCAAAAAGTATCTCAATCCTTGATTCTTAGTCAATCAATATTGCAAAAATTGGATTTCACATGCTCTTTAATTGGATTTATAAGCGAAGCAACGTCCAGATCCTGATTTTGCTGGTATGTTTCTTTGTGGTGCTGCTAGATGCTGCTCCACGGGTGCTGCAATCGATTCCGGCATTGGTGCCGTCGCAAGATAGTACGCGTCTAGGATTGAGCCTGTTTGGATCCATCATTACTTTAAGTGGATTGCTGATCGGTTTTCTCTTAAATCAAGCGCAAATGAATTTGCGTGAAGTGCAATCCTTGGTGTCTCAAGAAGCGGGGCGGATTAATAATTTAGATCGCCTGCTCACTCGATATGGAGATCCTGCTGTTCCGGTAATTCGTAAAGAACTCTTTGAGTACATGAATTCAATCGTTAATGATGAATGGCCCAATTTGGAAAAGGCACAGGGCAGCAGCAAGACGCATATGCTCTGGCGCGGTATCTCTCGTAAGATTATGTCTTTGGAGCCGGTTACTAATCGTCAAATTGCGATGTACACGGACATCATTAAAAAGTCAGAAGAGGTGGCTGAGAGTAGGGAGGCCCGCATAGAACGAGCCAGTATTCATCTGCCTGGATTATTCTGGATTGTGATTTCGATCTGTATTTTTTCTCTGGTTGCTATCAATACCTTGTTTTTGCCATCAGACTCATTCGTATTTGGACTCAAAATATTGCCGGTGACCTTAGGTGCTTTAATTTCACTATTAGTGATTACTGACCAGCCATTTAAAGGACAAAGTGCAGTCAAGCCCGATGCCTTTTATAAGATCATTGAATCGATAAAGACTCGCACCGAATAAAATTTACAAATTAAGTCATACACAGATCAAATACACGTACTATGCATCTCTTTTCTGAAAATCTTGCCGTTGAAGTCTCTAGCTATTACCGTAATATTGTTTTAGGCCATGGCGCTACACCCAAGGTGTTTACTATGGTCAATAGTGATGGCGATCAGTATTTATTCTTTATTGATGATCTGCAGATGGAACGCGCTGATGAGGATCAGTTCTTGGCTTATATCGTTAAAGAGCATGATGCAGTCACCTACGCTAGAGGAACTTTGGTCATCGTGGAGAAGAACCAGCAATTTATTGAATTTGCCGTAGTTGATAAAGATGACGAGCAGGCAATCGTTTGCTCTGCTGAGTTAACTCGTGATATGGAAGATAAGCCGATTGGCCTGAGCGAGTTTGAAAAGACCTTGGTTAAACGGGATTCGATTGTTTTTGGACATCTTTACGACCCAGTCAAGCTCTCGGACGAAAAGATCGAGGATTTTGAAAGTCTCTGGGAAGAAATGAAGCCCAAGATCCTGCATCGAACTATGGGTCTCTAGGCGACCTTGAAAAGACAAGAATCGTCCCCATTTAGGACTATATGAAGTGGTTTGGAGGTTGGTTTGGAGGTGTTTGGTGCCCAGGAAGGGACTCGAACCCCCACAACCTTACGATCGCCAGCACCTGAAGCTGGTGCGTCTACCAATTTCGCCACCTGGGCATTCCTCCATTATAGAGGGGTGGGTGTTTTAGGCTTACCCTAGACTCATTTTGGCTTTTTCCCTTCGGACTCGGTGGTTTGATACAGTAGCCTTATTCATAACAATAATAGATATCAGTAGATATAAATAAGGCAGGAATTGCCAAAGGAATTAAATGCGTAAAGCAAAAGACTTGATGCCTCGACAGGCGGATCGTTTAGGAACGATTCAGGGGCACCGAGATGGGTTTGGATTTGTAATCCCCGATGATGGTGGTGAAGATATTTTTCTCTCTGAGAGAGAAATGTCTCGCGTCATGCATGGGGATAGAGTCAATGTCAGAGTCATAGGAACGGATCGACGTGGTCGCCCAGAAGGGCAGATCGTTGAGGTGATTCAACACGTCAACAAAGTCGTCATTGGCCGTCTCTTAAATGAAAACGGCGTACTGATTGTTGCGCCAGAAGATAAACGTATTGGTCACGATATCTTGATTCCGCCTAAGGGTCAGGGTCAAGCTAAGTTAGGTCAGGTTGTTAGCGTTGAGATTATTGATTATCCAGATAGTTATCGCCAAGCAGTAGGGCGTGTTGTAGAAGTCTTAGGTGAGATCGATGATCCCGGCATGGAGATTGAGATTGCGGTACGTAAGTACGGCGTTCCCCATGAGTTCTCTGCAGCAGCCATGAAAGAAGCTGCAGCCCTACCAGATAGTGTTCGCCAAGAGGATCTTGAGGGTCGTGTTGACTTGCGTGATGTTCCATTGGTCACGATTGATGGAGCTGATGCAAGAGACTTTGATGATGCAGTCTATTGCGAGCCAGTGATGTACGGCAAAACTAAGGCTTGGCGCCTTATTGTTGCGATTGCTGATGTGTCTCATTACGTTAAACCTGGCCAACCTTTAGATGATGAGGGCTTGTTACGCGCTACCTCAGTATATTTTCCAAGGCGCGTTATTCCGATGTTGCCCGAGAAGATCTCCAATGGCTTGTGCTCGCTAAACCCAGGTGTAGATCGCCTATGCATGGTGTGTGACTCTGTAGTCGATAACAATGGCGTCGTCTTGGCCTACCAGTTCTATCCAGCAGTGATGCATTCGGAACAACGTTTCACCTATGACACCGTCTGGGAAATTCTATCTAATAGCAAAGGTCCTGAGGCGGCTCGGTTTGCGCAATTCCGTCCGCTACTAACGAACCTGTATTCATTATTTAAGATTCTATTGGCTGCCCGTGAGAAGCGGGGTGCAATCGAGTTTGAAACAACCGAAACCCAAATCATTAGTAATGAACTTGGGAAGATTTTGCGGATCGAGCCACGTATTCGGAATGATGCTCACCGCTTAATTGAAGAATGTATGTTGACAGCGAACGTCTGTGCTGCGGATTTCATTGAGAAGAATAAGCATTTAAGTCTGTACCGTGTTCATGGTGAGCCTTCTGAAGAGAAATTGGTGACATTGCGCCAAGTTCTTAGAACCTCGGGATTATCGTTGGGTGGCGGTGAAAAACCCAAGCCAAAAGATTTCGCAAAGTTAATGCGGGAGATTCAGGATCGTCCTGACGCCAATATGTTGCAATCTGTTGTGTTGAGATCTATGCAGCAGGCAATGTATCAGCCAGACAACGAGGGACACTTTGGATTGGCATATCCAGCGTACTCTCATTTCACAAGCCCAATTCGCCGTTATCCTGATTTACTGACCCATCGTGTCATTAAGTCCATTTTGCAGAAGAAGCCATATGTCCCGGTCTTGCCGCCGAAAGTGCCGCTGAATTTAACTCTTCCTCGCAAAGGTAAGGGCAGGGAAAACGCAGTAAATGCTAAAAAATCCCAAAGCGATGCCAAAGCTGGTCCGGAAAAAGGCGCAAAAGTTCCAAAGGGTGCAAATGCCGCTCTACCAATTTGGGGTCAACTCGGTGTTCATTGCTCATCCAATGAGCGCCGCGCTGATGAGGCATCTCGAGATGTCGAAGCATGGCTCAAGTGTTACTACATGCGCGATCATTTAGGTCAAGAATATGCTGGCACTGTTACCAGTGTTGCTAACTTTGGCTTATTTGTTCAGTTAGAGAATCTCTTTGTCGAAGGCATGGTGCATGTAACTGAATTGGGCGGGGATTATTTCCAATACGATGAAGCACGCCAAGAACTACGTGGTGAACGCACCGGCATTCGTTATCGCTTAGGCGATCGAGTGCATGTATTGGTAAGCAGGGTAGATTTAGATGCACGTAAGATTGAATTTAGCTTGGTAAAGGCATCTGGCGCTGACTCGGGTGGTGCATCGGGTCGTCGCCAAATGATGCTGGCTACCGATACGGGTAGGCCAAGCAAGAAGGCTGCCTCTACTAAGAGCAGACCATCTCATAAAACGCCGCAAAAGTCGGGTGGCGTCAATGTAAACGCGGCTAAATCTGCGGGTACACTGAGTGCAACACAATCGAAAAGTAAGGCCAGCCGCAAGAATGCTAAGGGCGGTAAGCCCGGCAGGTCTGCAGGTAAAGCTGCTGGCTCAAAGCCATCAGTGCGCAATACTAGAGCTAGACGTAAATAAAGCAATTTAAGACGAAACAAATATGAAGCAAATATTAGTGGGATTTCATGCGGTACAGGCGCGTTTACGCGTTGACCCCGATAGTTTGAAGTCGGTGTATTTTGACTCCGGTCGTCGTGATCGACGCATGGGGGATTTTCTAAAGCAGGCTGAAGAAATCTTGGGTGAGCGTTTGCATGCAGCTGATGCTGAGCGTCTCCATAAGTTGACTGGTCATGATCGTCATCAGGGCGTTGTTGCTCTGGCTGAAAAAATGACTATGGCTCGTACGATTACCGAAGTCGTTGAAGATGTTGAAGAGGCTAAAGAAAAGCCTCTATTCCTTGTATTGGATGGCGTAACTGATCCACATAACTTTGGGGCTTGCCTACGAGTTGCAGATGGCGCTGGCGCCAATGCCGTTGTTGTTCCTAAGGATCGATCTGCCTCAATTAATGCCACTGTGAGCAAGGTTTCTAGTGGCGCATCTGAAGTCATGCCAGTGATTACCGTTACGAACCTTGTTCGCAGTATGAAAGAGATGCAAGAGGCGGGGGTGTGGTTAATTGGAACCGATGACGAAGCTGAAAAATCCATTTACGACATTGATTTGACTGGCTCCATTGCGATCGTTATGGGAGCCGAAGGCGAGGGCATGCGTCGCCTGACAAGAGAGACTTGCGATGAGCTAGTGCATATCCCAATGCAAGGGGTGGTATCGAGTTTGAATGTATCAGTCGCAAGTGGCGTATGCTTGTATGAGGCACTTCGTCAGCGCCAAGCTAAAGTAAAAAGTAAAGCAGCGAAGTAAAGTGGCGAGATAAAGTAGTTAAGCAATCCAAGTAATTAACAGCAAGGGGGCTTTATGAAATGCAATATAGGTCACACAGACCGCGTTCTTCGTATGACTGTCGGCGTTACGCTAATGGGTTTGGCGGGCTTCGGTATCACAGGCCCTTGGGCTTGGATCGGAATTGCTCCTTTCATAACCGGAGCGTTAGGTTATTGTGGTGCTTATAGCTTGCTAGGTATCAATACCGCCAAGAAATAAGTCGGCGACTAGCAAATCATTTTGCTAGCAAGGCTTCTAGTTTTTCGGTATCGACACAGAAATTGCGGATACCTTCAGCCAACTTTTCAGTTGCCATTGCATCATTATTCAATTGCAAGCGGAAGTTGGATTCATCAAGCTTCAGTGGGGTAATGTTTTCAGCGCTTAAGGCGCCTTGCGCATTAGCCGCATCTAATTTCTTGGCTATCACACCAGTATTTTCGCTGAGTTCAGCTAGTAGCTCAGGACTGATGGTTAGGAGATCGCAGCCCGCTAACTCCAGAATCTGACTGGTATTGCGAAAGCTAGCGCCCATGATCTCTGTCGGTATGTCAAAGTGCTTGTAGTAATGAAAGATGCGCTTGACTGAAGTGACGCCAGGATCATTTGCTCCGCCATTATTAGTATCGCTCCAATTGCTTCCTAATTTTGCTTTATACCAATCGGTAATACGGCCAACAAATGGAGAAATCAGTTTCGCATTAGCAGCTCCGCATGCAGCAGCTTGAACCAAAGAAAAAAGCAGAGTCATATTGCAATGAATGCCTGATGCTTCTAGTTCTTTTGCGGCAGCAATGCCTTCCCAAGTGCCAGCGAGCTTAATCAAGATGCGCTTGCGATCAATGCCATGAGATTCGTAGAGGCTAATCAGATGTTTTGCCTTGCCAACGGTGGCCTTTGTATCAAAAGATAGTCGTGCATCAACTTCGGTAGAGACGCGACCTGGAACGATCTTCAGAATCTCTAAACCAAAGGCAACCAGAATGTAATCGACTAAATCTGTCGCGCTTAACCCAGGATGTGCCGCCTTTACCGAATGAACTAAAGATTGATAGTTGCTTTGTTGAGCTGCCTTGAGGATGAGGGAGGGATTGGTGGTCGCATCTTGAGGCTGAAATGCCTGCATGCGTTCAAAGTCCCCAGTATCAGCCACTACGGTGGTGAATTTTTTCAGTTGCTCTAGTTGGCTTAAGGCTGAGATGCTGTTCATAAAGGGGTCTATGAGGTGTATATAGGGTCAATATCTTGAATATCATATGATAGATGTATTAAATACGATGTTCCAGTAAATGGCGGATATATGAATCAAGATCAACTAAAGCAAATGGTGGGTGAGGCTGCCCGTGATGAAGTGCTCAAGCTGCCGGCTGGTCAAATATTAGGGGTAGGTACTGGTTCTACCGCCAATTGCTTTATTGATGCATTAGCCCGACATAAGGATCATTTTGCTGGCACCGTATCCAGTTCAAATGCAACCACTGAGCGTTTGCTTAAACATGGATTTAAGGTGCTGGATCCAAATGATGTTCAGAGCTTGCCTGCCTATGTCGATGGCGCTGATGAAATTGATCCCAAGGGCAATATGATCAAAGGTGGCGGCGGGGCGCTTACTCGTGAAAAAATCATCGCCTCGATGGCTCAGCAATTTATTTGTATTTGTGATTCATCAAAGCAGGTGCCTGTGCTAGGCAACTTCGCATTGCCAGTGGAAATCATTCCTCTGGCAAAGGGCGCAGTGGCTCGGGAATTAGAAAAGTTAGGTGGCAAGGTCAGCTTGCGCTTAGCTAAGGCTACGCGCGCTGATTTAAATCAAACGCCAAGCGAACCTTTTGTTACGGATAACGGTGGTTGGATATTGGATGTAGCTGGTTTGCAAATTGCTAATCCAGCACAAATGGAAGCGCAGATTAATCAAATTGCAGGTGTGATCACTGTTGGTGTGTTTGCCAAAGAGAAAGCCAGCGTGCTTTTAGTGAGCAACGCAACTGGCGTCAGTCGGATTACTTACTAAGTTTCACCCCGCCGGAAATTAAAAAACCCGACGGGGTTTCCCCATCGGGTTATTTGCCATGATATGCATGGCGCAGGCTCTCGGAAGGTAATTGGTTCCTTAGCCTATAAGCGCATAGATGCGCTTATTTTTAATGGCTTTCGCCAATGTAGCAGGACACAACAACTGCCTCGCTACGGTTTCATCCTATGCCTGGGTAAATCCCAAGTCAACAGTAAAAATCGGATTTTGAATAAATAAATTAAAAAAATTATTGCTGTGGCGCAGCAGTATGAGCGCAACTTACTCTGCTGGAGGTACGTAGCCTTGCGCTGTATCAGCGCCACCTTCGAAGAAATGCTTTTCAACTTGCTTCAATAGGTATTGACGGGCACGCGGATCAGCCATATTGAGGCGATTTTCGTTAATCAACATGGTTTGCTGTTTTAACCAACCAGCCCACGCCTCTTTAGAGACTTGATTCCAAATTCTTTTGCCTAGCTCACCTGGAAGTGGAGCGAAATCCAAGCCTTCAGCTTCTTTGTTGAGTTTGATGCATTGAACCATCCGTGCCATCTGTAATACCTTTCTAAACTTCTCTTATAAGTCTTTTGTTAAAACCATGGACTTGCGGTCCCAGTTGTAAATTTGTTTTCTTTCTTCAGGCAAGTCATCGACTGTTGCCCGTTTAAAGCCGCGCTTCAAGAACCAATGCTCGGTTCTCGTGGTTAAAACAAATAATTTTTTAATGCCTTCTTGTTTGGCGCGCATTTCAATGCGCTTCAGTAGGCGTTCGCCGTCACCAGAGCCTTGCACATCAGGATCTACCGCTAAACAGGCGAGTTCGCCAACGCCATTTGGGAAAGGAAAGAGAGCGGCGCAGCCAAAGAGTACGCGGTCGTGCTCAATGACTGAGAAACGCTGAATATCGCGTTCGATCACATCTTGACCGCGAGCAGCCAAAATACCTTCTTCTTCGAGCGGCATGGTGAGTTGCAAAATGCCACCCACATCATCTTGGTTCGCTTCACGCAAGTTCTCGATGTCAGACGAGGCCAACATCATGCCAATACCATCATGGGTAAAGAGTTCCTCTAGGAGGGCGCCATCTTGGTTGCAAGGCAAAAAGTGCACACGGCTTACACCGGCGCGAATAGCTCTACCAGCGATATTGAGCATGCCTTTCATGCCTAGATCTAAATCCTTATGTTGCATGACATAGTCTTGCATCTGCGGCATAGAGAGTTCGGTAATGAAATCACCCTCATCATCCTTTAGGCCTTCATAGGGGCTTAAGAAGATGAGTTTGTCAGCCTTAAGGGCTGCGGCAGTAGAAGCGGCAACATCTTCAAACGCTAAGTTAAATGCTTGACCTGTAGGGGAGAAGCCCAAAGGAGATAGCAACACAATCTTATTGCTATCCAATGAGAGTTTGATAGAGGTTGAATCTACTTTGCGTACTAAACCAGTATGAATGTAGTCAACACCATCCACGACACCAACTGGCATCGCAGTGATGAAGTTTCCGGAGATCACAGAGATGCGTGAGCCAGCCATAGGCGTATTGGGTAGGCCACGACTAAATGCAGCTTCAATATCAAGACGCAACTCACCGGCAGCTTCTTTAACGCACTCGAGAGCGGCAGCATCGGTAATCCGATAGCTGTGCATCGCGCTCTTGCCAAATTTGCTCTTAATCTTGCGTAACTTCAACTGCTCTTCAATTTGTGGGCGAATGCCATGAACCAGAACGATCCGCATGCCCATGGCATGCAACATCGCAATATCCTCAATCAGGTTTTCAAGACCCGCCTCTTGGACAAGCTCACCAGCAAAAGCGATCACAAAGGTTTTTTCGCGGAAGCTATGAATGTAGGGTGCGACATCGCGCAACCACCCTACGAAGGGGAAGTTGGAGGTAGATTCTTCGGCGTTGGACGCCTGGTTTGGTGCATTTGTCGGCATAGTGAGAAAATTATAGGGTGCAAGAGCCTATAAACCAACAAAAACCCAAACCAATTCCAAAGCCTGTGCCCGCTTCCAACACTGGACGAAGGCTCGAGATCCGCTTTCCAGAAGAATTGCCAGTCTCTGGTCAGCGCCAGCTGATCAAAGATGCCTTGCAGAGCCATCAGGTGGTTATTGTTTGTGGCGAAACGGGCTCAGGTAAGACGACACAGTTGCCCAAGATCTGTTTAGATCTTGGCCGAGGCACAATCAATGGTGGCAAATTGATTGGCCATACCCAGCCCCGCAGAATCGCTGCGACTGCTACGGCCAAACGTATTGCCCAAGAGCTTGGATCGCCTATTGGACAAGATGTCGGCTATCAAGTGCGCTTTGCGGATAAGACTAGCCATACCGCCTCTATCAAGTTGATGACAGACGGTATCTTATTGGCGGAGACTCAGCGTGATCCCCAATTACGGGCTTATGACACCCTCATCATTGACGAGGCGCATGAACGCAGTCTGAATATTGATTTCTTATTGGGCTATCTCAGGCAGCTACTGCCTAAAAGACCAGACCTTAAGCTCATCATCACCTCTGCCACGATTGATGCACAGCGTTTTGCTGAGCACTTTGCAATCAACGGCAAGGTTGCTCCTGTAATTGAGGTGAGTGGCAGGTTATATCCGGTGGAGCAGCGCTATTCACCGTTAGAGCCCGATGCTAAGTCGGACGCCAAACCAGATAACAAAAAAGAATCAAAGACGGCCAAGGAAATCCCAGAGGCGGTAGCGGAAGAGATTGCCAAGTTATGGCGAGAGGGTGCAGCGGGAGCGGGTGATGTTCTAGTCTTTCTGCCAGGCGAGCGTGAGATTCGAGATTGCGCTGAAGCTCTTCGCAAAGACCACGTCTTGCAGCAACGTTTTCATCCTGAGGTATTAACCTTATTTGCGCGTCAATCGGTTGCGGAACAAGAGAGAGTGTTTTCTCCTGGCAATGGTCGTCGAATCATTTTGACAACTAACGTTGCCGAAACTTCCTTAACAGTTCCCAATATTCGCTATGTGATTGATAGTGGCTTGGCTAGGGTCAAGCGTTATTCCTATCGCAACAAAGTAGAGCAATTGCAAATCGAGTCCATCTCGCAGGCTGCGGCTAATCAACGCGCAGGTCGTTGCGGACGTGTGTCGGATGGCATTTGTGTTCGTCTCTACAGTGAACAAGACTTTTTAAATCGATCAAAATTTACCGATCCTGAAATTCTTCGTAGCTCTTTGGCTGCCGTCTTATTGCGCATGAGCGCTTTGCGCTTACCGAAGATTACGCATTTCCCATTCATTGATAAACCCTTGGGAAGAGCGATTGCAGATGGTGTACAACTTTTGGATGAACTGGGCGCTATTCAATTTGATGAGGCGCAGGCTAGTGATAGTAAGGACGGTAAAGAGCTACAAAATAACTTCAAGCTAACGCAGATTGGCAAGCAGTTAGCAGACTTGCCGCTGGATCCGCGTATTGGTCGCATGTTACTAGCTGCCAAAGAGCAGAATGCATTAAAGGAAGTGACGATCATTGCTTCGGCTTTGGCAACGCAGGATCCGCGTGAGCGCCCTATGGATCAAGCAGGGGCCGCAGACCAGGCGCATTTGCAGTTTGCCGATGAGCGCTCTGAGTTTTTGAGTTTTGTGAAGCTATGGAATTGGTATCAAGATGCCTTACAACACAAACATAGTAATCGTCAGCTCGAGAACCTATGCCGCAGTAAATTTTTATCTCCACGTCGCATGCGTGAATGGCGCGATGTGCATGGGCAATTGCGCACCATGCTAGGTGAGAAGGGCTGGAAAGAAAATGGCCTTGCTGCCACTTATGAACAAGTTCATTTATCACTATTAACTGGCTTACTTGGCTTTGTTGCTAAAAAAGAAGAGGATGAGAAGTCTCAAGATCGCAGTAGCAAAACGGGTGGTTATGTAGGTGCTCGCGGTATACGCCCATTTATTTGGCCTGGCTCCACTATTGGTAAAAAAGCGGGCGCATGGATTCTGGCGGGTGAGTTGCAAGAAACCAGCCGCATGTATGCGCGCACCATTGCCAAAATAGAGCCGCAATGGGTTGAGAAGGTTGCCGGCCATCGATTAATTAAGGCCTTAAGTGATCCATTTTGGGATAACCGCCAAGGTGAGGTATTGGCATTTGAGCGCGGCACTTTGTATGGATTGCCGATTTATCATGGGCGCCGTGTGCGGTATGAGCCGCATGATGCGCAAGAAGCGCGTGAATTATTTATTCGCCATGCTTTGGTCGAAGAAGAGTTATTTGGACGTATGGATACACCTTCGCTTCAACGTGAAACTGAAGCAGATGCCAAGCGTAAGTATTCGAATGCATTTGGATTCTTCTGGCATAACCATCGACTAGTTAAAGAGATCGAGGCTTTAGAGCATCGCTCACGTCGCCCCGATGTCTTAGTAGATGATGATCTGCTATTTGCTTTCTATGACTCTCGTATTCCGAAAGACATATGCAATCGTGAGGGCCTCAAAGGATATTTAAATAAACACCCCGATCTAGATGGACAGCTGCGCCTAGAAAAAGCTGACCTGATGCGCCATGAAGCAGCAGGTATTACCGTTGATCGCTACCCTAAGACCATGAAAGTAGGGGGCGCACAACTCAGCTTAACTTATCACTTTGAGCCAGGCAGCCCCAAAGACGGAGTGACGTTAGTAGTGCCTTTGGCCCAGCTCAATCAAATTGACGGGCGTCGTTGTGATTGGTTAGTCCCAGGGATGTGTGAAGAGAAGATTCTGTTGTTGCTAAAGACTCTGCCTCAAAAATTACGACGCCATTGTGTTCCTTTGCCTGATTACGCCAAGTCATATCTTGAGCGCAAGCTTGATAGCAATCAATTTGGAGTGGGTGATTTTCTAGATAGCTTGATTGATGACATTCGCCAAGAGCGTGGTCTAGAAATTAAAAGAACAGATTTCCGACCAGAAGCATTGCCATTGCATTGCTCTATGAACTACCGCTTGATTGACGAGCATGGGCGCCAATTAGAGCTTGAACGAAATCTGGCTCGTTTGCGTTCGGAGTATGGACAAACAGCGCGCGAGGCTTTTCAAGCGGTAACGCAAGAGGCAGTGCATGCGGAGCTAGGTATTGATTTAACTAAGGATCAAGCTAAGCCCGTTAGCCCCAATGGCAAGACTCAAGAACAAGTTCGCAAGATAGAGCAGGACGGTTACCGAAGTTGGGATTTTGGCGAGCTACCAGAAACCCTAGAGATCGCTAAAGCTAACAAGACCTTATTTGGTTATCCTGCACTCATTGATCGTGGTGATTATTGTGATCTAGAAGTATTTGATGATTTGCTGGAAGCGCGCAAGCAGCATACCCAAGGCTTGCGACGCCTCTTCGCCTTAAACAATAAAGACACGCTAAAAGCGTTACAAAAACAATTGCCTGGCATTAGAGAAATTGGTTTGCTATTTATTAATGTTGGGTCAGTAGAGAGTTTGCTTGAGCAGATTCTGAATCTCTCCATAGAGAGGGCTTTCATGGCAGAGCCACTGCCTAATACCGCAGAGCTATTTGCACAACGTCTGCAAGAAGGCAAGCCAAGATTGGCTTTAATTGCGCAAGAAATCGCGCGTCATGCTTTAGCTGCTTTGCAAGCCCACGCAGACCTGCTGAAAAAGATGGCTCAAGCAAAAGCGGCATCTCCAACTGCATACGCAGATATTCAGGCGCAGGTGCAAGGTTTAATCTTTGCTAAATTTGTTGTTGATATTCCTTATGCGCAGTTAGTGCATTTGCCGCGATACCTAAAGGCGATCGGCTTGCGAATCGACAAGATGCGGTCTAACCCAGCTCGAGATGCGCAGTGTCAAAAAGATTGGGAGTCGGTAGCAAGACCATGGCAAAAGCTGATACAAGGCAGCAGGGGGTCCGCTTCCTATGCAATGGAGGGTGACCAAGCCCTGATGGATTTTCGTTGGCAATTAGAGGAGTTAAGGGTGGCTTTATATGCCCAAGAACTTAAAACGCCAACGCCGATGTCCCTAAAGCGCTTAGAAAAAGTTTTAGCCAGCTTGCGTTAGGTCAAATTTGAGCTCTCAGAAGGGGCTTTAGGTATTCTGCATTGCTTACAATGTAGTTATGCACATATTTATCAAGATTAGAGCCTTTAGAGCCATTGCCTTATTCATTGGTTTTGCAATTACTGCATTTCAAACACCCGTAAATGCACAATCTAGTCCAACCTCCAACTCACCCGCGAACCCTTCAACACAACCTAAGATTGCAGTCATTCTGAACTCGGGTGCTGCCTCTATTAGCTTGATTGATATGCAGAAACGTGAAGTGATTAAGACAATACCGGTTGGCAAAGAGCCACATCACTTGATGATGACGCCGGACCAAAAAACCCTATTGATTGCTAATGCGGCCGGTAATGATGTGGTCTTGATGAATCCTGTGAGTGGAGAAATCACGGGGCGCGTGCCAAATATCATCGACCCGTATCAAATTGGTTACTCACCAAATCACAAATGGTTTGTAGCGAATGGCAATCGTTTGGACCGTGTAGATATTTACGCTGCAAATGGGGCAGACCTCAAATTAGCAAAGACAATTAAATTGGCAAAAACACCAAGCCATATTGCCTTCACTTCAGACAGCAAGATTGCTTTTATTACCTTGCAAGACTCCAGTGAACTAGCCGCCATAGATTTAGAAACACAAAATGTTCTCTGGGTAATGCCAACAGGCAAGGTGCCTGCTGGATTATGGATGACGCCAGGTGATCAGTATCTATTAGTAGGCATCACTGGTGAAGACAATGTGCAAGTCATTGATTGGAAAAACCGTAAAGAGGTAAAACGAATCTTTACCGGTAAAGGCGCGCATAATTTCCGACCTCTGGGTGATAAGAAGCATGTTTTTGTGAGCAATCGTATTGCTTCCACAATCAGCCTAATTAATATGCAAACCTTGGAAAAGGTGGGCGATATTACTGGCCTTCCTTCAGGTCCAGATGATATGGAAATCACCTCAGATGGAAAGACAATGTGGGTGACCTTTCGTTTTGCGAAGAAGGTTGGGGTAATTGATATTCCATCTATGAAATTGGTTGGGGTGATTCCTGTTGGCAAATCTCCTCATGGCGTCTTCTTTTATCCTCGCGCTTCATGGGAGTAAACAAAGGTAGCAATGAAGAGAAATAGCCTTATTTATTTCGCAGCCGCGCTCATGCTCGGCTGTTTTTCATTGAGCGTTTATGCCCAGGCGCAGGCATCAGCATGCAATAAGACGGTATACCTTACATTTGATACCGGCAATATGTCAGCGGCACAAAAAGTTGCCGAGATATTGAAGCGACAGAATGTCAAAGCCACTTTTTTCCTTGCCAATGAAAAAACCTTTCGTGGCGACTATGCTTTAGATGATTCATGGAAGCCTTATTGGCAGGAGCTAGCTAAAGAAGGGAATCGCTTTGGCAGTCACACCTATGACCATACTTATTTTGTAAAAGATGGTCCAAAAGGTGAGGTTTTTGAAAAACCGCAGTTTGGCCCTAAAGCAGGTATGACCGTTATGTATAACGAGGCGGCTATGTGCAAAGAAATTCGTCGCGTAGACCAGCGCTTTCAGGAATTAACTAATCAGCCTTTGCAAAAAATCTGGCGTGCCCCTGGCGGTAAGACATCGCCCACCTTAATTCGGATGGGGGATATGTGCGGATATCAACATATTGGCTGGGCATCTGCAGGATTTTTGGGTGACGAGCTCAACTCCGACAAATATCCCAATCAGATGCTCTTGGAGAAAGCCAGCAAGGGTATTCAGGATGGCGATATCACTATGGCTCACCTAGGCATATGGTCTAGAAAGGATCCTTGGGCCCCAGCAGTGCTGGAGCAGTTGATTATCAATTTGAAGCAGCGCGAATTTTGTTTTGGCTTGCTACCCAAAAATTCGGAGAATCAGTCAAAATAAAGTATGGCTTGGACTGACATTACCTCTGCGATTTCAGGTGCTTACGGCAGCATGCAGGAATGGCTATTCACAAATATTGTTGGCCCACTGCTTTATCAGTTCGATTTGATGTCATGGGCTGAGGATGCCTTTGATGGTCTTGACTGGTTTCTGTTTGGTTGCATTCAAATTATTCTGATCTTGCTAGTGCTCCGCACATGGGAGCGAGTGCAACCAGCGGAAGCACAAGAGCGATTTGCTGCATCTTCCAGAGCCGATGTGTTTTATACACTCTTTCATCGCTTGGGTATTTTTCATGGTCTGATGTTTGTCGCCTTATCAGGATTCTTTTTTGAAATTGATTCGGTATTGCATGATTTCCGTTTTGATCGCCTCAATGTCGAAAATTGGTGGCCTGGCATTACCTCAATACCAGTAGTGAGCTTTCTGATTTATCTGGTGTTGCTGGATTTAGTTGATTACCTCTATCATCGCGCCTCACACGCATTTAATTGGTGGTGGCAATTACATGCTTTACACCATAGCCAAACAGTGATGACCGCTTGGTCTGATAATCGCAATCATTTCTTGGATGACATCATGCGCGCAACAGTGATGGCATTTTTTGCATTGTTGTTTGGTGTCTCGCCAGGGCAGTTTGTTGCCTTGGTGGCGCTAAGTCAATTTATTCAAAGCTGGCAACATGCCAATATCAGAAGCGATTTGGGTATTGCGCGCTATTTGCTTATTTCTCCGATGTATCACCGTATGCACCACGCAGTTGGATATGGACATGAGGCGCAGGGCAAACCTGGGGTCTTGGGTGGTTGTAATTATGGGGTATTGTTCCCTTGGTGGGATATGGTCTTTAAGACCGCAATTTTTCCGAAAGCGGTTTACCCAACGGGCGTGCGAAACTTAACTGTCTCGCAAAATATCATCACGCAGCAATGGCAGGGATTAGTGCACGCAGTGCGTGAGTTGTTCGCAAAGTGGCGAACATAGACGCTAGTGAATTAGGAGTCATATGGTCGGCATTCAACAAGTATTTAAATCATTCGGACTTGCATTGGTGGGTACGATGCATCCGCGGATGTTGTGGCTAAGTTTGCGTCCATTTTTGATTGTGTCGGTACTCTGGGGGTGCTTAATATGGCTCACTTGGACGCCGGCGCTAGAAGCCCTCAGTATTTTTCTGACCAACTCCATCTTTACTAGTTGGATACAAGATGGTCTCGTGTGGGCTGGATTCGAAAATGCAAGAGCATGGATTGCGCCATTGTTTTTTGTGATGCTCATCATCCCGCTCATCATTATTAGTTTGTTAGTGCTAATTGCTTTTTCTACTGTTCCATCGATTGTGAATATTGTCACAAGACAAGCACAGTACCAGGGATTGGAGAGAAGGCAGGGCGGCGGGTTCTTTGGTAGTTTGGTTTATACGTTTTGGTCCGCATTGATTTGTCTAGCGCTTGTTTTGTTGACATTGCCAGTGTGGTGGGTGCCACCCCTTGTAGCAATTCTGCCGCCATTGCTTTGGGGTTGGTTGACTATGCGTTTAATGTCATATGACGTCTTGGCAAAACATGCGAGTTCAGAAGAACGCGATCTATTGATTGAGAAATATCGCTGGCCATTATTGGTAATGGGTATTGCTTCAGGAATGCTGGGAGCTGTGCCGACATTCTTCTGGGCTACTTCCGCATTAGCCTTGGTACTTTTCCCTGTGGTGAGCTTTGTAGCTCTATGGATTTATTCATTGATCTTTGTCTTTGCCGCCCTTTGGTTTAGCCATTTCTTATTGGATGCTTTAAAAAACTTGAGACAAGATGAATTAGATAAGGCATTAACAGTGCCTACACGCGTAATTGAAACGGAGCTGCCCCACCATGGCTGATGCGATAAAAAAAAGTAGAGATTGAAGTTCCTACTGGCGAAGCAAAAGTTGCAAGGCGCTTTGGTTTAATCGTGATTGGTGATGAGATATTGTCAGGGCGCCGTCAAGATAAGCATATGAGTAAGCTAATTGAATTGCTGGCAGAGCGTGGCTTAAGTTTGGGTTGGGCAAGATATGTAGCCGATGACCCCGAGCAAATTACCGCGACACTAAAAGATAGTTTTGCTAGTGGTGATGTGGTCTTTAGTACGGGCGGTATCGGGGCAACACCAGATGATCACACGCGACAATGTGCCGCATTAGCACTAGGAACAAAAACTGAATTACATCCAACTGCGCGTGAGTTGATTGCAGGGCGCATTCAATCGATGGCTGAAGGGGATCCTATCAAAGCAGATCTCAGCACCCCTGAGAACCAACATCGCTTCAAGATGGGTGAGTTTCCAATTGGTAGTGACATCATCCCCAATCCTTACAACCAAATTCCTGGTTTTAGAATCAAGGAGCATCACTTTCTTCCAGGATTTCCCGTGATGGCTACGCCAATGATGGCGTGGTGCTTGGATACTCACTACAAAGATTTGTTTCATCAGGAGAATTGGGCTGAGCAGAGTTTCATCGTGCCTAAAGGAATTGAATCGACTTTGACGCCTTTAATGGAGCGTATTGAAGCGAATTTTACAGGGGTGAAGGTCTTTAGTCTTCCGTCCGTTGGTGATGCCAGCAAGGGTGGTGTTTACGCCCAGAGGCATATTGAATTGGGCGTCAAAGGCAATGCAAATTTGCTGGAAAGTGCTTGGATTGCCCTTAGAACTGGCACCCAAGAGCTTGGCTATGAGATCCACGACATTAGCTAGTCTGTTTATGCCCTAAAAAGGTGCAAAGTGGTGATTTATGCAGATTAATGCGGGTATTCGGGCACTTAAATAGTGCAATAATGACTATTCCCCGTTGTTTGCTTCAGTAAATTACATACATCCGCAAGGCATGTTGCATGCCTGGAATAAACAAGGGTGTATGCCTTAGTTTTGAATTCCAAGTTTAGTTAATAGAGGAGAGTTGCATGACGAAAACCGTCGCTGATGTGATGAAGTTAGTTAAAGAGAAAGAATGTACTTTCATTGATTTCCGCTTTGTTGATACAAAGGGTAAAGAGCAACATACAACAGTACCTATTTCTGCTTTTGACGAAGACAAATTTGAGAGCGGTCATGCATTTGACGGTTCATCTATTGCTGGTTGGAAGGGTATTGAAGCTTCCGACATGTTGTTGATGCCAGATCCAACAGCTGCTTATATTGATCCATTCTATGAAGAGCCAACTTTGGTTCTGACTTGTGACGTGATCGAGCCATCCGATGGCAAAGGTTACGATCGCGATCCACGTTCTATTGCAAAACGCGCTGAAGCGTATTTGAAGAGTTCTGGTCTAGGCGATGCTGCTTACTTTGGTCCAGAGCCAGAGTTCTTTATTTTTGATGGTGTACGTTGGGGCGCCGACATGCAAGGTTGCTTCGTGAAGATTGATTCTGAAGAAGCTCCATGGTCATCTGGTGCTGAGATCGAAGGTGGCAATACAGGTCACCGTCCAGGTAAAAAAGGCGGCTACTTCCCAGTTGCTCCTGTAGATACATTCCAAGACATGCGTTCTGAAATGTGTTTGATTCTCGAATCTTTAGGTATTCCAGTTGAGGTGCATCACCATGAAGTTGCTGGCCAAGGTCAAAACGAATTGGGTACTAAGTTCAGCACATTGGTACAACGTGCTGACTGGACTATCTGGCAAAAGTATGTGATTCAAAACGTTGCTCATGCTTATGGCAAGACAGCAACCTTTATGCCTAAGCCAGTAGTTGGTGATAACGGTTCTGGTATGCACGTTCACCAATCTGTGTGGAAGAATGGTGAGAACTTGTTTGCTGGTAACGGCTATGCTGGTTTATCAGAGTTCGCTCTCTACTACATCGGCGGTATCATCAAGCACGCTCGTGCATTGAACGCGATTACCAACCCAGGCACAAACTCATACAAGCGTTTGGTTCCAGGCTTTGAGGCTCCAGTGAAGTTGGCTTACTCTGCACGTAACCGTTCTGCTTCGATTCGTATTCCACACGTTTCTAATCCTAAGGGTCGCCGTATTGAGACTCGTTTCCCAGATCCATTGGCTAACCCGTACTTGGCATTCTCTGCCTTGTTGATGGCTGGTTTGGATGGCGTACAGAACAAGATTCATCCAGGCGAAGCTGCTGATAAGAACTTGTATGACTTGCCACCAGAAGAAGATGCAAAGATCCCAACCGTTTGCCACAGCTTGGATCAAGCTTTGGAAGCCTTGGACAAAGATCGTGAGTTCTTGACTCGTGGCGGTGTATTTACAAATTCAATGCTCGACGCATACATCGCGTTGAAGAATGAGGATGTCACACGTTTCCGTATGACTACTCATCCAGTTGAATTTGATATGTACTACTCCCTGTAAGCGAAGGAGAGAACTTGAGCGCAGGTTTGTTGCGCAATTCGTTCAAGGGAGCAGCTTCGGCTGCTCCTTTTTTTCCGACATTGCTCGATCAGATGCCCAATGCCATCGTGGTATTCGAGGCCGAGAACCAACAATTGGTTTACGTGAATCCCGCTGCGGAGTCCGCATTGGATCTTTCACGTAAGTCACTTGAGGGTCAATCTGTGTATGACTTATTTGGCGATAACCAAGCGCTAAATGGGATGATTAATGACATCAAAGATGGCCGGGTAATGGCGCAACGCCAAGAGATGGTTTTACATTCATTGCCCGGAAGCATTCATCAAGACTCAATACCGGCACATGTAGTAGTTGCGGCGTTCGAGGACCCTAGCTTGATCATGATGGAGTGGTTCCCAATTGACCAACAATTGCGTAGTGAGCGCGATGAGCGTGTGACCCAGCAGGTTGAAGCAAATAAGCAATTGATGCGCAATTTAGCGCATGAGATTAAAAATCCATTAGGCGGTATTCGTGGGGCGGCTCAACTCTTGGAGTTTGAGTTGCCAGAAAAAGGTTTGCGCGAATACACCCAAGTCATTATTAAAGAATCTGATCGACTTCAGACCTTAGTTGATCGTTTATTGGCACCACATCGTAAGGCACACGTGATTGAGTCGTTCAACGTGCACGAGGCATTAGAGCGTGTGCGCAGTTTGGTGTTAGCTGAGTTTCCTAAGGGTTTGCGAATTATTCGCAACTATGACACGAGCTTACCCGAGGTAATGGGTGATCGCGAGCAGTTAATACAAGCCGTTCTGAATATTGTGCATAACGCAGCCCAGGCCCTATCCGAAGAAATTAGTCAGGGTACTGCGCAAATAGAATTAAAAACCCGAGTAGCTCGTTCAGTGACGATCTCGAAGCAACGTTATAAGTTGGCGATGGACTTGCATGTCATCGATAACGGGCCTGGTATTCCAAGAGAAATTATTGATCGCATCTTCTTCCCCTTGGTCTCAGGGCGTGAGGGAGGCAGTGGTTTAGGTCTTACTTTGGCGCAAACATTTGTTCAGCAACATCAAGGCTACATCGCCTGCGATAGTCGCCCTGGACGAACCGATTTTCATATTCAAATTCCATACCGTAAGCGGGAGAGGGCATCATGAAACCAGTCTGGATTGTCGATGACGATCAATCTATTCGTTGGGTATTAGAAAAAGCATTGGCGCGAGAGAATGTTCCATTCAAGAGCTTTTCTAATCCAAATGATGTGCTCAACGCACTAGAGAAAGAGGCTCCACAGGTATTAATTTCCGATATTCGGATGCCTCGTGGGAACGGATTGGATTTATTGCAGCATGTCAAAGTCACGCACCCGCATTTGCCGGTGATCATCATGACAGCTTATTCAGATCTGGATTCTGCAGTTTCTTCCTTTCAAGGCGGTGCATTTGAGTATCTAACAAAGCCATTTGATGTCGAGAAGGCGGTAGAGCTAATTCATCGGGCAGTAGAGCAGGGCGTCAGAGGTGATGCCAGTGCGAAAGAGGTGGCGGGCTGGAGGCAGGACTCCACTGAAATTATTGGTCAAGCCCCTGCGATGCAAGAGTTGTTTCGCGCGATTGGACGTTTAGCGCAATCGCATGCGACCGTATTAATCACTGGTGAGTCAGGTTCGGGTAAAGAGTTAGTGGCTCAGGCTTTGCATCGACATAGTCCACGCGCAAAAGGACCATTTGTATCCTTGAGTACTTCAGCCGTTCCAAAAGATTTGTTGGAGTCAGAGTTATTTGGCCATGAGCGTGGCGCTTTCCCAGGGGCGCAGACCTTGCGTCGTGGCCGATTGGAGCAGTCTGATGGCGGAACATTATTTTTGGGTGAGATTGGCGACTTACCGTTTGATCTCCAAACTCGTTTATTACGAGTGCTAACAGACGGACACTTCTATCGCCTAGGTGGTCAAGACCCCATCAAAGCTAATGTCCGTATTATTGCCTCAACTCATCAAAATCTGGAGCAGAGGGTTGCCGCTGGATTATTCCGTGAAGATTTGATGCATCGCCTTAATGTGATTCGCTTGCGGATGCCTGCTTTGCGTGAGCGCTCTGAAGATATTCCAGCGCTTGCAAAACATTTCATGATGATTTGCGCGAAATCTCTAGGTGTAGAGCCCAAAAAGCTTTCGGATGAAGTTCTTAAAGAAATGACTGCAATGCCATTTCCAGGAAATGTTCGTCAGCTTGAGAACCTTTGTCATTGGTTAACGGTAATGACTCCCGCCAATGTAGTTGGAGTTGGTGATTTGCCTGCTGATATCGTTTCACAAGTAAGTGAACAGCCGATCCTTGTTCAGGGAGAGTCAACACCTGTAAACAATTCTGCACCTGTGAAGACGGGTACTGCAGATTGGGAGAGTGGTTTATCTCGCCTAGCCGTGAAGATGCTGCAGGATGGTGATACAGCGGTATTTGATGCACTAAGTTCCCGTTTTGAAAAAGCTGTGTTGCAAGCAGCTCTTGAGGTGACGCGCGGTCGTCGAGTCGAGGCGGCGCAACGTCTAGGTATTGGTCGTAATACCATTACTCGTAAATTGCAGGAACTCGGAATCGATGACTGATTCGATTCGAATCGCAGCTTGGAATGTGAACTCTCTAAAAGTTCGCCTTCCACATTTACTACGCTGGTTGCAGGATCAAGAAAAGAAGCAACAAGCCATTGATGCGGTTTGCTTACAAGAGCTCAAGCTGACAGATGATAAGTATCCGCATAAAGAACTAGAGGCTGCGGGATACCTCAGTCTGGCAGCAGGCCAAAAAACCTACAACGGAGTAGCGATTATTGTGCGCAAAGCTGCATTAGCGCCTATCGCAACCGATGTGAACACTACTTTCTTAAAGCCTGTACGTAATATGCCGAATTTTGAAGATGAGCAACAACGCATCTTGGCTGCAACCATTCCATTTACAGGGATGCAGCCGATACGTTTGGTTTCTGCCTATTTTCCAAATGGACAATCACCCGATAGCGAAAAATTTGTTTATAAACTGAATTGGTTAACTTCTTTGCAAACCTGGTTGGCGAGCGAGTTGGAGCAAAATCCACGCTTGGCTTTATTGGGGGACTTCAATATTGCGCCAGCTGATGAAGATGTACATGATCCAAAGGCTTGGGAAGGGCAGAACTTGGTTTCACCGCCAGAACGAAATGCATTTCAATCCTTGGTTGGCCTTGGTTTGCATGATTCCTTCAGAATGTTTGAACAAGCGCCTAAAACATACAGTTGGTGGGACTATCGAATGATGGGCTTTCGTCGCAATGCGGGTCTACGAATCGACCACATTTTATTAAGCGATGCCCTCAAAGAAAAATGCAGTGCTAGCATCGTTGATAAAGAACCAAGAGCCTGGGAGCAGCCATCGGATCATGCTCCCGTGATTGCGCAAATCAAAAAATCTTAAGCACTTTTGAGCGGCTATCGATGGCGATGAAGTGATGACGGCAATTTTGTATTCTTATCGCCGCTGTCCTTATGCCATGAGAGCGCGGATGGCGCTGAAGTATGCCGGTATTGAGGTTCAGATACGCGAAATCTCGCTTAGAGATAAGCCCATCTCTATGTTGCAGATATCCCCCAAAGGAACAGTGCCCGTTCTTAAAACTGATGATCTTGTTCTTGAGCAAAGTATTGACATCATGCGTTGGGCGCTTGAACGGTCTGACCCGGATGCATGGCTGTCAGTAGACCTGGATTTAGCGCAAGCCTGGCTTGCTAAAAATGACGGTCCATTTAAGAAGTTGCTGGATCAATACAAGTACCCAAATCGTTATCCGGAATTGTTGCCTGCTCAAGTTTTAGATGGTGCAATCGAACTAATGCTTCAGCCTATTGAAAGCGTTCTTGAATCACATCCGTATTTGATGGGCGCAAAGTTAAGTTGGGTAGATATTGCGATATTTCCATTCATGCGCCAGTTTTCCATGGTCAATCCACAGCAATTTGAAGGATTACCATTTCCCAAGCTAAAACGTTGGCTTGCTGACCGACTGGAATCAAAGCTATTTCAGTCGGTGATGGAAAAATATCCGACTTGGATTGAATAGTTTGCTAGCCACCATCAGTTTTAAGCAAGCCCACCATGGCGCAAGAGCGCGTCAATGCTTGGCTCACGACCTCGAAAGGCTTTGAAGGACTCAGCGGCGGGGCGACTGCCACCCACTTCTAAGATTTCTTCGCGATAACGCGCACCAGTAATAGGATCCAGCACGGATCCCGTTAGTTTTGCAGCCTCTTCAAATGCGGAGTAGGCGTCAGCTGATAAAACCTCAGCCCATTTATAGCTGTAATAACCAGCTGCATAGCCTCCAGCAAAGATATGGCTAAAGGTATTAATCCATCGAGAAATCTCAGGCTGTGGAATAACATTAAATTCATCTGCAATTGCTCGCGATAGATTCAAAACCGCTTTTCCTTGTGCAGACTTCACATCAAAGTGCGAATGTAATCTCCAGTCAGTTAATGACATGACAATTTGGCGCAAAGTCATCCAACCGTTTTGGAAATTTTTGGCAGCCAACATTTTTTCAAATAATTCGCGTGGCAATGGTTTGCCAGTTTCCACATGAGAAGTCATTCTCTCTAAAACTTCCCACTCCCAGCAGAAGTTCTCCATAAACTGGCTGGGCAACTCAACTGCATCCCATTCCACGCCATTGATGCCGGAAACGCCTAAAGCGCTTACTTGGGTTAAGAGATGATGTAAGCCATGACCGCTTTCATGGAAGAGGGTGATGACATCATCATGGGTAATGGTGGGTTGGCGTAATACGCCATCAACTTTGACTGGTGCTGCAAAGTTGCACACTAAATACGCTACTGGAATTTGAATCTCGCCATTAGGTAGCTCCCTGCGGCCACGCGCATCATCCATCCAGGCGCCACCCCGTTTGCCTGGGCGAGCATAAGGGTCTAAATAAAAATATGCTCGCAACTTTCCAGAAAGATCCTTCACTGCAAACGATTGCACATCAGCATGCCAAGTAGGTAAGTCAGCCGCCTTAATCTTGACGTTAAATAATGTTTGAATTACGCCAAACAATCCTTCCAATACCTTGGGTAAAGGGAAATATTGTTTTAATTCATTTTCAGAGAATGCATAACGAGACTGTTTCAGGCGCTCCGATGCAAAAGCCATATCCCAAGGCTCAACAGCATCAGCCAAGCCAAGTTCGTTTTTAGCAAACGCACAAAGCTCATCCCAGTCGCGCTTTGCATAGGGCTTGGATTTAATGGCGAAATCAGTTAAGAAGCGATCCACTTCGTCAACGGTATTAGCCATTTTGGGTGCAAGACTCAGCGCGGCAAAATTAGCAAAGCCGAGCATCCGCGCTTCTTCATCTCGCAGACGCAATTGGTCCAGCATGTTTTGCGTGTTATCCCAATCTGCTTTACCTTCTCCGAATTGAGGTCCCAGTTCAGATGAGCGGGTGATATAAGCCTCATACATGAGGCGACGTAAGGCTCGGTTTTCGGAATACTGCATGACTGGGTAATAAGAAGGAAAGTGCAGAGTGAAAGCCCAACCCTGCAACCCTTTTTGCTGAGCGACGTCGGCTGCTGCGGCTTTGACATCATCTGGAAGGCCGGCTAACTGAGATTCATCGCTTACATGATGAACAAAATGATCGGTGGCATCCAAAACATGATCAGAGAATGCTTTTCCAAGCACTGCTTGCTCATCCTGAATCTGAGCAAAGCGAGGCTTATCTGCATCACTTAATTCTGCACCACCTAGACGAAAATCTCTTAAAGAGTTTTCAATGACTTTTTTCTGCGCACGATTTAGTTTTGCAAACCCAGGGCTATTGCTGAGCTCTTTAAACTTTTGATACAGAGCTAAATTTTGTCCGAGACTGGAGAAAAATGCGGTTACCTCGGGTAGCATCGCGCCGTAGGCTGCTCGAAGCTCAGCCGTATCTGCAACGCTGTTCAGATGAGAAATAACTCCCCAAGATCTACCTAAAGCTTCTGTAGCATCTTCTAATGGTTCTGCTAATTGATCCCAGGTGGCAGGAGTACTTGGATCAGTTGCAAGATCAACAGCGTTCTGAGCGCGCTTTAGTAGCCACCCAACCGCAGGCGTAATGTGTTCAGGCTTTACTTCTGAATAGGAAGCAATTCCTCGGCCAAAACTAAGTAAAGGATTGTTTTGTAATTCTGGGGAAAGGGTGGCAAGAGGGGATGTATTCATCCCTCTAGCTTAATGGATCTAAGGTTTGGCTGCTTTTTCTGCGGCTTCCAAAGTATTCATTAACAGCATGGTAATGGTCATGGGACCAACACCACCAGGAACAGGGGTAATCCAGCCTGCTACATATTTGGCCGTATCAAAATCAACGTCCCCACAGAGTTTGCCGTCGGGAAGGCGATTAATGCCCACATCAATCACCACGGCGCCATTTTTAACCATGTCGCCAGAAATCATTTTGGGCTTACCGGTAGCAACAACAAGGATATCTGCGTCCTTGGTATGGTGGGCAAGGTCACGAGTTTTGCTATTGCAAATAGTTACTGTGGCGCCTGCTTGTAAAAGTAGCATAGCCATTGGCTTGCCAACAATATTAGATGCGCCAACAATCACTGCTCTAGCACCACGAATGGGATAGTCAATGCTCTCTAAAATTTTCATGCAACCATATGGTGTGCAAGGTTTGAATTCTGGTTGACCAACCATCAGTGCGCCTGCATTAGCAACGTGAAAGCCATCCACATCCTTTTCGGGCGCAATTGCTTCAAGTACACGTTCCGCGGCAATATGCTCTGGCAGAGGGAGCTGCACCAAGATGCCATGAACGGAGGGGTCAGCATTTAATGTTGCAATGCGAGCCAATAATTCTTCTTCACCAAGCTCGGCAGAATAACGTTCCAGAACCGAATGAAAACCTACATCTTCACAGGCTTTCACTTTATTGCGTACATAGACTTGGCTGGCGGCATTATCTCCAACAACAATTACGGCTAGACCAGGGCGCACACCCTTAGCGGTCACAATGGCGCCACGAGCGGCGATTTCAGTACGAAGTTTCTTGGAGAGCGCGTTTCCGTCGAGTAATTGAGCCGGCATTACAAATAGGGTGGAAATTAATTAGGTTGTGGGTCAGAGAGCGCTAGGCGCAATAAGTCCGCTACGGTGTTGACGTTGAGCTTTTCCATAATGTTGGCGCGGTGTGCTTCAACAGTTTTGATGGAGATGCCAAGATCATCGGCAATTTGTTTGTTCAGGCGTCCAGCAACAATGCGTTCAAGAACTTGACGCTCGCGACCGGTCAGTTTGCTGAGCAAGCTCTGAGTAATTTTGCGTTGACTTGCTTGAGAGTAGTCCACACGAGCTTTTGCCAACATGCGATCAACAAGGCCACAAAGATCATTCTCTTTAAATGGCTTCTCAATGAAATCAACCGCACCACGTTTCATGGTTGATACCGCCATCGACACATCCCCATGACCTGTAATAAATGCAACAGGCATTGGCAGATTTTCACTAATTAAACGCTCTTGCAATTCAAGACCAGACATACCAGGCATGCGCACATCCAGAATGGCGCAGGAGATAGTTGACTTATCGGTGCTTTGTAAAGACTGCAAGAAACGTTCCGCGCTTGCATGGCAACGCACGACGTAACCATTGCTTTCCAAAAGCCATGTCAAAGAATCTCGAACTGCTTCATCATCATCGACGACATAAACAACTTCGGCCTGGTTAGGTTTGGTGCTGGCGCTTAAGTTCATAACGGTTCTCACAAATCAATCATCAGTACGACAGTTATACATTCCCGCTAGTTTCCGGAGATTCTAGGGGTAGCAATATTGTAAAGGTGCAGCCGACAAGCTTGGTATGTTCGGCATCCATGGAATTCACGGCCCACAAGCGACCGTGGTGGGATTCGATAATGGAGCGGCAAATATTGAGCCCCATGCCCATTCCATCAGATTTTGTGCTGAAAAAGGGCTCAAACATGCGTTGTGAGACCGATTCAGGGATTCCGGCGCCCCCATCCTTGACTTGAATGCGGAGCATGGCTGGAAAAATACTAGTGTCTAGGTCTGCACTAATAGAGACAGGAGGGGCTGACCAGCGTGAAGAGAGGGGGTAGGCCTCCCTAGTGCTATCTAAGCCATTTTTCAGTAGATTGACCAAAACCTGCAAGATGAGAACGGGGTCGACATTCACTTCGGGAAGATTTTCAGCAATGTTTGAGGTGATCGTGAGGCGGTGGCGATGTGCCTCGATCTCAACGAGCCCAACGGCGTCATTAATGATTTCGTTGATTGCGATAGGTTTTCTCTGAGGTTCGCTACGTTTCACAAATCCACGAATACGCTGGATGATCGTGCCGGCACGATGTGCTTGCTCAGAAGCTTTTTCTAGGGCAGGCAAAATTTCTTTATTGAGCATAGGGTCAAGGTTGCCCTCTAATCTTTTGGCAACACCCATGCAATAGTTCGAGATGGCCGACAGGGGCTGATTAAGTTCATGAGCCAAAGAGGATGCCATTTCACCCATGGTGGTTAAACGACTCGTAAATTGCATGCGCTCTTCTTGTTGGCGTGCCAGATCCTCACCCTCTTTACGAAGGGTGATGTCAGTGGCAATCAGTAATTGCGCAAGATGTCCATCAACCCATGGAATGAAGCGGCGACGTACTTCGTACCATTTATTGCTGTCATCGCTGAGTTGAACCTCTTCAGACTCAGACTCTTGATACAAGAAAGAGGTCGGAATGCCATCGCGGATGTAATCTTGAAGATCTTGTGCAATATTGTGCAAAGTATCAATCCGATTTTCTTGATGAGCTAACTGAAAGTGGCCCTTGGAATCGTTTCCAAAATTCTCACGGTAAAAGCGATTGGCAAATAGAAGTTCATCTGTTTCTAGTGAGACAACAGAAACAGCCGCATCGAGACCCTCGAGAACGGTTGTAAAGCGATCTTGCGATGCTGCTAATTCTTCCCGAATCTTTTTAGGCTCAGAAATATCAATTAATGAGGTGACCCAACCTGTTTGTTGGCCGCGCTCATTTATTAATGGGGCGATAAAGGTGCGTGTCTGTATCAGCGAGCCATCTTTTCTGAGGATTGCACCCTCAATGCCTTTTTTCAGGCTATTGCTGATGTCGGCCCTCAAGGCCCGATTCATTTTCTCAACTAGTTCATCTCTGCGGCTATCTGGCCAGAAAGGGAAAGGAGGCTCAAGCCCAATCAGCTCTTTGGCACTCCATCCCGTCATTTCACAGAATGCGCGATTGACATAGGTAATTCGCTTTTGCATATCGTGCGCACGAATACCCACTGGCGTGGAATTTTCCATGGCGCTACGAAAGTTAGTTTCTGTTCGTAAATTGGCTTCGGCTTCTTGTCTCACTTGCATCTGTTTCAATACAGACCAGAGACTCCAAATCACGAATGCGGAAAGTCCAATCACCACTCCAATAAGCATGCGGAATGTCAGGTTGGTGGGTGGGGGGTAGGTATCAATACGCAACACCATATTGGGGCTGAGTACACCAATGTCTAGACTGGTTTGATTGCTGAAGGCGCGTTTCGGGGTATCGCGATCAGAAGAGATGGCAAGAACTCTGTCGTTGTCGCTCAGTAGCGTGAAGCGATAGTGAGCCTTTAGCTCCCCTGGAATGATTTCTAGTACGCCTTGGGTTGTATATAGGGCAGCTAGGAAGCCGATGGTTTGACCGCCCACAATGTTCGGAACAACTTGCCAGAATACGGTCCGTCTTTCTTTAGTAATTGGCTCTTCATTTGGCAGGCTCAGAGTCATGAAGGGGCTGAATGCCGCTCTACTGGTGGCCTTGCTTAATTCAATAGTGCTTGCAAGACTCTCATTTGATTTTTGATCATTTTGAGTTTTGCTGATCCAGTCTGTTTTATTGATATTGACAGGAACTGTCCACAAGCGCTGGTTGTCCGCATTTATCCAAATGATTTTTACAATCTCATGATTATTGAGAATTAAATCATCTGCTTGTTCACGCACAAGCTGTTTAAGTTTGGGATCTTCTGTGCTAGTAGCTATTTCGCGATTAATAGCATTTAATGTTTCTGCATTATTTGCAAATCGCAATTGAATGCGCTGCTTTGCAAAAGATAGCTCTCGAAATAGGGCCGCCTCTTGCTGGTTTTTTTCTTGTAAGTGCAGGGTGCCCAAAATGACGCTCATCACCATCGTGAACAACACAATGGCAAGTAATGGGGTGTAAACCAGCTTAAAGCCCCGTATCTTTCGGAGCCAATTAAAGGGTTTGGTGATTAAGCTGACTAAGGCCGTGGATTTCATAGATATAAGCCCATTTTGCCTGATTGGGGCTCTAAATATCGTTTTTCAACTCTCTGAGCCTTATTCCTGTGCGTCGCAACAAAATACCACATTATGAGAAATATTATCATTATGTGGAAAATTGCTTGTTAACACCCATATACCTTCCTAGAATGTTGCCTATAGAGTGAATGACTAACAACGAAGCAACTGAAGTAAATCAAATAACTATTGGAGACAAGTTATGGCTGCAGTTCCAGATCAAGTTTTAGGCAAGCAAAATCCACAGGATGCAGATCCTGGTGAAACACAAGAATGGCTGCAAGCGCTCGATGGCGTAATTCATAACGAAGGTCCGCAACGTGCGGCTTATCTGATTGATCAGCAAATTTCCCATGCTCGCGTTAATGGGGTTGATCAACCGTTTCATGCTGAGACGCCTTATATCAATACGATTCCAGTAGAGAATCAAGCGCGTTTACCTGGCGATCAAAATGTAGAGCATCGTATTCGTTCATACACACGTTGGAATGCCATGGCAATGGTGTTGCGTGCCAATAAAGATACGAATGTCGGTGGCCATATTTCCTCTTTCCAATCCGCAGCAACTTTATACGATGTTGGTTACAACCATTTTTGGCATGCGCCTTCAGCAGAGCATGGCGGTGATCTGATATTTGTTCAGGGTCACTCAGCACCAGGTGTTTATGCGCGTGCATATATGTTGGGTCGCTTAACAGATGATCAGTTAAATAATTTCCGTCAAGAAGTAGGTGGCAAAGGTATTTCAAGTTACCCACATCCTTGGTTAATGCCGGACTTCTGGCAATTCCCAACCGTTTCTATGGGTCTTGGTCCGATTATGGCGATTTATCAGGCACGCTTTATGAAGTACTTGAGAGATCGTGGATTCATTCAAGAGCAGGGTCGCAAAGTATGGGCCTTCCTTGGTGATGGCGAAACGGACGAGCCTGAATCTTTGGGTGCAATCGGCATGGCTGGCCGCGAGAAGTTGGATAACCTTATCTTTGTTATTAACTGCAACTTGCAACGCTTGGATGGGCCGGTTCGCGGAAACGGAAAAATTATTCAGGAACTAGAGGGTGAGTTCCGTGGCGCTGGTTGGAACGTGATTAAAGTGGTTTGGGGCGGTCAGTGGGATGCTCTATTTGCGCGCGATAAGAAGGGTATTTTGATGCAACGTCTCGGCGAGATCGTTGACGGTCAATACCAAACCATGAAAGCGAAAAATGGCGCTTACGTTCGTGAGACTGTCTTCAATACTCCAGAATTAAAAGCCTTAGTTAGCGATTGGAGTGATGATGAAATTTGGCAGCTTAATCGTGGTGGTCATGACCCACACAAGGTGTATGCCGCATTTCATGCAGCAGTGAATCATAAGGATCAGCCAACGGTTATCTTGGCTCATACCATTAAGGGTTATGGTATGGGCGGCTCTGGCGAGGCAATGAATATTGCTCACCAAGCGAAGAAGATGAATGACGACGATGTACGTCGCTTTAGAGATCGTTTTGAGATTCCTGTTAAGGATGAAGATTTGGTGGAAATGCCTTTGGTGAAGTTTGCCGAGGGAAGCCCAGAGCTTGAATACATGAAAGCTCGCCGCCAAGAGTTGGGCGGTTACTTGCCACAGCGTCGCGCAAAGGCAGAGAGTTTGCCGGTTCCAGCTTTAAGTGCATTTGCTCCATTGCTTGAGGCGACAACAGAAGGGCGCGAGATCTCCACCACTATGGCATTTGTGCGTATGCTCAATACCATTGTGCGAGATCAATCTATTGGTAAACGTGTAGTTCCAATTGTTCCAGACGAGTCACGTACTTTTGGTATGGAAGGTATGTTCCGTCAATTAGGAATCTGGAACCAATTGGGCCAGCTCTACACCCCTGAAGATCATGATCAGTTGATGTTCTACAAAGAGGATAAGTCTGGCCAAATTTTGCAGGAAGGCATTAATGAGGCTGGCGGCATGTGTGACTGGATTGCAGCCGCTACATCGTATTCAACGCACGGTGTGCCAATGCTACCTTTCTATATTTTCTATTCCATGTTTGGCTTCCAGCGTATTGGTGACTTAGCTTGGGCTGCAGGCGATATGCGTAGTCGAGGTTTCTTACTTGGCGGTACTGCGGGTAGAACCACATTGAATGGCGAGGGTCTCCAACACGAAGATGGTCATAGTCATCTTTGGAGTGCAGCCGTACCAAACTGTATTAGCTATGACCCAACATTTGCCTTTGAGCTAGCAGTGGTGATTCAAGATGGTATGCGTCGCATGTTGGAAGTTCAGGAGGATGTGTATTACTACGTCACCCTCATGAACGAGAACTATGCTCATCCAGCAATGCCTAAGGGTGCTGAAAAAGACATTATTAAAGGGATGTATAAGCTGAAGTCTGTTGGCGATAACAATGCCAAGCTTCGTGTACAGCTTTTGGGCTCAGGCACGATTTTCCGTGAGGTGATTGAAGCAGCAGAGATGCTTCAAAAAGATTGGGGTGTTGCTTCTGACTTGTGGGGTTGCCCAAGCTTTACAGAGTTGGGTCGTGATTGGAATGCAGCGCATCGCACCAATTTATTGAATCCAACAGTAACACCAATGCTCTCTCATGTTGAGAAATGTCTAAGAGATACAACGGGTCCAATCATTGCTTCTACTGACTATGTTCGCCTATTTGCAGAACAAATTCGCCCAGCGATTCAGCACATGGGCCGTCGTTATGAAGTTCTTGGTACCGATGGCTTTGGTCGTTCAGATACCCGTGAGAAGCTTCGTGATTTCTTTGAAGTAGATCGTCGTTGGGTTGTTATTACCGCGTTGAGATCTTTGGTTGATGCAGGTCAGCTTGATCGTCAAAAATTGGCTGAAGCTATTAAGAAGTACGGCATCGACACTAACAAACCAAACCCAATGACGGTTTAAGGCGAGATCATTCATGAGTCAAATAATCGAAATCAAAGTACCGGACATTGGTGACTATAAAGATGTGCCAGTTATCGAGGTGCTCGTAAAAGCAGGCGACAAGGTTGAAAAAGAGCAATCAATTGTCGTTTTGGAATCTGATAAGGCCACTATGGATGTGCCTTCTTCGCATACTGGTGTTGTAAAGGATGTGAAGGTTAAGGTGGGTGACACCTTGTCAGAAGGTTCTGTAGTGATCACTCTGGAAGAGGGCGCAGCTGCATCGGCACCCGCTCCGGCAGTAACTGCTGTAAGCGCACCCCAAGCTTCTGCGGCCCCAGCTTCTTCAGGCGGCGCTCCGCTTGAAGTAAAAGTTCCAGATATTGGCGATTACAAAGACGTTCCTGTGATCGAAGTATTGGTAAGAGTAGGCGATAAGGTAGAGAAAGAGCAGTCGATTGTTGTTCTGGAATCTGATAAGGCTACGATGGATGTTCCATCCTCTCACGCCGGTGTCGTGAAAGAAGTTAAGGTTAAAGTTGGCGACAACTTGTCTGAAGGCTCAGTAGTAGTTATTTTGGATGGCGCTTCCAGTGGAGCTTCTGCACCTGCGGCACCAGCCCTTGCTGCATCTACAGCTCCTTTGGCCAGAGCAGTTGAGCCTCCTATCGCCAGAGCACCAGCACCTCCGCCAATTAGTAATACTCCTTCACCAGTAGATACTGTTGTTAGCCACGCAAGCCCTTCAGTCAGAAAGTTTGCACGTGAGCTTGGTGTAACCATCGCTCAAGTTAAAGGCTCTGGTCCAAAGGGACGCATTACTCAAGAAGACGTGCAAGCGTTTGTGAAAGCGGCAATGAGTGGCGGCGCTGGTAGTGCAGCTGCGGCCTCTAGTGGCGGAAGTTTGGGTGGCTTGAATTTAATTCCTTGGCCAAAAGTGGATTTCACAAAGTTTGGTGAGATCGAACGTCAACCATTGAATCGCATCAAGAAACTCACAGCGGCAAATTTAGGTCGCAACTGGGTAATGATTCCTGCGGTAACGTACCACGAGGATGCGGACATTACTGATTTAGAAGCTTTCCGCGTTCTCACCAATAAAGAGAATGAGAAGAAGGGAATCAAGATTACGATGCTCGCATTCTTGATGAAAGCCGCTGTTGCTGCGTTGAAAAAATATCCAGAGTTCAATAGCTCTTTGGATGGCGATGATTTAATTCTTAAGAAATACTTCAATATTGGCTTTGCTGCGGATACGCCAACTGGTCTCGTTGTGCCAGTAATTAAAGATGCTGATAAGAAAGGTATCTTTGAGTTAGCGAAGGAAACTTCTGAGTTAGCTGCATTGGCTCGCGATGGCAAATTGAAGCCAGATCAGATGCAAGGCGCAAGCTTTACCATTTCTTCCTTGGGTGGCATTGGCGGAACTTATTTCTCGCCAATCGTGAATGCGCCTGAAGTGGCTATTTTGGGTGTTAGCAAGGCTGCTATGAAACCAGTTTGGGATGGCAAGCAATTTGTACCTCGCTTGATTTGTCCGTTATCTTTATCTGCCGATCACCGCGTAATTGATGGTGCTCTGGCGACTCGCTTCAATGTGTATATTGCTCAACTCTTAGCCGACTTCCGTCGTGCTTCGCTATAAGGAGAACTTATGGCTAAGCAAAACATTCTAGTTCCAGATATTGGTGATTACTCAGATGTTCCTGTCATTGAAGTATTGGTGAAGGTGGGTGATGTGGTTCAAAAAGAGCAGCCATTACTCGTCCTCGAGTCTGACAAGGCAACGATGGAAGTTCCTGCGGATGCCGCAGGTACGATTACTAGCATTGCCGTGAAGTTAGGCGACAAGGTGAGCAAGGGTTCTGTGATCGCTGAAATCGAGGCAAGTGCTGGCACTACACCGGCTTCAGCCCCTGCACCAGCTGCGCCTAAACCCGCAACCCCAGCAACAGCTCCGGCTGCAATTGCTTCTGCACCAAAAGCGGGGCAGTACAACGGGAAGGTAGATCATGAGTGCGAGACATTAGTGCTCGGCGCTGGTCCCGGCGGATACAGCGCGGCATTTCGCAGTGCTGATTTGGGTATGAATACCGTTTTAATAGAGCGTTATGCAACCCTAGGTGGCGTGTGCTTAAACGTTGGATGTATTCCATCAAAAGCATTACTTCATACCGCTGCTGTCATGGATGAAGTAAAGACAATGGCTAAGCATGGCATCACATTTGGTGCGCCAAAGATTGAGATTGATCAATTACGTGGCTATAAAGAGTCAGTGATTGCAAAATTAACTGGCGGATTAGCTGGTATGGCTAAGGCACGCAAAGTGAAGGTAGTGCGCGGTCTTGGTAAGTTCTTAGATGCAAACCATGTGGAAGTTGAATTAACCAATGGTTCAGGCCAGGACTTAACTGGGCAAAAAGAAGTGGTACGTTTTCAGAAGGCAATCATTGCTGCTGGTAGCCAGCCCGTAAAACTACCTTTCTTACCTGAAGATCCTCGTATTGTTGATAGTACAGGTGCCTTATTGCTCAAGAGTATTCCAAAAAGAATGCTGGTAATTGGTGGCGGTATTATTGGTTTAGAAATGGCTACGGTTTACAGCACGCTTGGCTCGCGTATTGATATTGCCGAGATGATGGATGGTTTGATGGCGGGCGCCGACCGCGACCTTGAGAAGGTTTGGGAGAAGTTCAACGCTGGTCGTTTTGAAAACATCATGCTCAAGACTCGAGCAGCAAAAGCTGAAGTAAAGCCTGATGGTATTCAGGTGACATTTGAAGGCGAGAACGCACCTGCTCAACCACAGACCTATGATTTGGTATTGGTTGCAGTAGGGCGTACTCCAAACGGCAAAAAAATCGCCGCAGATAAAGCAGGCGTTCAAGTGGACGAGCGCGGATTTATTCCGGTTGATAAGCAGATGCGCACCAATGTACCGAACATCTTCGCAATTGGTGACTTAGTTGGTCAACCAATGCTGGCTCATAAAGCGGTGCATGAAGGTCATGTGGCTGCCGAGGCTGCCGCTGGTGAGAAGTCTTACTTCGATGCTAAGCAAATTCCTTCTGTTGCGTACACGGACCCAGAGGTTGCTTGGGCAGGCCTGACTGAGGAACAATGCAAGACCCAAGGTATTGCGTATGAAAAAGGCTTATTCCCGTGGGCAGCTAGTGGGCGCGCTATTGCAAACGGTCGCGATGAAGGTTTCACGAAACTGATTTTTGATGCTAAGACTCATCGCATTATTGGTGGCGGTATCGTCGGCACACATGCTGGAGACTTGATCGGAGAGGTATGCCTCGCAATAGAGATGGGTGCTGATGCGGTTGATATTGGAAAAACTATTCATCCGCATCCAACCCTGGGTGAGTCAGTTGGCTTGGCTGCAGAAGCGGCGCATGGTCATTGCACAGACTTGCCCCCGGTCAAGAAGAAGTCTGCTTAACCCCACTTCATTGAGCTAACGGTAGTTGCAAATAAAAAAGCCCTGAGTAATCGGGGCTTTTTTATGGCTAATCATCGGTAGTGATACAAGTTTTAAATAATGAGTTTTGCATCCAGTTTTCGAATGCGCTCATCTACGTAATAACCACCAGCTTCTAAATAGCGAAGATATTTAGAGCCACATTTCTTACATTGATGGACATCCGACTTGTTATAGGGGTGGAACCCGATCGCGATTGGAGCATTTTTTGACCAGAGATCTGTTCCGTCGGGGTGATATTCCTCCCAGCATTCCTGGTTATCTTCAACTCGAAGCGTGCCAATGCACTCTAGTGCTTTAGTTTCAAAGCCGCCAGGTATGCTTTCCCATCCATCGCACGTAAGGGATTGGCAATCTGGGCACGATTCCTTATGGCTTGATGTCGCTAGGGACAGTAATTCATCTCGATTAATGAGTTTTGTCATTTGAAACTTTTTGAATAAAAGGCTTCTAAGTAGGGTATATTTTTAAAAAGAATAGATCTTAGCTCAGACTGCTAATAACAGTTGAGTAAATCAACAATAAGGAAGACAAAATGGCTTATGGTTACGCTATCAACCCCCGAAAAGATGCCTTTAATGAAGGTATCACTGCATTGACTGGGTTAGCTACTTCAGTTGTTAGTGATGTGCTTGGTCGAACCATTGGTGCAGTAGGTATTCTGCCTGTCAATAAGTCGCCTGTTTCAGTTTGTGGAAATGCGGTTACGGTAAGCGTTCGCTCTGGCGATAATTTAATGATTCATAAAGCCTTACAAATTTTGCAACCAGGCGATGTTTTAGTGGTTGATGGCGGTGGCGATATCTCGCGTGCGTTATTTGGTGAAATCATGATGACGGTTGCGAAATCGCGCGGAGCAATAGGTGCGGTATTCGATGCTGCCATACGTGATGTTGAGGCCTTTGAACGTCATCAGTTCCCATGCTGGGCGCGTGGAGTGAATATGCGCGGTCCTTATAAAGACGGGCCTGGATCAATCAATGTGCCAGTTTGTATTGGTGGAATGACAGTGAACCCTGGCGATATTATTTTGGGTGATGGCGATGGCATCATCGCTTTATCCCCTGAGATTGCATTAGAGGGTGCGCGACTCGGTAAGGAGAAAGAGTTAACGGAGCGTAAAACTATTCAATCGATCTTGGATGGCAAGTATGACGATGCTTGGGTTGACGCTACCCTAAAACAAAAAGGCGCTCTATGAAAAAGCGCTTTTTTCTAGCGGCATTATTTGCCACTCTTTCTTTAAATGTATCAGCTGCTTATCCCGACAAATCAATTAAGTTCCTGGTTCCATGGCCTCCAGGTGGGGCAACAGATCAGGTTGCTCGCATCTTAGCTCAACCCCTCACAAAAGAGCTTGGCGTTTCTGTATTTGTTGAAAATAAAGGTGGCGCTGGGGGCAACATTGGCACTCAAGCATTCTTGCAAGATAAGCCTGATGGCTATTCTATTTTGATGGCTACAAGTTCAACGAATGCTGCAGGCCCTCATCTATTTGCCAATCAAGGTTTTGATGCTGCGAAAGATTTCACGCCAGTAGTGCTGGTTTGCACGATTCCAAACATCATGGTTGTACCAGCATCATCACCATGGAATAGCTTGAAAGATTTAATGGCCGATGCAAAACAAAATCCTGGCAAGTTTACCTATGGATCCGCAGGCATTGGCGCTTCACAACATCTAGCAGGCGCTCAATTTAAAACAGTAACCGGTCTAGATATTCGCCATGTACCCTATAAAGGTAGTGGCCCTGCTGCAGTCGATTTGATGGCTGGTCATATCGATATGATGCTAGACACGGGTTCAATGGCAAACATTAAAGGTGGAAAACTCAAGGCATTAGGAGTGGCATCTGAGAAGCGTATCCCTGAGTTACCCAACGTTCCAACCATGAAAGAGGCTGGTGCACCCATGGTGGCAAATGCTTGGTATGGGGTTATGTTGCCTGCTGGCGCACCAAAAGATGTAACCGATAAGCTAAATGCCGCATTTAATAAGGTGCTTAAGGACCCCGAAGTTAGAAAGCATCTGCAATCAATAGGCGCTCAAGTAGATGGTGGTTCCGTGGCTGACTTTACAAAGTTTTCGCAATCAGAGATTAAGCGCTATGAGGGCATCGTCAAAATGTCTGGCGCTCCTAAGGAGTAATTAATAATGAGACGAATGATTCAAATTGCTGTATTAGTATTTGCTACCATATTCCTATCGAACGCGAATGCTCAGGAATACCCCAACAAGCCAATCAAAGTATTGGTTGGTTATGCGCCCGGAGGAGCGGTCGATTTAGTTGCTAGAACTTTGGGGCAGATCTTATCAAGTTCGTTGGGTCAACCATTTGTTGTTGAGAACAAGCCTGGTGCTGGCACAAATATCGCAGTTAAACAATTAATAGATAGTCCGCCAGATGGCTACACATTGATGGTTGCAGCAAATGCCTTGGCGGCCAATATGTCTTTATATAAGCCACAACCTTTTGATATTGATAAAGACATCACACCCATCGCAATGATTGGGCGAGTGCCTGTTGTGATTGCAGCTCCTGCTGATAGCAAATATCAAAGACTAGCAGACCTCATTAAGGCCGCAAAGGTCAATCCTGATTACATTACTTACGGCACACCAGGAAATGGCGCTACCCCTCACATGGCTATGAAATTTTTCGAGCAAGCAGCTGGAATTTCATTGAAGCATGTGCCCTATAAAGGTGGCTCGCCCGCAATTACCGATGTGATTGGTGGGCAACTCGACTTGGTGGCAGTCAATATGTTAGAAGTTGCCCCTCAAGTTAAAAGTGGCAAGCTAAAAATTATTGCTGTAATGAGCGCAAAACGTTCGCCCTTATTTCCAGAGGTGCCAACTGTTGCTGAATCTGGATTTCCGGGTTTTGAGGCATCTGTTTGGTATAGCTTGATCGCACCAGCAAAGACACCAGCTTCAATAGTGAAGACCTTGCACGCCCATGTGGAAAAAGCCTTGCAATCAAAAGAAATGGTAGAGCGTTTAGGTTCAGTAGGGGGAGAGGTGAGTCCGGGAACAACGGCGCAATTTACGACTTATTTGAATTCAGAGCGTAAGCGCTATGAAAAATTGGTACGTGAAGCCAATATCCAGCCCGATTAATGATTCGTTAATATGATGCAAACAATATACAAACTAAAAGTTCTTTGTTTATTTGTCCTTAGCCTTGCCTTATGGGGATGCGCTAGTACACCCGCAGATTTATTGACTCCGCAGGGGGCGTTGCGGATGGGGCTATACAAAGGCACTCCGACTTCGGTTCTAGATTTTGATGGTCCTGGACAAGCTCGCGGTATAGGCTATGAGCTAGGAAAAAATCTCGCTACCCAATTGGAGGTGGGATATGACCCTGTTGTATTTGAGAAAAATGCGGATGTATTGGCTGCGATAAGGAGTGGTTCCGTCGATTTAGTGTTTACTAATGCAAGCGCTGATCGAGCAAAGTACATTCAGTTTTCTAAGACGGTGATCAAAATTGAAAAAGGGTTCTTAATAAGTCCGCATAGCAAGATTGGATCTCTTTCAGAAATCAATCGTCGAAACATTAAGATTGGTTACAGTGTGGGAAGTAATACCCAGTCTGAGTTACCAAGCTTAATTCCGAATGCTAGCTTGGTGCCGACCCAGTCTACAAAACATGCGATTGCACTCTTAAAGTCTGGCGAGCTTGATGGATTCTCCACTAATAAAGCAATTCTTTATGAAATGGCTGCTTCCATTCCTAAGTCTCGGGTCTTATCTACCATTATCGGGTATGAGTATTTGGCCCTCGGCACGCCTCAGTCACGCGCAATCCCAGATTCCCTGTTAAATGATTTTGTGGATCGCATGGAATCGACGGGCAAGCTCAAAGAAATAATTCAACGATCGGGCATTCAAGGTCTTGCGCCCAACTAATTCAGCATTAACCAGCTAGAAAGCGAAGTCATGATTATTGATTGTCATGGACACTACACTACCGCACCGAAAGCCTTGAGGGAGTGGCGAGAAGCTCAAGTTGCAAATCTAAATACACCAGAGCTTGGCCCCAAGGTTTCGGATTTAAAAATTAGTGATGATGAAATTCGGGAGTCAATAGAAAATAATCAATTGGCCAGAATGCGAGAGCGTGGCATTGATGTAACTATTTTCTCTCCTCAAGCCAGCTTTATGACCCATCATATTGGTGATTTCAATACCTCAGCTACTTGGGCTGCAATCTGTAATGAGCTTTGTTATCGGGTTACGCAATTATTTCCTAGGCATTTTGTCGGGGCAGCAATGCTTCCACAGTCACCAGGGGTGGATATCAGCGCCTGCTTGCCCGAGATGCGTAAATGCATTAACGAGTACCAATTTGTTGGTATCAATCTCAATCCCGATCCTTCTGGTGGGTATTGGCGTGATCCGCCCTTAACTCATGCGTATTGGCACCCAATATATCGTGAGATGGTGTTATTGGATGTTCCGGCAATGATTCATGTTAGTACGAGCTGCAATGACTGCTTTCATACGACGGGTGCACATTACCTCAATGCCGATACAACAGCTTTCATGCAGTGTTTGACCTCAGATCTGTTTGAGCAGTTTCCTGAATTGAAATTTTTAATCCCCCATGGCGGTGGAGCGGTGCCATATCACTGGGGGCGCTTTAGGGGGTTAGCGAAAGATATGAAGATCCCGGATATTAATCGCAAGCTATTGAACAACATCTACTTTGATACTTGTGTCTACCATCAGCCTGGGATTGATTTGTTAACCAAGGTGATCCCAGTTAAGAATATTCTGTTTGCCTCGGAAACTTTTGGCGCAGTAAAAGATATTGATCCCGATACAGGGCATTATTTCGATGACACACGTCGCTATGTTGATGCAGCGGATTCCCTAGGTGCTCAAGACAAGCAAATGATTTTTGAGGGTAATGCTCGCAAAGTGTTTGCCCGTATTAATCAACGAATCCCTTCTTGAACAAAGTAAAAGCACTTTTCAGTAAATAAAAAGCCCCGACTAGTCGGGGCTTTTACTTGAGAACTTCTAATAGATACCCTGGGCGGCTAGCAATTACTTTTTCTTGCTGGCCTTTGTTACTGCGTCAGCGGCTGTGTTGATGTTGGTTTGTGCAACTTCAACCGCATGCTTTACTGCCTTTTGGCTAGTTTCAAATACATTGTTCGCGGAGGCAATCGCTTGCTTGAGTGCCTGAACAGCGGCATCAGAACCAGCAGGTGCATTCTTAGTCCACTCTTCAACTAGTGCATTCATTTTCTTCTGTCCAGCGGCAAATTCTTTTTCTGCAGACTTGGTGAAGTTGTCCTGGGTTTCATGTGCCAATTCATAGAGATGGCGGCTGTATGAAATAATTTTCTCAGCGATAGGCTGGACGGTTTCTGCTTGGTGGGCAAGGAGCTGTTGAATATCTTTTACTTCCAATGCTTTCTTGGCATTGTTTACGCTATCACTCAAGCTCTGCTTGGCAATTGCTAAATTGAGTTCAACCAATCTCTCGATACTTTGCAGCGCTTGATTTGTTAAGCCACTCAAGGTTTCTAAGTTCGCCTTTTGTGCTGCTGCGATTTGTTCTGGAGTTAAGTTCATTGCAGACCCTTTCTTTGGTCTAGGTTACTTTCTTGAGTATGACCCTTTGGGGAAATTGGATCAACTAACTTATACGGACAATTATAAAGCCTCTATTTTGTATCGCATCATTCATAAGAGGCTTTAAATGTGGCTTTGCTATTAGTAAGACCCTTTTGAAAAAGCCTAAAATGAGGCATTAGGTTAAAAAATTCAATATTTTCAGTAAGTTATTCATGAAGCCAGGCTTAGACAGTTTTATTGCTCCCATTTTTGTGTTGATTTGGAGTACGGGGTTTGTGATTGCGCGTCTAGCCATGCCTTATGTTGAACCCGCAACTTTTCTATTTTGGCGCTTTAGTGGGGTGCTTGCGGCGATGGCTGCATTGAGCCTGATTTGGCGCATTACTTGGCCTAGCTGGCCTCAAATCAAGCATATTGCGATAGCGGGCATTTTGCTGCAGTTTGGATATTTGCTTGGCGTATGGTTTGCCGTAAGACTTGGAATGACTGCAGGATTAGTTGCGATTATTGTTGGATTGCAGCCGATATTGACCGCGTGGTTTGCCGCATGGATTTCAGAGAAAGTTACACCGCGTCAATGGATCGGTTTGTGTTTCGGGTTTGCTGGCGTTGCTTTGGTGGTGGCGGAAAAGATTGGTTTTGCGCATATTCCTTTTGCAAGTTATGTATTGGCTTTCATTGCGCTGCTATCGATCACTTTCGGCACGCTCTATCAAAAGAAATATTGCCCTGTATTTGATTTGCGGGCTGGCTCTTCAATTCAGTTTGGTGTTTCTGCTGTCTTATGCTTTTTTTGTATGTATTCCTTTGAGAGCGGGGTGATGGTCTGGAATGCCTCGGTTGTTACAGCTCTACTATGGGCAGTCTTCCCCTTATCGATTGGTTCAATTAGCCTGCTCTTCATGATGATTCGCAAGGGTGCGGCAACCAAGGTAACAAGCCTTTTGTACTTAACACCGCCAACTACGGCCCTGATGGCGTGGTTCTTGTTTGATGAGCCATTTACGCTCATGATGGCCCTAGGGTTATGCTTGACAATGACGGGAGTAGTGCTCGTTAATGCTCGTCAGAACAATACAGTCGCTACGATTGCTGAATAGAGGGTGAAATTAGGGTTGGAATAATTCCCATGTTGGTCTAGAAAGTATTTATCATTCCGTATGTCGAAAGTTTTGGAAGGTCTTGTTGGGATGCGTTTGAATCGAATTTGGCTGTTTTCTGTGATCTTTGCTTTTACTTGTGGCGCCTCTATTGCGCCAGCATATGCTGCCAGTAAAGATAAGGATAAGCAAACTAAGGCCAGCAAGGCTGTAGTTAAGTCTCCCAAGAAACCCAAAACAGTTCGCGTTACAGTAACCCGCGCAAATGCGCCGGAAGTTGCTGCGCCACCTTCATTTGCAACAGCACTAGGTTTACGAGGGCAGCATGATGATCTGAGTTTGAAGTCGAGTGTTGCAATGGTGGTCAATCAAGATACTAAAGAGGTTTACTTTGAAAAGAACCCAAAGGTGAGCTTGCCAATTGCATCGATCACAAAGTTGATGACGGCAATGGTAGTTTTGGATTCCAAATTGCCTCTAGATGAAACGATTGTAATTAATGCTGAAGATGCACATATTTATCGTCGCTCACGTTTAACTGAAGGTACGGCAATGTCACGTGAAGACGCATTGCATTTAGCTCTCATGTCTTCTGAGAACCGCGCAGCGTATACCCTAGGGCGAAACTACCCAGGAGGCATACCTGCCTTTGTTGATGCAATGAATCGCAAGGCTATAGAGCTAGGCATGGAGCATTCCCACTTTGCAGATCCAACTGGATTGCTCAGTGAAAATGTCTCCACCGCAGAAGACTTAGCTCGCATGGTTAATGCGGCGTATCAATATAAATTGATACGAGAGTATTCCACCTGGCCAGACTTAACCATGGTGATTGCAAAGCGCCCTCAGAAGTTTTTGAACACTAATCGCTTAGTACGTTCCGGCGACATGGACATTGGTTTGCAAAAGACAGGCTTTATTAACGCGGCTGGTAAATGTTTGGTGATGCAAGCTAGAGTAAACAATACACCTTTGTTGTTGGTCTTCTTGGATTCAGTGGGAACGCAGTCGCGTTTTGCGGATGCAGTTCGTGTGCGCGATTGGTATGAGCGCATGCCATCAGGCACCCAGCCAATACGTCGTTTGATGTAAAAGTAGATCTCTTAGGCCGAGCTGCCTGGCTCGTTTGATTTAGGTTTGTAACCCATGCCTTTGGAGATTTGCAGAGCAGTATCCTGTAGTGATCGCAACCAATCAGCTTGAATACGATCTGTAGGGGCGCTTAGTGATAATCCCGCTACCAATTTGCCAGTATCGTCCAATATGGCAGCCGCAAGGCAGCTAACCCCAAGTTCCAATTCTTCATCATCGCGTGCGCTGCCGACTCTGCGAACATGATTAAGTTCAGTTTCTAATTTAGTTAAATCAGTAATACTGTTGCGAGTGTGGCCTGATAGTCCAGTACGGGTGACGTAGGCTCGAACCTGATTGGCATCATCGCTTGCTAAAAAGAGTTTTCCAACCGAGGTGAGGTGAAGAGGGGCGCGACCTCCAATTGCCCTCACAACCTGCATACCCGAACGTTCACTGTATGCACGATCTACATAAACGATTTCATCGCCCTGGCGTACTGAGAGGTTTACTGTTTCGCCAGTAAGCTTGTGAAGAGTGCGCATCGGTCCCTGTGCTGCTTCACGGACAGAAAGTCTAGCCTTAACTAAATTTCCAAGCTCTAATAGCTTGAGTCCTAGGCGATAGGTACCACCATCCCCACGCTCAACTAAGCGGCATGCAACCATGTCATTCAAAATACGGTGAGCAGTAGAGGGGTGTAGTCCCGTTTGTTCTGCCAAGCTTTTAAGGCTGCAGGATTCTTCATGCTCTGCCAAAGCATCGAGCAAATTCATCATGCGCTCAACCACCTGGATGGCAGTTTTAGCAACTTCCCCAGTATTTTTGGAGTCTTTGACAGATTTGCTGGTATTCATATGCCCTATTGTAGCGATTTCAGGCCATATTGCATATTGTGAAATAAGCGCTTACTAAATTGCACCTCTTAACCAACTGATTAGGGCGGGCGGGAGTCCTAAAAACCCAATTTAGGCGCTTCTTAGAGCCTTGGCACACTCGTTGACAAGATCGGGACCTCTATAGATGAGACCGCTATAAAGCTGAACTAGGCAAGCTCCGGATCTGATTTTTTCCCTAGCATCAGCGCCAGATAGGATGCCGCCAACGCCAATGATTGGCAGACGATCTCCGAGTCGTGCTTTAAGTGCTTTGATGACGGCGTTGGATGCGGTTCGAACAGGGGCGCCAGATAAACCACCAGCCTCTTGACTGTGTTCGAGGTCTTGTACTGCATCGCGAGCAATGGTTGTGTTGGTAGCAATAACGGCATCCATACCAAACTTAACTAATAAATCAGCAATCAAATGAATGTCATCTTGATCAAGATCTGGAGCGATTTTTAGAAACACCGGTTTACGAATTCCTGTGCGATCACTTAAACGTTTTCTTGCATCATCAAGATTGCGAAGAAGATCGCGCAACATGTCTTCACCCTGAAGTGCACGAAGATTTTTAGTGTTAGGTGATGAGATGTTGACGGTGATGTAAGTTGCGATATCGTAGACTGCTTCCATGCCGAGCACGTAATCACTAGCAGCCTCCTCTATAGGGGTGCTAGCGTTCTTACCAATATTGAGTCCCAGTACACCGCCGCTTTGCCAATAATGAGATTTACGTACTCTGGCAACACAAGCCTCAACGCCATCATTGTTAAAGCCCATGCGGTTAATAATGGCCTGAGCTTCAGGCAGACGAAACATGCGAGGTTTGGGATTGCCTGGTTGAGGACGGGGTGTAACCGTGCCAATTTCCAAGAAACCAAAACCAAGTGCAGCCAATGCGTCAATGTGCTTGCCGTCTTTATCTAATCCTGCAGCCAAGCCAACCGGATTTGGAAATTCAATTCCACAAATGTGTTGCGGATCAGCGACTGGTCTGCTAACTAATTTATTTAGTAAACCCCAACGTTGTGCGCGATCTAAATTGGTAAGCGTAAGATTATGGGCTTGTTCTGGATCTAAACAAAAGAGCCAGGGACGTAAAAGTGAGTATCGATCGATCATGACAGATATTATGAACTAGTCAGTTTCTGCCAATGATCCTCTATGAGTCCTTCCATCGGCTGATACTTCGCCTTGTAGGACATCTTCTCGCTTTCTTTAATGTAATAGCCCAAGTAGAGGTAGGGTAGGTGCAGTATTCGTGCCTGCTCGATTTGCCACATGATGCTGTAACTGCCAAAACTAGCCGCGTTATCCGAGGCATCGTAGAAGGTGTATACAGAAGAGATGCCATGCTCCAATATATCGATCATGCTGACCATGCGCAATCTGCCTGGATGGGTGTCATTAGGACCATCCCTAAATTCGACAATGCGTGAATTAACTCTGCTTTGAAGCAAGAACTGCATGTACTGATCTTGATCGTCGCTATCCATGTCGCCACCAGCATGACGCTCATTTTGATAGCGTTGATAAAGTTGATAGTGTTCCTCTTGATACCCTAGATTCAAAACCGAGGCTTGAAGGCCAGAGTGTTTTTTCCAGGCACGGCGTTGACTACGGTTAGGGGTGAATTGGTTTACTAGCACGCGAGTAGCAATGCATGCCTTGCATGAGTCGCAATAGGGTCTGTATGTGTATAAACCGCTACGACGAAAGCCCGCATGAATGAGTTCGTTATAGACATCCGCATGAATTAAATGTGATGGTGTGGCAACTTGCGAACGCGCGGTTTTATTAGGCAAGTAGCTACATGGGTAGGGCGCAGTTGCATAAAACTGTAAGGTTGTGAGGGGTAGCTCTTTTAAGCGCGTCATAACCAGTGCGTCAATATTTGCTTATCAAATTTCCAGGATTTAACAATATTAGATTGATTTATGGAAGCTTGCAGTTGTTGTAAAAAGTCATGGCGGGGTATGGGTTTAGCGCCCATTGAACGTAAGTGACTCGTTTCTTGCTGGCAGTCAATCATTGCCACGTGATTCTGAATACACCAAGCGCTTAAGGCGGCTAAGGCTATCTTTGAGGCATTAGGCTTGCGACTAAACATCGACTCACCATAAACCATGCTGCCGATAGCAACGCAATATAAACCCCCAATCAATGCGCCATTTTCTATAACTGCAATTGAATGAGCATAGCCTTGCTCATGAATAGTTGAATAGGCATCCATGATTTCATGTGTGATCCAGGTGCCATCTTGATCTTTGCGAGCGCTTGTTGCGCATGCGCGGATGACTGCTCCAAAGTCCTCATTTACCACAAGCTCAGACTGGCTATCTTGGCATAAATGACGAATACTTTTCTGAAGAGATTCGCTGCAGTGAAAGTCGTTGGGCTTTAGAACCATGCGCGGATCGGGTGACCACCACAATACTGGTTGCTCATCTGAATACCAAGGAAAAATGCCTAGCTTGTATGCCTGCAGTAGTTGATTGGGATAAATGCACTCGCTGACTGCAATTAGACCGGGCACGCTTTGGTCTGGATCTGGACTTAGCAAGGGATTGGGAAAGGAATCTTGGGGCCCAAGCCAACAAATTTGACTCATCCGCTAACTAATCCAACTGGTTTAGATTTTCTCGGTACGCAAGACATCTCGACTGCGCACATGAAATTCGCTATTCAAAGCTCCAGAGGCGCGATCAGCAAAGAACCACTCTAGAGTCTGCTTCACGGTTGGAAAGGCAAGATCATTCCAAGGAATATCTTGTTCATCAAATAGGGCCACTTCTAAGCTTTCTTCGCCAGCTGAAAAATTTGGTGTCTTCATAGTGGCAAGATAGAACAAATGCACTTGCTCCGCATGAGGAACATTTAGCAATGAATACAGCGGCCCAATATCAACAACTGCGCCAGCTTCTTCAAATGTTTCGCGAGCGGCGCCATCACTGGTACTTTCGCCCAACTCCATAAAGCCTGCAGGCAGAGTCCAAAAGCCATGGCGTGGCTCAATAGCACGGCGGCAGAGTAATACCTTGTCACCATAAATGGGAATGCTGCCAACCACGTTTCTAGGGTTCTGATAATGAATGCTTCCGCATGCTTCACACACATGTCGCTCACGCGAATCATCAGCCGGTATTTTTACCGTGATTGTGGCTGCGCAGTTGGGACAGTACTTCATGAATGCTTTCTAGAAATGGGCTTTAATGGCGCCTCGCAGGGCATTGCTAAGCATAATCTCTTTCGCCATCAAGATATCCTGAATAGTCAGGTTGGCCTCACGGGCATTTATGCTGGGGTCAGCAAGTAAGGCCTTGCGCATGATCCCAGGCAACACTCCTGCAGAGATAGGCGGGGTTAGCCATTCATTTCTGTTGGCGGGTTTAATGAAGACGCTACTTCTGCCACCTTCAGTCACAAAGCCTTGTTCATTTACAAAGAGTGCATCAAATCCACCCAGCTTTACGGCCTTCTGCCAAGCAAGGTCGTACAAATCACGGGCGCTTACTTTGTGTTTCAGCAGTGGATTGCTGGAGCTCATTTTGCAGTTCATAGGCAGAATATCTTTTGCCCAAAAAATCTTGACCGGTTCATTGATCTGATCAAGGGTTCCGCATTGAGTGCTTAAATCCCCGTTGGCGGCAAGATCAAGTCTTAAGCGTGTGGGAAGAGTTTGATCCAAGGGGGTACACGCATTCAAAATAGCAGCACGAGCCCTCTCTCTATCAAAAGGGATGCGCAGGGCGAGCGCCGAGCTTTGCATCCGATCTAAGTGTGATTCAAGTCGTTGAGGCGACTTATTGAGAACTGCAATTGTTTCAAATACACCAGTGTTGCTTGGTAGCTCTGTTAGGAATGCGGATTTAATGTGACACTCATACCACTCCTGCTTTGCATCGGAATCGATTGTGATGCCAGCACCAACGCCAAGAGTAAAGCTCATCGCCTGAGATGACGAATCCTTTTCAATTTCAATAGTCCTAATGGGAACGCTAAAAGCAAAGTCGCCATTTGGGTCTAGCCACCCCAAGGCGCCACAGTAGTAGCCTCGATCAAATTGCTCAAGCTCTTGAATAATCTCCATGCTGCGTTTCTTGGGTGCGCCTGTTACCGAGCCGCAAGGAAAAACAGCGTTCAAAATGTCATGCAGTTTTACATCTGGCTTTATTTGCCCTTGTACAGTGGAGGTCATCTGCAATACATCGCCATGCCTCGCCACCTGAAATAAGTGAGGCACTTTTACTGTATTGGGTAAACAGATGCGACTTAAATCATTGCGCAATAGATCCACAATCATGACATTTTCTGCTTGATTCTTGGGATCGTCGGATAAGGAGTTTGCTGAATTGGATAGGGCGCTAGCAGTGCCTTTCATCGGCATTGCTTTTAATGTGTCTCTCTGACGCTCAATAAATAGCTCTGGTGATTGAGAGAGTAAATAGCGATGATCTTGTGCGATATAGGCGCCAAATCTACCGGGCTGGCGCTCACGCAATCGACTGTAAAGGGCAAGCGGTGCGCCGTAGACATCACCAGTGATGCGATAGGTGTGGTTAATTTGATAGGTGTCACCACTACGAATGTATTCTTGAATCTTTTCGATATCGTCACAAAAGTGATCTTCGCTTATTGAGTCTTGAAGATTCATGACTCCGGCAAGTTGTTCTACATTCGATAGTGCTTTTAATTCAGTCGCAATGTAGTGATCCATTTGCTCTTTTGAGAGCTTTTGGTATTCCTGAAAAGCCCACGCCTCAATCAGTGGATGAGAATTTGTTACTCCCTGCGACTCTTTGGTAGGTTGCGGTAAATGATGAATCAATCGACCTAGTTCATAGGCGAAAGCGGCAACCAAGTATTGGCCTTTATCTAATGCAAGAGTTATTTCTTCTAAGCAGTCTTTAACTGCTCGACGATCGGTTTTGGAGTTGCCGCTAGGAAGAACGCGCCAATTTTGCAGGGGCGCGTTATAGACTCGACTCGACGGATTGGCCGCCGTGCTTTGGGCGTCATCCAGCAAAATCATGACGCTTACTCTATCAATTATTTGAGAATGGTGGCCGATTCAATAACAACTGGCTTTGTTGGTACGTCAGCCATTCTACCCATGCGTGGAGCTGGGGCAACCATGGTGGGTACCTTGCGAATAGCATCAATAGTTTGGGTTCCAGAAATCACTTTACCAAATACGGTATAGCCATTACCCATAGCGTTTGGGTAGTTCAGGCCCTCATTATCTTTAACGTTAATGAAAAATTGAGCTGTCGCAGAATCAGGATCCGAAGTGCGGGCCATTGCTATGGTGTAAGTATTGTTTTTGAGTCCATTATTTGCTTCAGATGCAACTGGTGCATCAGTAGGCTTTTGCACGAGGTCAGGTGTAAAGCCACCACCTTGAATCATGAAGCCATCAATAACGCGGTGAAAAATGGTGCCGTTATAAAAACCGCTCTTTACGTAGTTCAGAAAGTTGGCCGTAGTTTTAGGGGCTTTAACATCATCCAATTCCACAACAAAGTTACCCATCGTGGTTTTAAATTCCACCTTTGGGCCGGCGATTGCCGCTTGAGTCGCAAAGCAAGTAAAAGCAAAAACGAATAGGGTAAAAAACTTACGCATAAAGACTCCTGAAACGAGACAAAGTTTTAATGAACAGCAATAGCCTATTGTATTGCGCTATGGTGCCAAGCCATTCGGAAGATTGCCCGCTCTTGCATAGGGGGCTTCATCAAACATTCCTGGACGAGAGAGGTAATCAAGTACCCAGTCCATCGTATCAACACCCCAAAAACAGCGTTGATTGACGATCAAGGCAGGCACTCCAAAGGCACCATCCGCTTTCGCCTGTTCGGTATTGGCAATTAGTTGAGATTTCACGGCGGCGTCATCTGGTTTCGGCGTGTCCCGAGATAAACCAAGATAAGCGCAAAAGTCAGGCCAAGAAAGGTTTGGATCTTTGCCTTCTAGCCAGACATAGTCAAAAGCTTTTTCAACCATCACCCAATCTGCTTTTTCTTGAACCAAAAGACGTTGGGGCGCGACGGTCATAAATGGATGGTGCTCCGGAAAGCGAAAGGGAATTCCTAATTTCTCAGCTTGCCAAACGCAAAATTGATAGGTATGAGGGCGCTTTGCGGCAACTTCACCAGGCCCTTTATTCTCCGTTGCTCTAAAAAGGCCGCCCAACAATATCGGCACAGGTGTGATTTCCAGCTTCTCTTCTAGTCGCCTGCGTTGCTTGATATATAGATACGCAAACGGAGAAATAATGTCGTAATAAAAACGTGCTGGTAACTTAGAAGACATTTTCCAATCTCGTCCTGTTATTTTTTCTGATGCTCGGCATCTAGCTGTCGTAAGAAGGACATCTTTTCTTTAATCTGACTTTCTAGGCCACGTTCGACTGGTTCGTACCAATGTGGCGCTGCCATTCCTTCAGGTAAGTACGATTCACCAACAGCATAAGCATGAGGCTCATCATGAGCATAGCGATATTCTTTGCCGTGACCTAACTCTTTCATAAGCTTGGTTGGTGCATTACGCAAATGATTAGGTACAGGTTTGGATTGGTCATTTGCCACAAAGGCGCGAGCCGCATTAAATGCTTTGTAACTTGCATTGCTTTTGGCTGCAACCGCGAGATAAACAACCGCTTGACCAAGCGCTAACTCTCCTTCAGGCGAGCCAAGGCGCTCATAGGTAAGGGCGGCATCGTTCGCTAGCTGTATGGCACGAGGATCCGCAAGTCCTATGTCCTCCCATGCCATGCGAATAATGCGACGAGCCAAGTAACGAGGGTCTACTCCACCATCTAGCATTCGGCATAACCAATACAGAGAAGCATCAGGATCCGAGCCTCTCACAGATTTATGCAGTGCGGATATCTGATCGTAAAACTGGTCACCACCTTTATCAAATCGTCTAGCCTGAGTAGAAAGGGCGTTTTCAATAAAGGTTTGATCAACAATCTTGGTTGCAGAGTCTGGCGCTAATACCGCGTTGCGCACCTGCTCAACTAAATTCAGCAATCTTCTAGCATCACCATCGGCATGATGGATGAGAGTGTCAATGGCCGCCTCCTCGAATTGAACTTCAGTCATTGCAAATTGATGCGCGCGCTCAAATAATTGTTGAAGCTCTGCCTTATTTAAAGACTTCAGAACATAGACTTGCGCTCGGGAAAGTAATGCAGAGTTCACCTCAAAAGATGGGTTCTCAGTAGTAGCGCCAATGAAGGTAAATAGACCTGATTCCACATGGGGTAAGAGTGCATCTTGCTGGCTTTTGTTAAAGCGGTGAATTTCATCAACGAACAGAATCGTCTGTTTGCCAGATTGCGCCAGGGTTTGCTCAGCCTGTTGAATGGCTTCCCGAATTTCTTTAACGCCGGCTAATACGGCGGAGATGGCAATGAACTCACGATCAAATGCTTTGGCGGATAAGCGAGCTAGCGTTGTTTTTCCTACCCCTGGCGGCCCCCATAAGATCATGGAGTGAGGCTTGCCTGATGCAAAAGCCAGATTTAGTGGTTTGCTGGGCGCCAGTAAATGGGTCTGCCCAATAACCTGATCAATTGATTTCGGGCGTAACGCTTCCGCTAGTGGTGGCGCTGGTGCGTTATCAAAAAGACCGCTCATTGATCAAGCTTGAATAAACAAAATCACTATGGCCGCCCAAGATAAACAGAAAGCAGCGATGTAAGTTAAGCGATTGCGCATCGTCATGAATGCCGCACATGTAGCTTCATCGGCGAAATAGTAACGATAAGTATTTTGATCAATATTTCGTTGAATAATCAGCGTAGATGCCATGATTAATAAGCCAACTGGGATGTAGATATGCAAGGCCACCCAAGCCACCAAAGCAGGAATAACTCCCCAGATCCAGGCGTTGCGATCTAACCAACGATCGCCTGTAGCCGCTTTGCCTAAATTATGCAAATTGGCACCCCAATGTAAAGCCCCCATAAAAGAGGTGATCACCGCGCCATATCCCGCCAGCGATTCAGCGCTTAAGTAATTAACTGGAGTTGGCGCAAGTTGTACCAACAAAGCTAAACCAATAAATGGAATTAAGCCTGCATAAGCAAGTTTAAGAACGAGTGGGGGAATGGGATTATTACTCACGACTATGTATTGAAATTTTTAATTAAAGATTATTTATCGTAGGTGTAAACGCCGCGTCCAGTTTTGCGACCAAGGTAACCTGCGGCAACCATTTCTCGCAAGAGTGGGCAAGGACGGTATTTTGAGTCGCTAAAGTTTTCAAAATACACTTCCATCACCGCAAGACAAGTGTCCAAACCAATTAGATCTGCTAGCGCAAGTGGACCAATAGGTTGATTGCAACCCAACTTCATACCTGCATCAATGTCTTCTGGACTGGCTAAGCCCTCTGATAAAACAAAGAAGGCCTCATTAATCATGGGCAACAAGATTCGGTTAACCACAAATCCAGGAGAGTTCTTCACGGTAATAGGTTCTTTGCCCACGCGTTTAGCCATTTCAATAATGGCGGCGTGTGTCTCATCGCTAGTCTGTAATCCGCGAATCACCTCTACCAATGCCATCAAGGGTGGTGGGTTAAAGAAGTGCATACCAATAAAGCGTGCTGGGTTAGAGTCTAGGGCCGCAAGCTTAGTGATAGATAGCGAAGAGGTATTGGTGGCAATGATGGTGTCTTTACTAACAATCTCGTCAACTTGCTTCAGAATTTTTTCTTTGATTGCCTGATTTTCTGTTGCAGCTTCAATTACTAATCCAAGACCCTTTAGATCTGCGTAAGAAGTGCTGCCTTTAATGCGCTTAAGCGCTGCATCTTTTGCTTCTGTTGTGAGCGTCTCTTTTTTAACTAGACGATCTAAGCTCTTGCTGATTTGATCAAGACCACGTTGAACCGCAGCATCATTAATATCAACCATAACAACGTCAAGTCCCGCGACAGCGCACACCTGCGCAATACCATTACCCATGGTGCCTGCACCAATTACGCCAACTGATTGAATCTTCATCTTATTTCCTTCGTTGATACTGGGTTGAACCAAATAACTGCTCTCTGGCCTTGTCATCATGCAATGGCTTGCGTAATGCTGTTAATACTTCGCAGCCGCGTTTTACCGCTGGGCGCTCGCCAATCATTTCAAACCAGCGCTTGAAATGCGGATAG